>NZ_QTPQ01000015.1:0-157233 GCF_003853425.1 Burkholderia sp. Bp9140
AGCGGCTTCGCCTCGAACGGGCCGAACTTCGAGAAGTCGACCTTCGGCCACGGCAGCAGGTTCAGCTCGCCGCCGCCTGCCGGCGCGGCCGCTGCGGCCGGCGCTGCGCGCTGGCCCGTCATCGCGCCCTTCACGAAGCCCGAGACGTCTTCCTTCGTAATGCGGCCCTTCGGACCCGAGCCCTGCACGCGTGCGACTTCGACGCCGAGTTCGCGCGCGAACTTGCGCACCGACGGCGACGCGCGGCTGGCGCGATACTCGCCCGACGACGCTGCGGCCGGTGCGGCGGCAGCCGGAGCGGGTGCGGGCGCAGCCGTCGCCGGTGCCGCAGCCGCAGCCGCAGCCGGTGCCGGTGCCGGTGCCGGCGCCGCTGCGCTTGCCTGCGGCGCGGCGGCAGCCGGTGCGCCGGCGGCGTCGAGCAGCACGATCAGCGTGCCTTCCGACACCGAATCGCCCATCTTGACCTTGATGTCCTTCACGACGCCGGCGACCGGGCTCGGCACGTCCATCGTCGCCTTGTCCGACTCGAGCGTGACGAGCGACTGCTCCTTCTCGACCGTGTCGCCGACCTTCACGCCGATCTCGATCACCGGCACATTCCTGTAATCGCCGATATCCGGCACGTTGATTTCAATCACATCCACCTCAGGTATCTCCCCATGCCATCGCGGCACCGCACGGTGCGCGCCGAACGCACCCATCTAGTATTCGATGTCGCCAGAGCCCATCAACATGCTCGTCAGCCCGGACCCTGCCGGGATCATCGGCCATACGTTTTCGGTTCCGTCGATCTGAAAGTCCATGAAAACGGTGCGATCCTTCATCGCCAACGCTTCGCGCAGCACCGGTTCGACGTCGCCAGGCTTGTCGATCCGGAAGCCGACGTGCCCGTAAGCACGGGCGAGCGCGACGAAGTCGGGCAGCGCATCCATGTACGAATGCGAAAACCGGTCGCGATAATGCACATGCTGCAACTGCCTGACCATCCCGAGATAGCCGTTGTTCAGCGAAACGACCTTGACCCCGAGGTCATACTGCTTGCAGGTCGACAGTTCCTGGATGCACATCTGAATCGAACCGTCGCCCGTGACCGTCACGACGTCCGACTCGGGAAACGCCCGCTTCACGCCCATCGCGTAGGGCAGCCCGACGCCCATCGTTCCGAGGCCGCCCGAGTTGATCCAGCGCCGCGGCTTGTCGAACGCATACAACTGAGCCGCCCACATCTGGTGCTGGCCGACATCCGAGCAGATGTACGCGTCGCCGCCCGTCACCTCCCAGAGCGTCTGGATGACCGATTGCGGCTTGATCACGACGTCGTCGTCCTTGAACGCCAGGCAACGCCGGGCCCGCCATGTTTCGATCTGCCTCCACCACCGGGTTCGGTCGGTCGTGTCGGCCGTCATGTCTTCCAGCGCGGACAGCATGGCCTGCACGGCGGCCTTGACGTCGGCGACGATCGGTACATCGACGGCCACCCGCTTCCCGATGGTCGCCGGATCGATGTCGACGTGAATGACCGTTCGTCCGACCGACAGGAAATCTTCCGGATTCCCGATGACGCGATCGTCGAATCGCGCACCGAATGCGATCAGCACGTCGCAGTGCTGCATCGCCATATTCGCTTCGTAGGTCCCATGCATGCCCGGCATGCCGAGGCATCGCGAGTCGGTGCCCGGAAAGGCGCCGAGCGCCATCAGCGTGTTGGTCACCGGTGCGTCGAGACGCTTCGTGAGCCGCGCGATTTCGTCGCTCGCGCCCGACGCGATCGCACCTCCGCCGACAAACAGACACGGCCGCTGCGCGCGCGCGAGCAGGTCCGCCGCCCGGCGAATCTGGCCCGCATGCGCGTCCTTGGGTGAACGGTAGGAACGCAGCGACACGGATTCCGGGTAAACGAATTCGGCGCTTGCCTGCAGAACGTCCTTCGGAATATCGACGACCACCGGGCCGGGCCGCCCCGTGCTCGCGATATGAAATGCCTTCTTCAATGTCACCGCGAGGTGCACCACGTCGAGCACGAGGAAGTTGTGCTTGACGATGGATCGCGTAATCCCGACGGTATCGCACTCCTGAAACGCATCCGATCCGATCGACGCCGTCGGCACGTTGCCGGTGATGACGACCATCGGGATCGAATCGAAATACGCGGTCGCGATACCGGTCACCGCATTCGTCACGCCCGGCCCCGATGTCACCAGCGCGACCCCGACCCTCCCCGTCGCACGCGCAAAGCCATCGGCCGCATGAACCGCTGCCTGTTCATGCCGAACCAGCAGGTGGGCGATATCCGCACTTTCCTGAAGCGCGTCGTAGAGCGGCAGGACCGCGCCGCCGGGATAGCCCCAGACCGTGTCGACGCCCTCTCGTCGCAGCGCCGACACCACCATCCGGGCGCCCGACAGTATCGTCGCGCGGCCCGCGTCTGCTGCATCGGCCCTTGCGACCTGCCGGAGCTCCGATTCCGCATGATTCACATCACTCTCCCCATCTCGCCAAACATCCGTCAAACCACATCCCCCCCCGCAGGCGACCCGTCGATCCTGCCTTCATCGGCCGGAGGACGGCATCGACCGTCGTACGGTTATCGCAGCCAGGGCTCAACGCGATTGCTGTTCGTTCTGCCGTATTTTTCGATCGCATCCCGCAACACGGATTTTTCGACCGTCCCGTCATCCACCAATGCCTTCAGCGCGGCCAGCACGATGGCGACGCGATCCACCTCGAAGAACTCGCGAAGCGCCGCGCGGGTATCGCTTCGGCCGAATCCGTCGGTTCCGAGCGTGACGTATCGGCGCGGCACGAACGCCCTGATCAGTTCGGGTACCGCGCGGACGTAGTCGGTTGCCGCGATCACCGGGCCGCGCGTTGCACGCAGGGATTCGGTGACGTAAGGCACGGCCGGCTCGTCATCGTCGAACAGCCGCGCGCCACGCTCCGCGGCCGACCCGTTGCGATGCAGTTCGGTGAAACTCGTCACGCTCCAGATCGCCGCCTCGATACGCCAGTCGTCCTTCAACATGCCCGCGGCCGCCATCACCTCGCCGAGAATGGCGCCGGATCCGAGCAGCTGGACCTGTGCCGTATCCTGCGTCGCCGGATCCAGCGCATACATGCCGTTCAGCACGCCATCCCTTACACGCTCCGCATCGGCCAACGACGGCTGCGCGTAGTTCTCGTTCGTGACCGTCAGGTAGTAGAAGACGTCGCGTTGTTGCCCGATCATCTGCCGCATCCCTTCGTCGACGATAATCGCGATCTCGTACGCAAAGGCGGGATCGTAGGCACGGCAATTCGGCACGGTCGATGCCGCGAGCAGGCTCGTGCCGTCCTGATGCTGCAGCCCCTCGCCGCCAAGCGTCGTCTTCCCCGCGGTCGCGCCGATCAGGAAGCCGCGCGCACGCTGGTCGGCGGCGGCCCAGATCAGATCGCCGATTCGCTGGAAGCCGAACATCGAGTAGTAGATGTAGAACGGCAGCATCTGCAGATCGTGGACCGAGTACGCCGTCGCCGCGGCGATCCACGACGAAATCGCGCCCGCCTCGGAGATGCCCTCCTCCAGAATCTGCCCGCGCGTGTCTTCGCGGTAGTACAGCATCGACCCCATGTCCTCGGGTTCGTACAACTGCCCGAGCGGCGAATAAATGCCGACCTGACGGAACATGTTCGCCATCCCGAAGGTACGCGCCTCGTCCGCCACGATCGGCACGACACGCGGCCCGAGCGCGGCATCCTTCAGCAGCGCCGTCAGCATCCGGACGATCGCCATCGTCGTCGACATTTCCTTGCCGTCCGCGTCGAGCGCGAATTGCCCCCACGACGACAGCGCCGGCACCTGCACCGCGGCGGACGCGACCTGACGCCGTCGCGGCACATAGCCGCCGAGCGCGGACCGGCGCTCATGCAGGTAGCGCATTTCCGGGCTCGACGCCTCCGGCTTGTAGAAACGGAGCTGCTCGACGTCTTCATCGCTCAGCGGGAGACGAAAGCGATCGCGGAACGCGATCAACTGCTCCACGTCGAGTTTTTTCTGCTGGTGCGTCGTCATGCGGCCCTGGCCGATCGCGCCCATGCCGAAGCCCTTCATCGTCTTGGCGAGAATGACCGTAGGCTGCCCCTTGTGTTTCAGCGCGCGATCGTAGGCCGCATGAAGCTTGCGGGTGTCGTGACCGCCGCGCCGCAGACGCTCGATCTCTTCGTTGCTCAGATGGGACGCAAGCGCGGCCAGCTCGGCGTTCTGCCCGAAGAAGTGCTCGCGGTTGTACGCGCCGTCGTTCGCCGAGAACGTCTGAAACTGCCCGTCGACGGTATGTGCAAACGCACGAAGCAGCGCGCCGGTTCGGTCGCGCGCGAACAGGGCATCCCAGTCCGATCCCCACACCACCTTGATGACATTCCAGCCGGCGCCGACGAACTGCGCTTCGAGTTCGTCGATGATCCTGCCGTTACTGCGCACGGGGCCATCGAGCCGCTGCAGGTTGCAGTTGATCACGAACACGAGGTTATCCAGTTTCTCGCGCGCAGCCAGAGACAATGCGCTCAGGGATTCCGGCTCGTCCATCTCGCCGTCCCCGAAGAAGCCCCAGACGGTTCGGCCCTCCGTCTGCAGCAGCCCCCTGTTTTGCAGGTAGCGCATGAAGCGCGCCTGATAGATGGCATTGATCGGACCAATGCCCATCGAGCCGGTCGGGAACTGCCAGAAGTCCGGCATCAACCAGGGATGCGGATACGAACACAGGCCAGGCCCGGCAATCTCGCGCCGGTAATGCGTCAGGTGTTCATCGTCCAGGAAGCCTTCGAGGAAGGCGCGTGCATAGACACCCGGCGACGAATGCGGCTGGAAATAGACCAGATCGTCGCCCGGCCCCGTACCGCCGTCTGCCGCCCCGCCGCGAAAGAAGTGATTGAAGCCGACTTCGAACAAGTCGGATGCCGACGCATAGCTCGCGATGTGCCCGCCGAGTTCGCCGTACGCACGATTCGCACGCACGACCATCGCAAGCGCATTCCAGCGCAGCACGGCGGAAAGCCGCTCTTCCAGTTCGAGGTTGCCGGGATAGCGCGGCTGTTGGTCGAGCGCTATCGTGTTCTCGTACGGCGTCACGTTGCTGCGCTGCGCGGCGAGCCCGCTCTTGCGTGCATGCTCGGCAACCCGATCGAGCAGGAACTGCGCCCTGTCCTGCCCGACCGATGCGACGACCGCATCGAGCGCTTCCAGCCATTCCGCCGTTTCAACCGGGTCCGCGTCGACGTTCGCCGTATCGGCGTGCTTTGCCGCGTCGATGCCACTCGATAAGTTTGTCATTGCAAGTCTCCCGCACGCCGCCCATCGACGCGCATCAATCTGTTCATGCTACCGGTCGAGGTGCAGAATATGTTTCTGAACTGCTTGTAATTTCGACGCGGACCAGTGTAAATATTCCGGATACAGACACGCTTCCAGACGATTCCTTCCATGAGTTCCCACACCAAACGGCTCGACCGAATTGACATCGGCATCCTCAACGAATTGCAGCAGAACGCGAAGATCACGAATGCGGAGCTGGCGCGCACGGTCAACCTTTCGCCGACGCCCTGCTTCAATCGCGTGCGTGCGCTTGAAAAGCTGGGCCTCTTCAAGCAGCAAGTGACGCTGCTCGACCCCGAGCCACTCGGCCTCAGCATCAACGTGTTCATTCAGGTCAGTCTCGAAAAGCAGGTCGAGCACGCCCTGCAACGTTTCGAAAAGGCGATCTCCGAGCAGCCCGAGGTCATGGAGTGCTATCTGATGTCCGGCGACGCGGATTACCTGCTGCGCGTGGTGATGCCCGACATGCGTGCGCTGGAGCGCTTCATCATCGAAAGGCTCACGACGATTCCCGGTGTGTCGAACATCCGCTCCAGCTTCGCGTTGAAGCAGGTGCGCTACAAGACTGCTCTCCCGCTGCCGACACAGGGGCTCACGCTCGTCGACGCAAGCAAGACGGCCGACTGGGATTGAGCGTCGTACCGTGGCGGCTCGGCGCCATCACGGTATTCGTCACGCCCGGACGGCGGAACATCGCCCGCCGCCGCTTCCCCGCAGGCGCACGAACATCCTGCGCCTGCCGACCGTGCACCCCGTCGCGATCACTCGCGATCACGACGGGCATACCTCCTGCAGTTCGCGTCCCGTCCGGTCAGAAGCGGTGACGAAGCCCGATCTGAACCAGTTCCTGCGTACTGGTACCCGCATAGCCGAACGAGCCGATCGATGCCTGTGCCGGCTGCAGAACGCGCTGGCCGGCCGAGTTGTACGTGGCCTGCGTCCCGCTCGCATGCTGATACGAGCCGATCAGATAGACGTCCGTCCGCTTTGACAGCGCGTAATCCGTGCCCAGGCCGACCTGGTGATAGATCGCGGACGTATCGCCGCTTGCACGCATGTAGGTATAGCCCGCACTCAGTCGCCACGCCGGATTGACCCAATACGTGACATAGCCGCTGCCGACGTTGTAAGTCTCGTTCGACTGGAACGCGGAGAAAGCGTCATGCTTGTATTGCGCGTTGCTGTATGACGCGCCGAGCACGAACGGCCCGGCCGTGTACTGCGCCGCCGCGCGGAAGATCGCGATCGAATGGGCGGTCGTGTAGCCGTTGTTGATCGGGCCGTCGAAGATCGAGTCGCTCGACGACGTCACGCCCCAGTTCGACGCTTTCGTCGCGGTTCGCCCCGCGCTCGGATTGTTCGTATGGAAGTAGCCGGCGGCGGCGGCCAACGGGCCGCTCTTGTAGCTCACTGCCCCGCCCCATGCCTGCCCCTGCCCGGTCGCGCCCGCGTTATTCCCGAATGCGTACAACGCTTCGAACTGCAGCCCGGCGTAAACCGGCGACAGGTACTTGACCGCGTTCGACACCCGCAGGCTGTTGTCGTAATTGTCGACGTCGCCGGGTGTGCCGGCCGTCGACGCGATATACGCGTCGGCGGTCAGCCCCTGTACGGTGTCAACCACCGGATCGTATTGCCGGCCCAGCCTGATCGTGCCGAACCGGTCGCTCGAAAGCCCGACGAACGCCTGGCGCCCGAATTCCCGCCCGCCCTGATTCAACGCGCCGTTCGCGGAATTGAACCCGTTCTCGAGCACGAACACGGCCTTGAGGCCGCTTCCCAGATCCTCTTGGCCTCGCACGCCCCATCGGTTGCCCGACATGGTTCCCTGCTTCATGCCGACGAAATTGTCGCGGCCGCTTTGGTGATTGACGTAGATGACGCCCGTATCGATCACACCGTAAAGCGTAACGGTGCTTTGCGCGCTGGCCATGCCGGACAGCGCGAGTGCAGAAATGGCGACAGCGGATTTCGTGTACATGAAGATCTCCTGAAATAGTTAATCGATTTATTGGTTTTTACTTCCACGTCATCTGTATGATTCGCACTACGAACCTATACGCGTGTATCCCTGTGCATGATCGACGCTTCCGACGTCCGGATGCGCCTGCGGGTCATGCATTGCCGCGCACCTGATTTCCTGCCGGCCTGCCGCGCACGCCGCCACGGACGGCGTGCGCCTCGTTCCGTCAGCGCTCGAGGATATTCAATGCGCCGTCGGTCGACATCAGCGATTCGACACCGTCCTTGCGGACCACGATCATGTCTTCGACCTGCAGGCCCCAGCTGCCGAGCTCGTAATACGGTGTCTCGACGCACATCGTCATCCCCTCCTCGATGACGACCGTGCTCGACGGCGTCAGGTTCGGCACGTCGTAGCCATCGATGCCGATGCCATGCCCGACGTGACTGCGCTTGTAGTGCGGAATCCCTTCGCGCTGAACCGCCTTGACCGCGGCATCGAACACGTCGGACGTCTTCACGCCCGGACGGATCATGTCGAGCGCCGTGAGAACGCCGACATGCAGCGCGCGATGGTATCGACGAATCCGCTCCGTGGGCTCGCCGAGCACGGCAATGCGCGAAATGTCCGCGCGGTAATGACGGTAGCGGCCCCCCACGTCGAAGCGGATCACGTCGCCGTGCTCGAGCTTCCGGTCGCCCGGCTCGACGTTCGGCATCGCGGAGCGCGGGCCGGAGCCGATACACCCCAGCACCGGGTAGCCGCCTTCCCGTGCCGTGCGTTCATGAAACGCCAGCCCGAGTTCGCGTTCGCTGACACCCGGCCTGGCAATTTCCAGTGCGGATGCGATCGATTGCTCCGCGATATGTGCAGCACGCCGCAGGCGATTGACTTCCTCCGGCGTCTTGACCGCGCGGACCGTACGGAAAATTTCGAGTGCCGGCTTGACCTTCGCGTTCGGCAGGCGGGCCTGGATCTCCTCGAAGTTGCCGGGCATGAGGCCCAGCTCGTCGAGCCCGATCACGCCGCCACTCAGGCCGCAGTCGTCGATGGCCGCGCACAGCGCGTTGATCGCCGTTCCGTGGTCCGGCAGGTTGTACAGTTCGAGCTGACGCTGGTCGAGCGCATTCAGCGTCACGCCGCTCGCCTGCTCGACCGAGAAGAACCCGTAGCGGTACACCTTCGAGATCCAGACGTCCTCCTGGTCGGCCAGCTGGTCGAGCAGGCTGGTCGTCGCGATGATCGCGGGCTCGCCGCGACCGGGCGCCGGAATGAGCACATACGATTGCGGACCGCGACGGATCCATTGGGAGAGTGCCCAGTATCCGCTCGAGTACGTCACGTTTTCCGGCAAGGTGGCGACAATGGCGTCCAGCCCATTGCGCGCCATCATTTCATTGAGCCTTTCGAGATTCAGCAACATATCTGCAACGTCCTATGTTCGAGGAAAAAATTCGCCCCGGCGCCGCCAGGCGCACGCTGCCGAGGCACCGCATATGCATACCGTCGATACCGTCGCGACGCGGCGTTCCAGCCAATGGATGTCATGCCGCGCGCGAACCGTGCCACCCGGCTATTGCTGGATCCACGCATTCCAGCGTTCGAGCAGCCGGTCGCGGTTTGCATTGATCCACGCGACGTTCGGGCTGATGAGCCTCGAACGGAGCGCGTCCGTGACAGGAAGGCCCTTCTGCGTGTCGGGCGACATCAGCTTCATCGCGTCGGTACTGACCGGAACACAGCCGAGGTTCTCGCAATGCTTGGCCTGGGCTGCCGGCGACGCGGCGAAGAACGCCAGCAGTTTTTCGGCAGCGGCCTTGTGCGGCGCGCCCTTCGGAATCATGGCGCGGTCGGAGATCATGATCGCGCCGTCGAACGACGACTTGATATTCCGGCCTTCCTTCTGGAGCACGCTCGCGCGCGTCTTCCAGATCATGCCGGCGACGTACTGGCCGCTTCGGTATCCCTGAATGCTTTGGTCGCCGGTCTTCCACCACATCGACACCTGCGGCCGGATCTCGTCGAGCTTGCGCAGCGCCCGATCGACATCGAGCGGAAACAGCTGATTCGACGCCACGCCGTCGGCCATCAACGCAACCGCCATCACGCGCCACGGATCGTTGAAATCGGGCAATGCACGGCCGCCCGGAAAGCGCTTCGTGTCCCAGAACGCCTTCCAGTTCGTCGGGCCGCCCGTGGGAAACTGATCGCCGTTGTACGCGAGATAGGTCACGCCGTAGTCGAGGTCAAGGCCGGCCGAATCGCACGCACCGGACAGCAGGCCTTTCCCCGCGAATTTCTGGCAGAAGCCGCTCATGTCTTCCGTGATGGCCTTCACGGGGTCCGCGTGCGCTTCGATATCGCCGAGAATCACCACGTCCCAGTTCACCGAGCGCGATTGCGCCATCGCGCGCAATCGCGCGATCTGCTCCTGCGCGGTCGCGGTCACGACGTTGACGGGGATGCCCGTCGCTTTCGTGAATGGCTCGAAGAGGCTGGTACGCAGGCTTTGCTGGTACGAGCCCCCCTCCAGCGCGACCGTTACGGATTCCTCGGCACGGCTCGCCACCGAACAACAGAAGGCGAAACCGCCAATGGACAGCAGGCCCACAAGTTTCTTGATCGATTTCACGTCAGTCTCCTAGATCTGGTTTTTGCTCGAGTTTCCACGGGTCCGTCTTTCCAGCATGCGGATGCCCGTCATCAGCACCAGCGACAGCCCGATCGTCATCGTCGCGACCGCCGCGATGATCGGCGTGAGGTTGTAGTCGATGTCCTCGAAGAACTTCCGCGTAATGGTCTTCCCGCCGGTATCGGACAGGAAGAACGCCACGGTCGCCTCGTCGAACGACGCGAGGAAGGCAAACACCGCGCCGGCCGCGATGCCGGGCGCGATATCGGGCAACACGACCGAAAAGAAGGCCGTCAGCCGCGTTGCGCCGCAATTCAGCGCCGCGCGCTCCAGCACCGGATCGAAGCTCTTCAATGCCGCGGACACGGTGACGACGACGTACGGCACCGCGAGCACCGTGTGCGCGATCAGGAAGCCGCCGAAATTCCCGATCAACCCGAAAGGCGCGAAGAACAGGTACAGCGCGATCGCGATGACGATGTGCGGCACGATCAGCGGACTCAGCGCGACGGCCTGTACCGCCGCCTTGCCCGGAAACGCGCCGCGAACCAGCGCGATCGAGGCCATGGTGCCGATGACCGTGGCGGAAATCGTCGTCGCGAAAGCGATCTTGAGGCTGAACCAGGTTGCCGACATCCAGTCGACATCGCTGAAATACCGCGCATACCATTTCAGCGACAGCACGTGCGGCGGAAACTGGATATACGCCGCGTCGCCGAACGACATCGTCACGATGATCAGGATCGGCCCGATGAGGAACAGCAGCACGAGAAGTGCCACGCCCACAAGCGCCATCTTCCCGACCGACAACGGAAAGCCGATCCGGCCGACCGTTGGCGAAGACAAACCGATGGAAGGAGTTTTCATATTACAAACGCCCCGAGAGCGACATGAAGCGCCGGAAGACCACCGTCACCGCGACGGTCGCCGACAGCAGGAGTGTGGAAAGCGCTGCCGCGAACGGCCAGTTGAACGTCTGCGTGACCTGCTGGCCGATCAGCGTGGCGATCAGCAGCGTGCTCGGCCCGCCGACCAGGGCCGGCGTCACGTAGAAACCCAGCGCCAGGACAAAGACGATCAGCGATCCTGCATAAACGCCCGGCATGCTGAGCGGCAGCGTCACGGTGGAAAAGGTCCGCACCGAGCTGGCGCCCAGGTTTGCGGAGGCCCGCGACAGATCCACGGGTATCGCCTTCAACGCGCCATACACCGGCAATATCATGTACGGCAGAAGGACATGCACCATCGCCATGACGACGGCCCCCTGGTTGTAGATCAGCTTGAGCGGGCTATCGATCGCGCCGGCACCGATCAGGACGTCGTTCACGATGCCGTTGCGCTGAAGCAGCACGATCCACGCGTACGACCGCACCAGCACGCTCGTCCACATCGGGATGAGAATGCACACGGTCATGAGGAACGCGGTCCTGCCCTTGACGCGCGTCAGCAGCCATGCGACGGGATAGCCGAGCACGCACGTGATGCCCGCGACCGCGAGCGCAATCGCGAACGTCCTCGCAAACACGCGCACATAGAGTGCCGACGCGACGTGCTCGTAATGCTCGAAGGTCAGGCCCGGGGAAAACAGGCTCGTCAGAAGCAGCTTCCCGACCGGATAGACGAACGCGATGGTCAGCAGCACCAGGAATGGCGACAGGAGCAACAGTGAAGGCAGCGCGCCGTAGCTGTCGCCGGACCGGGTGGCCGATGTTCTTGTCGACGTGCTCATCTCAGCCTCCGCGGAACACGTGCAGCGCCGACGGCTCGAACGTGATGTCAACGGCCTGGCGCTCGTCGATATCGCCGTCGGCGGATTCGCCGGACTGCGTCTGCACATGCAACACCGTCCCGTCCGCGAGACGCACGACGTACCACTGGAACGCGCCGACATACGCGCGGGCCTCGACGACGCCGCCAATGCTGCTCCCGAGGTGCTGATGCGCCCGCCCGATTCTCAACCGCTCGGGCCGAATCGCCAGATCCAGCGTGTCACCCGCGGCCGCGGAGATGCCGCCACGCACCTGATGCCGCGGCAACCGGATCAATACGTCGCCGACTACCCGCACGGTTACGCTCTCGTCGTCGATCGCCACGCATCGGGACGGAATGAAGTTCATTTTCCCGATGAAGTCCGCGACGAAAGGCGTCGCCGGGCGCTCGTAGAGGTCGAACGCGGTTCCCACCTGCTGAATGCGCCCGTTGCCCATGACGGCGATCCGGTCGGACATGGTCAGCGCTTCTTCCTGGTCATGCGTCACGTAGACGACCGTCACGCCGAGCCTTTGCTGCAGCTGCTTGATCTCGATCTGCATGCGCTCGCGCATTTTCTTGTCGAGCGCGCTCAGCGGTTCGTCCATCAGCAACACCGGCGGCTCGAAAACCAGTGCTCGCGCAACGGCGACGCGCTGCTGCTGCCCGCCGGACAACTGATTCGGCATGCGATCGCCGAATCCGTTGAGCTGCACCATCGACAACGCCCGCTCGACCCGCTCCGGAATCTCGGCCTTCGGCACCTTGCGCATCCTGAGCGGATAGGCGATGTTCTGATGCACGGTCATGTGCGGGAACAACGCATAGCGCTGAAACACCATGCCGATGTTTCGCTTGTTCGGCGCCATCCGCGTGATATCGGTCGCGCCGAGCGTCAGCCGCCCCTCGCTCGGCAGCTCGAACCCCGCCAGCATCATCAGCAGCGTGGTCTTGCCCGAACCGGACGGCCCCAGAAGCGACAGGAACTCCCCGGCGCGAATGTCCAGGTCGATGCCGCTGACGGCTGTCGTCGCCCCGTATTGCTTCGCGAGATGCTCGATCCGGATCGGCGCGCCATCGATCGCAACGCCCACTCTGGATGGCCGCGAGACGTCCCTCGCAGTGCCTGCCCGGCCGGCCTGTGCCGGATCGAAAACGGCCAGCGCGGCCGTGGGATGCTTGGTGTTCATGCTGGTACCCGAAAAGTGGCGGCGTCGACGGCAACCGGATCACGGTAGCCTGCACTGGTGCCGATCAGTACGACCCTGTCGGTCCCGGCCAGATGCCCTTGCGCCAACAGGTGAGGAATGGCCGCATAGGGCGCGGCCGCACAGAGCTCCAGGTAGATGCCTGACCGTTGCGCCAGGTCGTGCTGCGCGGCGTCCGCCAGTTCGTCGGCTATGACGAGTGCGGTTCCACCGGTATCGACGACGGCGCGCAACGACTGGTCCGTCGCCGTCGTGCCGGCAATCGACGCCTGCCGCGTCGATCCGGGAAACTGGTCGGTGATGACGGCCTCGTGCCGAAGCACTTTCGAGATGCGCGGGAAAGGCTCGACAGCAACAAGCTTAGGCAACGGATGATTCCATTGCCCACGTTGCGCAAGCGTTGCGAAGCCCGCCGCGATTCCCCAGATGATGTCGCCTCGGGCGGTGGGCACGATCACCGCGTCCAGACCTTCCCTGCATTCGGCGGCCAGCTCGAACGCGACCGTCTTGTACCCCTCGACGCCCCATGCGCAACTCCCGACCGGCGGCAGCAGATAGTTCGTGAGCGGAAACCATCCCTCGTGCTTCACCGCCTCTTCCATCACTCGCCAGCGATCCAGGCTGTTCTCGGCGACGACGACATCCGCCCCGTAGGTTGCAAGCGCGCGACGAACGGGTTTGGGCAGGCTCGCCGTCACGATTACCCGCGATGCGAGACCGGCCTTGGCTGCGTAGCAGGCCATCGAGATACCCGCATTGCCCGAGCTCGCGCAGATGATGCCGCTGGCGCCCACCTCCACGGCGCGCGCCACCGCCAGCGGGCTCATGCGGTCCTTGTGGCTGCCGGTCGGGTTCATCCATTCGGCCTTGATCCACAGCCGGCCCAGGTCGGTCGATTCAAGCTCGATGAGCGGTGTGCCGCCCTCGCCCAGAGACGGCCACTCGAGATACGGGAGATAGGCCGCCCATCCCGACATGTCGCCGCCGCTCGGCAACGGCGCGCCGACGTCCTGCTTCTGCTTCGCATAGACCGCTGCCACGCTGGTCGGTCTCCCCGCCGCGCGGCCCTCGGGACAGCCGCCGGGATAATCCCCGACCGGCAGCACCGCGCCGCCGGCCAACGACTGGAAACCCACCAGGTCAGGGTTTTGCCGATACACATTGGACATCAAAACGTCTCCTCCAGATTTCGCTTTCGTATCCCTCGTGCCTTGTGGCGCCGAGGGTGTGCTCCCAGGCCTCCATTCCCTCACAGCCATGCTATGCTGTCCAATGCATACAAAATTGAGTTCCATGCCTTGAGGTAATGTCTATGGAAGCGAGGCAGATCGAAGCGTTTCGCGCGGCGGCCATCCATGGCGGTTTCACCCGTGGAGCGGAAGCGCTGGGCATCACGCAACCGGCGCTGACCCGATCGATCGCCCGGCTGGAGGCCGGCATCGGGTTTCCGTTGTTCGAGCGCGGTCATGGGCCGGCGCGCCTCACGCCGGAAGGGGCGGCGTTCCTTCAGGAAGTCGAACGACGATTCGTCGCGGTCGACCAGTTGCGCCGTATCGCGCAGGACATCCGCAATTTCGGAACCGGCAGGTTGCGCATCACCTGCATGCAAGTCTTTGCGAACGGGGTGATTCCCGGTGCACTGCAGCGTTTCCGGCAGTCCTTCCCCGAGGTGACGATATCGCTCCAGGTGCGGCCATCCGCGACGGTCTACGAATGGGTCACCGGCGGCCGTTGCGATATCGGGATCGCGGGCCCCAAGAGCGGGTTTCTCGGCGTCGAGGAAGAGCCGTTCATGGCGTTGGCCGGTGTCGTGGCGGTCCCCTCCGGCCACCGGTTCGCGCGATTGAAGCGCCCGATCGTGCCGGCCGACCTGGACGGCGAACCGTTCCTTGCGCTGGCGCTGGAGGACGGCACCCGCCACGTGATCGACCAGATCTTTGCCGATTCACACGTTCATCCCGCCATCCAGGTCGAGACGCAATATGCCGAAACGCTTTGTGCGCTGGTCGCGAAGGGACTCGGGGTCGCGATCGTCAATCCCGTGCTCGCGGCGGAGGTCGCGCACCTGCCGATCGTCTTGAAGCGTTTCGAACCGCGCGTGCGGTTCGAAAGCCGCCTTTTGTGGTCTGCGTCTCATCCTCGTACGAGAATCGCCGAGGCATTTGTCGCATGCATGCGCGAAGAGGTCATGAGCAGCCTTCGTGCGCTGCCCTATGCCGACGAATTGACATGAATCCGCCGGCGCGACGGATCATCCTGAACCGCACTTGTCACGGTCCGCGGCACGCGCCGATCCGGGCTTCGGCGACAGCGCGCCCGTGCCGGCACATTGATCCGGTAACGGATCAGGCGCGACGCGTGATGGCGTCGCCGGGGCCCACCGGCCGCCCCGGCAATCCCGGCGATCGAACGGACCCGTCGCCCGTTCGGTCACCGGTCGCACACACGCCCCGCGTCACGGACAGTTGCCGATGACGTAGTAGCCGGCCGATGTCTGCGCCAGCGTGTTCGAGTAAAAGATATTGTCCAGCCCCATGCTCTGGTTCGATCCGTTCGCGTAGGCCGTGCCGCCGGAATCATGCGCACGGCCGGCCTGCACATGGGCATAGTTCGTCGCCGTCGTCTCGGTACACGCGAAGCTCGATTGAGTCGTCGCCGACACTGCGGACGATTGAGCGCTCTCCCCCGCGCTCGGATCGATTTCGGTCACGGTATAGGAATAGGTCGTCCCCGCAATCAACCCCGAATCGGTGTAGCTTGCGGATGCGGAAGAGCCGACCTTGCTGCCATTGCGATAGACGTTGTAACTTGTTGCATTGGCAACGGCATTCCACGAAAGCGCAACGCTCGTCTGTGTCGTGCCCGCCACCGCGAGGCCGGTCGGCGCGGAGCCTGACGGCGCCGGCCCCGACACCGCGCGAAGATTATTCTTGACCCAATAGTCCATCAGGAATACCGGATAATTGATGTGGGTGGCATCCACGTAGTTCTTGTTGTTGCCGCCGGATCCGGCCGGCCACGCATGCGACATGCCGGAAACCGAGATTTCGTGGGTCCGGACCTTGCCGCTGCTGTCGGAATACGGCGTGTTCGTTCCGCCTCCCGGAATCGTCACTTTCGCGCCCTGGGTAAAGGTGCCGCCGTAGATGATCCGGAAAGCCGCCGTGTCGAGCGGGCCGTAGGCCTGAGCGACCGTGTAATCCGATGTCCCCCAGACCGCCCCGGCAATCTGCGTCGAAAACTTGCCCGCGTTGGATCCCGCCCACGCCTTGCACTGGTTCGCCGCCGTCGTCGCCGTATAGCCACTCGGCACGTAGCTGATCTGTGCGGTGGTCGTTCCCGGCGGCGGCCCGGCATTGATCCCGATCCCGGCGAACACATCCGGTGCGATGCAACCCAGCACCATCGTCATGCCGCCCCCGGAAGACAGGCCCGCGACATACACCTGATTGGGATCGATCGCGTACTGCGAGTTCGATACGAAGCGGTTCACCAGATCCAGCAGCACGCCGACATGCCCGGCACTGCGGCTCGGGGAGGTGTTCGCATAATCCCAGCAGTGATTGCTGTACACGTTGCCGGTCGCGTTCGGCGCCAGGATGATCGCACCGTACTGATCTGCAATCGCCTTCCAGTTGAAACCGGCCGCACTGCTGTTGCTGATCACGTCGCCGGACGCGGTCTGCAGGCAACCGTGCAGTACCAGTATCAGCGCGCGCTGACCGTTGGGCGTCGTGGGCTGGCTCGCGGGCCAATAGTAATAGCCGGTCAGGTTGCCGCCATTCACGGAATCCGCGGCCCAGGTCTGCTGCCCACTCCAGGTTCCGGGGCCGGGTGTGACCGCGGCCAACGCGGAAGTCGTCGCCAGCGCGACGAGGAAACCGACAAACCATCGCCATTGGTGTCGTGAAAGCAATTGCATGACGTCTCCTTGACTTGTATGGATGCTGCTTACGAGGCAAGCGCCGCGGACGTGGTGGACTATCCCGTCTCGATCAGCCGACCGGTTCGGTGGAGCGGATCGACACTTCACCAACCGCGTCGAGAACCAGACGGACGAACCGCCGCCCCCGGCGCCGATCGAACTACAAGCAGCATCCATGCCCGTTACCGACACGGCATGGCACGACCATAGCCAGGCAACCATCGGCGCCGCGCGCCTCTCGACGCGCAATCGCCGCTTCACCGCGCTTTCCCGCCATTGCGATCCTGAATCAACAATGAGGAATCCACACTTTATTTGCGGAAATGCGCCCGCACCGGCGATAAAGCGGGATTCGTAGGGGGAATTCCCACTCCCGCGCGAATCCACAAGTTGAGACACTGCTCGCCTTCGTCTCCCATCCGAGACGGTTCGCGGCAAGCAGGACCGGGCGGCACTGTCACACAACAAGGAGAAAATCCGAATGGCAACCGAGGTCGACACCATCCTGGGCGACTACAGCTATGTGTGGGGACGCGCAATGCGTTCGCTCTTCGAAACCTTCAACAATTCCAGCGAAGGCACGCTGATCGTCGACCGACAGGCCAGAATCGTCTGGATCAACGAGAAGTATGCGGCTCACTTCGGCTTTGCCGATCCCAAGATCGCGATCGGTCTCGATTGCGAGGCCGTCATCCCCAACAGCCTCATGCGAGAGGTCGTCGAAACCGGAAAGCCCATCCTGCTGGACATACTCGAAACCGAGCACGAACCTTTCGTCGTGACGAGATTGCCGCTGAAGGACGACAGCGGCGCCATCATCGGTGCCATCGGCTTTGCCCTCTTTGGAGAATTGAAGGCACTCACACCGCTGTTCAGCCAGTATTCGCGCTTGCAAGCAGAGCTCATCGCGACGCGACATGCGCTTGCACAGACTCGGCGGGCTCGATACGGCCTGTCGAATTTCGTCGGCACGAGCCCCGCCAGCATGGAAGTGAAGCGTCTCGCGCGGCGCGCCGCGCAGGTCGATTCCCCCGTGCTTCTGCTCGGTGAAACCGGTACCGGCAAGGAACTGATCGCACATGGGATACACGCCGCATCGGCGCGTGCTGACAAGCCGTTCGTCGCCGTCAATGTCGCGGCGATTCCCGATTCGCTGCTCGAGGTCGAACTGTTCGGCGCAGCCGCGGGCGCCTATACCGGCGCCGACCGCAAAGGCCGGATCGGCAAGTTCGAACTGGCGCACGGCGGCACGCTTTTCCTCGATGAAATCGGCGACATGCCGCTGTCGCTGCAGAGCAAGCTCCTGCGCGTGCTGCAGGAAAAGGAGTTTGAGCCGCTGGGCACGAATCGCATCGTCGTGAGCAATGCGAGAATCATTGCGGCAACCTCGGTCGCCCTTGCCGAACTCGTCGCCGCTCGCCGTTTTCGCGCCGACCTCTACTACCGGCTCAACGTGCTCACCATTCACACGCCGCCGCTGCGAAAGCGCACGCACGATATCGCCGCGCTGTCCGACATGATCCTCGATGAACTGGCAACCCACCACCATATCGATCGCCCGGTGCTCGGCGAAGACGCGCTGCAACGACTGCGCGAGCATGCGTGGCCGGGAAATGTGCGCGAATTGCGCAACACGCTCGAGCGGGCAGTGATGTTTTCCGATCGCCCGTGCATCACCGCGAACGTGCTGGCTCCGTTCGTCGGCGACGACATCGACGCGACGCTTGCCGATCCCGAATTTGTCCGAGATCCGGCCGCGGCGCATGAAATGGACATCGACGGAGCAAGCTACGAGGACGCGATGCGGAGGTTCGAAAAGCGTTTTCTCGGCGCCGCGCTGCGATCCGAAGACGGATGCGTATCGAAGGCGGCGGCACGGATCGGCATCGGACGCGCGACCCTCTACAAGAAAATGGCCGTGCTCGGGCTTTGACATCGGCAGGTGTCAGCCGTCTTTCGCGCCTACTTCGGGCGCCGACCGGGCCATCCACGGCGAAGCGGCGGACACACGTCGGATGCCCCGCGCGGCGGCATGTGCGTGCGCCATTCGTCTCCATTCATGGACACGATGTCTCCGATCCGGGACGCTCTCGTCCCGCTTCACCGGGCTCGCCCTCGCAGGCAGGTCACTCGCCACACGCGCTGATCTGCGTTGCAGCATGGTCCGGATATTGCTCGTCGGTTCGTCGACGAAGTCCGATACAAACAATGCGACGAACGGAGACACGCATGACACACGATACGGCGACCGGCCGGCAACGCCATCCTGCATCGGCATTCACCGCGGCCTGCGCCGCAGTGCTGGCGACGACCGTGCTGGCCGGATGCAACGGCGATGACACCGTCAAGCCGCAGGCCAATCAACTGCCGGCGTTTGTCGCCGGCGGCGTCCGGACCACGGCCTACGACGGCAATACGGACGACCTGCTGACGGCTGGCCTGGGCAAGACGGGACTCGCCTCGGCAACGCCGCCCGCCTTCGCGAATGCCGCCAGCCCCACCGCGGCCGAGTTGCGCCGGCTGGCCATCTGGTCCAACTATCGTGCGCTGGTCGACATGTCGTCCAACGGCGGGTATGGGCGCTTCTGGGGACCCAATGTCGACCTCGCCGGCAACGACACGCTCGGGGAAGGCAAGATCGCCGGCACCGAATATCTGGCATTCGCCGACGACGGCAGCGGCACGCAAAACGTCAGCCTGCTCGTCCAGGTTCCCGCCGGGTTCGATCCCGCCCATCCCTGCATCGTCACCGCGACCTCGTCGGGCTCGCGCGGCGTATACGGCGCGATTTCGGCGGCAGGCGAATGGGCACTCAAACGTGCGTGCGCGGTTGCCTATACCGACAAAGGCACCGGAAACGGTGCGCACGAACTCGCGACCGACACCGTCACGCTGATCGACGGGACGCTCGCGAGCGCCGCATCGGCCGGCCACCGCAGCATCTTCACCGCCACCGTGGAGGCAGCGGCACTCGACGCATACAACCGCGACTTCCCGAACCGCTACGCGTTCAAGCACGCGCACTCGCAGCAGAACCCGGAGCAGAGCTGGGGGAAGGACACGCTCGAGGCCGTGCAGTTCGCCTATTGGGCGCTCAACCAGCAGTTCGGTCCGCTGCTGGACGGGTCACGCCGTGGCGTCCGCTATCTTCCCGGCAGTATCGCGACGATCGCCGCATCGGTCAGCAACGGTGGAGGCGCGTCGCTGGCTGCCGCCGAACAGGACTCGCAAGGCTGGATCACGGCCGTGGTCGTTGGCGAACCGCAGGTCAACGTGAACATGGGCGCGGGCGCACAGGTGCGTGAAGGCGGCTCGGTGATCAGTTCCGCGGGCAAGCCGCTGGCGGACTACATGACGCTTGCGAACCTGCTCCAGCCGTGTGCGGCAGCGGCCGACGAACTGGCTACGGCGCCGTATCTGAGCGCGCTGCCGCTCGCCACCACGCGCGCGATCCGGGCCGCACGCTGCTCGTCCCTTGCCGCGGCCGGCGTGATTTCCGGCAGCGACCTGCCAAGCCAGGCTTCGAGTGCGCTCGCGCAATTGCATGCGGCGGGCTATGAAACCGATGCGGATTTCCTGCAGGCGCCGATGTGGGACTCGCAGGCCGTGCCGGCCGTCGCGGCCACCTATGCGAACGCCTATACGCGTTCGAGCGCGACCGACAACCTGTGCGGCTTCAGCTTCGGCACGACGAACGCTTCCGGCGCTGCGGCCGCACCGGCCGGCCGTTCACCGATGCTCAACGTCTTCGGCACGGGCAACGGCGTGCCGCCGACCAACGGCATCAATCTCGTTTACAACGCCGGCACGAACGGGGCGGCGGACCATCGGCTCGCCACCGGTGACGCGAGCTACGCGGGCGCCGCGTGCCTGCACGCGCTGTGGACGCAAGGCAATCCGGCGATGGCGGCCAGCGTCGCGGCCGTACGCGTGACGGGGAAATTGCAGAACAAGCCGACCATCATCGTGCAAGGCCGCAGCGATGCGCTCGTTCCGGTCAACCATGCGTCGCGCGCGTATCTTGCGCAGAACAGCATCGCCGACGGTGCGCATAGCCAGCTGTCGTTCTATGAAATCACGAACGGTCAGCACTTCGATGCATTCCTGTCCGTGGCCGGCTTCGATACGCGCTTCATCCCGGTTCACTACTACTATCTCCAGGCGCTGAACCTGATGTGGGACCGCCTGACGCGCGGGACGCCGTTGCCGCCGTCGCAGGTGGTTCGGACGACACCGCGCGGCGGCGTGCCAGGACAGGCGCCGCAGCTCGCCGTGGCGAACCTGCCGCCGATCGCGGGCGTGCCCGCCGCGAATGCGATCCAGGTGACGAACGGCATCGTCGATATCCCGCACTGACAGCTGAACCTCACGGCCGGCCGCCTGCCGCGGGTCTGTTTCGACCGCGGATAGACGGCCGGCTGACAGGTGCCGGCGGAACGCAGGCCAGGCGATGACGGACCGCGATGGGGATGCTGCAAGCGCTTGTGTCCAGGCAGAGTTGAACGGCAGCCGCAGCGATGGTCAAGGCGGCTGCCTGCAGCCGAACCGTAGCGAGGACGGCTAGAAGCGATGGCGCAAGCCCGCATTCAGACGGAGCTGAGACGATCCGTTTGCATCGATCCCCGTCGCGCCAATGACGGCCTGCGCGGCACCGCGTCCGTTCATGCCATCGGCATGCGTGTAACCGCCCAACGCGTAGAGATCGGTTCGCTTGCCGAGCAGCAGGCTCGCTCCAGCGCTCAATTGTCGATAACGCGCCGCCGAATCGCCGGATGCATGCAACTGGTTGAACGCGATGCCAACCATGAGTGCCGGCGTGGCTTGCCACACGCCATATACGGACGCGTTGCGGAACGCCTGCGTGCGCGCGAACCGCGATGCCGCGTCGGGCCGGTAGCGTGCGTTGCCATGGTAGCCGCCTAAAGTCACCGCGCCCAACGTGTATTGCGCCGCGATGCGGACGATATGCACGGAGGCCGCCGACGCATAAGCGGCATTCACCGCACTGTTGAACAGTGAATCCGCACTCGACTCGCCGCGTGTCCCATGCGCCGGATTACCGAGGTCGACGTGCAGATAACCTGCCGCGGCCGCGAATGCGCCGCGCCGATACGCGAACGCCGCGCTGTGCGCAAGCCCGGAACCCGTCGAGCCCGGCACGCCGTTGACAGACACGAGCGCCGACGCCTGCCAGCCGGCCGTACGCGGGCTCGACCATTTGAATGCGTGATTGAACCGCGCGCTGGAATCAGCGTTGTCGACGTCACCCGGTGTCGAGAACGTCTGGCCGAGATAGCCGTCGCCCTGGAGCGGTTGGACGAGATCCGCCAGCGGGTCATACAGCCGTCCCGCAATCAGCGTGTGCCCGCCGGGCGTGCGCAAGCCCACGTGAGCCTGACGACCGAACAGCCGGCGGCCCTGGTTCGCCCGGCCGTTCACCGCATTGAAGCCGTTCTCGAGCTGGAATAACGCCGCTGCACCGCCGCGCAGCGGCTCGACGCCTTTCATGCCGACACGCGAACCGGACAAGCTGCCACTCTGCAGTTCGATTCTGCCGGGAGCCCCGGCGCTACGCGTGTAGACGACGCTCGTGTCGACGATCCCGTAAAGGGTGACCGACGATGCGCTCGCGTCGTCGGCCGCGAGCAGCGCGAGCGCGACGCCGGCCGGCACCGCGGCGCGTCGCCTCCCCCGGCAACTCACAGATACTTCAGCCATCCGATATCCTTGCGGCGCTGCTTGAGCCGCGCGAACCATGCAACGGGCCAGTACAGCGGAACGATCAGAAGCGCCGAGGTCAGCCAGACTCCCCATAGTGCGTCGAACCCGAAGTACTTCCCGTGATTCGCGCCGAACGTTGCGAGTGCGATCAGATAGAGCATCTTGAGCACGTACAGGTGCAGCAAGTAGAAGAACATCGGCGCGCCGCCGAGTATGGCAAGCCGCTGCGCGACGGCACTACGGTCGCGCCGTTCGAGCCATGCGAGCAACAGCAACGTGGCGCCGAGCGTCGGCAGCAGGAACATCAGCGACGGCGGATACTTCGTCGCGGCAAGGAAGCTCATCGTCGTGCGTAGCGCATCACCGGTTACGATCCATAGCTTGTCGCCATACACGTTCAGCCAGCGCAGCGAGACATACGCCGCGACCAATGCAGCGCCGGTCGCGACGAGCCGACGCGCACGCATGTCCGGCACCATGCCGCGCGCGAACCAGGGGCCGGCCGCGTAGCCGAGGAGGATCACGCCGATCCAGGGAAGAACGGGGTAGCTTGTGCGCACTCTGACGCCGTCCCACAGATCGATGAACGCGCGCTGATGCAGGATCGCCCACGGCACGAAGCCGGCCGAGCCCGGCTCGAGCCTCACGCCGTCGAGCAGGTTGTGCCCGACGACAATCGCGATGCCGAGCACGAACTGCACCACCCGCGGCAGGCGCAACAGCGCGGCGAGCGCGAGCATCGACAGCCCGATTGCCCAGATCACCTGCAGCCAGAGCGTGGACGGCGGAAACTCCGCCGTCCACGCGAACGACACGAAGGTCAACTCGAGAAAGATCAGGAACGCGCCACGCTTGACGAGGAATGCCGTAGTTGCCGCGACTGGACGGTCCCGGCCGTACAGCCACGCGGAGAGGCCCGTGAGGAATACGAACGCCGGCGCGCAGAACTGGCTCGTGAGTCGCGTGAAGAACAGCGATGGATCGACGGTCAGCGCGTCCATCGGATCGGACACCTGGCGATGCAGGAAGAAGGTTTCGCGGACATGATCGACGAGCATCAGCAGCATCACGAGACCGCGCAGCGCGTCGATCGCGATCAGGCGAACGCCGCCGTCAGCTGGAGCGACGGGAATGGAACGAGGAGACATTGAGCAAAGGCACGGAATGGAGAACGTCGAATCGGAACTTGCTCAACTGCGTCATCCGTGCGGTCAAGGCAACGAATCACAAGGTCATGAGCAAACTATCAAAATTGAAATGATATAACATCTCATTACATTTTGTAATAAGACGCATCCGAACACAATGCATTTGCCGCGCCGACGCGGTCGCATGTCGGCCAGCAGCGGCGCATTCGGCACATCGTGCCCGCCATGGTCGTCGAGCGCGACGGCGTTGATCGACACCGACATGCTGAAGGGCAACCCGGCCATCAAGCCGACGTTGATTCCGGTCGGCCGGTTCGGCCGCACGGACGAAGTCGCGTCCGTCGTCGTCATGCTGGCGCGAAATGGCGACATCACCGGGCAGACGATCAACATAAACGGCGGCGGGTATGTGATCTGACGGGCGGATCGCTTCGCTGCCGGTCGGCTAACCGCCGTCGCAGCGCGCCCTGCGAATCAGCAGCACGGAGAAAATCACAGCCGTTCCCAGCAATCCTGCTCCGGAGGCAAGCAACAGAATCGACGTTGAGCGTTGTTGAACGATTGCGGCACCCGACAGGATACCGATGGATTGCCCCAAGAAGAGGAAGGATGAGAACAGCGCGACTGCCGTGCCCCGGCAGTCCGTACTCATCTGCGTAGCGTTCAATTGAAGCGTGTTGTGCAGCACATGAAAACCAAAACCCGCGCCGAAACATGCGAGCAGGCTGACGCTTCGTTCATGCTGGCAAGCAAGCAGGCCAAACGAGCCAAGCAAAGCCACGCCGCCGATCACGGCGAAGCCGGCCTCCGCAACATGTCGACGCAGCAATCTTGCCGCGCGGCTGTAAAACAGGCCACCCACCCCATACAAGCCCACCGCAAACCCGGATTGCGGCATCGAAAAGCCCAGTTTCTCGTGAAAGTGGGTGGGTAAAAACGCGAGCGCACCATAAGCCAGAGCGCCTTCCAGCACGGCAATCACCAGCACCACGCGCGCCCACGGCGTCCGCAATACGGAAACCACATTGCGCCAGAATGGCGACGCCGCCGGCCGGCCGCGATCCGCCTGCATCGACGCCCGCGTCAGCGTCAGCATGCCGCCCGCGCCAAACGCGGCCGCGGTAGTGAAGAATGCAGTCCGCCACCCTGTCAGCGATGCGATCGTGCCACCGGCCCATTGACCGTAGATCGTTCCCAGTATGGTGACCCCAAGCAGCCTCGCGAGCATTTCCTGCCGGCGCTCGTAACGAACGGTGTCGCCGATCCACGCCATGGTCATCGGGACAATGCCGGCCGCCATTGCGCCTGCCGCGGCCCGCGCCAGAATCAGCTGATCGATGTTGCCGGATGCCGATGCGGCAAGATTGCCGAGGGCGCTGACCGCGGCACAGATACCCACCACCCTGATCTTGCCGATGCGATCGCCCAATGGCCCGAAGAACAACTGGGCAGCACCATACGTCAGCGCAAAGACGGAAATCGTTCGGGCAGCATGTTGCGGGGCGACCGCGAAATAGGCTTCGAGCGACGGCAGCATCGCATCGCAGATTCTCATCGAAGCCACGCTGGTAAAACAGCAAAGGTAAAGGGCGCAGAGGGGCCGCGTGATCGAGGCAGTGGCGCCGAATCGGTTGTCGCCGGTTTTCATGAGCGGTTCACGCCAATGGCGCTGGGGCCGATTTCGCGGGTGAATGGACAGCGTTGAGCCCGCCGATCAGACTGGCCCGCTGCCCTGCAACTGCCGGAAACCGGATCCAGCGAACCAATCCGTCGCCTGTCATAGCGGAACACCGGCATGCGAGACTCGCCTACGCATCGATCGCGCAATCGCCTCCGCGCCACAATATGGCCAGATATTCGTCACGCTCGATTCGCAGCGGAACCGATTCGAGTTTTTGCCCGAGACAGGGACCCAGTATGCAGAGACCGTCGTCCAGCGTGAATTTCGCGCCGTGTCCATGGCAAACGATGTGCTGCATCGAACGATCGAGATAGCCATCCTTGCGCCACGGCAGCGTCGATCCCGGCCAGTGCGGACACGCGTTCCGATAGCCGCGGATCAGCCCGTCCCGGCGAACGACGAAAAGATCGTCGACGCCACGCCCCTGCAGATCGAACCCGCGCGCTCCCGAGATCGGAAGCGCGCTCAATTCGCACAGACGCATCCAGCGCAAGGAGCCGGCGGCCTTCATCGGCTGTCATCCCTGCAGCGGTTCGGATGACGGCGGCGGCCCGCCCGGCGCCCACTTCTCACGCCACTGGAGCAGAAACTCCTGAGCCCGGTCCGCATGCGCGGGCGCGATGCGCGGCACCCAGGCATCGTCGTGAAGATCCATGTCCGCGTCGTACTCGACGTGGCAGCCAAACGGCGAGTTGAAATACCAGAACCAGTTCGAACCGAACTGATGGCGGCCCGGGCCCCAATACGATTCATAGCCTTTTGCCGCGAACGCGCTGCCGGCACGCATCACCTCCGTCGGGCCGCCGAGGTGAAACGTGAAGTGCTCGCAGCCCTGCATGAACGGCGGCGTCTGGATCAGGAAAAGCGTGTGGTGATCGAGCGTCCCGGCAGGACGCAGGAACGGCCCCATGCCGATGAACTTGTCGCTCAGCCGGAACTTGAGCCGGTTGACGTAGAACGCTTCCGCCTTGTCCGTGTCCGGCACGAAATACACGACGTGCGACAGCGTCCGCGGGCGCGGAGGCGGTTCGTTCTCGCCGGTCAACGCGCCCGTCACGTTGACCCCGCGGCGGCCATCGCCCGGCGCGTTCACCGGCTCGGCCGGAAGCTGCAATGCCCGGCGCACGGTGACCTGAAACCCGAGCACGAACCCCATATCGTCAACCGCTTCGATCGAACCGTCGGGGAGCAGTCTCACCTCGCGGTCCTGTTTCAGTTCGCTGGCGATCTCGTCGAGCGTCGCCTGATCCGCCACACCGTAGATGGTCTTGCGCAGCTGATTCGCCGTGGGAAAGGGCCACGCGGGCAGCGACGGATCATCCTTGGGTCGAATGACGACCCCGGTTCCGTCCAGGGCTTCGAATCTGTCTTCGCCCTGTCGCGTGAGACCGTAGTCGAGAACAAACTGCGTGCAGCTTTCAACGTCTTCGACACCGAAGACGAGTGTGTCAGGTCCGAGGATTTTCATTGTCGTCGTCCAGTTAATGAAACCGTCTCACCACGTGAGACGTATTGACTACCGCCGCCTGGTTGCTAGATGGGCTGGCCGAGATACCGGTACGTCTCCAGCAACAGGGCGGCCGACCGGTCCTTGTTGCCGATCGAGTCCTCCTGCTCATTCACGCAGAGCTGCAGCGACGCGTCGTAGATCCTCTTCACCCGCTCGAAGCGCCGCTGGTCATAACGGGTCAGCGCTTCCCCGGCCGACGCACCGCCGGCCAGGCATTCCGCCAGCACCACGGCATCCTCGACCGCCATGCCCGCGCCAGAGGTCATCTGCGGCGTCGGCGCATGCGCGGCATCGCCCAGCAGCACGACGCGTCCGCGATGCCAGGGCGTGGGCACCAGCGTGATGTCCAGCGGACGGAAAATCACCTGGGACGATTCGGTGATCAGGTCGAGCGCATCGCGAATGGCCGGCGCGTCAAACTCGGCCAGACGCTCCCGGATCAGCACATGCGACTGGTCCGGCGCGATGCGCAGCGGTTCACCGCTGCTTTCGAGGTAAAACATGTAGCAGCTCTCGCGCGAGGTCGGGAAAATCCCCAGGACCTTGCCGGTCGGCGTTCGATAGAGACAGAAGCCGTCGGCCTGTTCAGGACGCGGCGCGTTGAATCGCCAGACGCTCTGGCCGGCGAACCGCGGCTCGTAGTCGGCGCCGAAGACGCGCTTGCGCAACCCCGAATACACGCCGTCCGCCGCGACCACCAGGTCGTACGATGCCAGCCGGCCATCCGAGAATTGCACGTCGACGCGGTCCCCGCGGTCCGTCAGGTCCTGGACCGTCACGCCCTTTTCCAGCACCGCGCCGCTATCCGCCGCCGCCGTTTCGAGGATGCGTGCGAGTTCCGGCCTGCGGATCCCGCAGCTCGGCGGGGCGGGATGGACATGCTGCAGCTGGCCCGACGCGTCGAACTCCTTGAAGACGCCGAACGCCATCCCGCTTTCGCGACAGGCATCGGCAAGACCCAGCGTCTCGAGCGCGCGCATCGTGTTGTGGAGCAGACAGATGCCCGCCCCTGCCGTCGGTCTCTCCGGCTTGATGTCGATGCAGTGAACGTCGAATCCTTGCCTGGCCAGCGTT
The DNA here is from genome assembly GCF_003853425.1 of Burkholderia sp. Bp9140. Taxonomy (NCBI): domain Bacteria; kingdom Pseudomonadati; phylum Pseudomonadota; class Betaproteobacteria; order Burkholderiales; family Burkholderiaceae; genus Burkholderia; species Burkholderia sp. Bp9140. Next base: position 27,959 of record NZ_QTPQ01000015.1, read on the forward strand.
ACGGCGGCCGTGGCGCCGCCAATTCCGGTGCCGACGATCAGCACGCGTTTGACCTTCATTGTCTGTCTCCTTTCTCCACTCTGATGGCGGATAGGTTTTCAGGGCCACCAGTGAAACCGGTGGACACCCCGGCTGATCGGCGTGTCCCCCGAACGATTGCAGGTTTGTCCCGTGACGAAGCCTGCGCACGAAGCCCGTTTCACATGAACGGCGTGCGCCGCTGCGGCCACCAGGTTTCCTGCGGTTGCCGCGCGATGCGATTGCGCAGCACACCCACCCCCTGCACGTCGAGCTCGATCACGTCGCCAGGTTTCACGCTGCGTCCGAGCTCGAGCGCCGAACCGTTGCCCATCGTGCCCGAACCGATCACGTCGCCCGGTTGCGCGTAGTCGCCGAGCGACACATACGCAATGAGTTCTTCCGGGGTCCAGAGCATTTCCGATGTGTCGCCCTCGCCCCACGTCTCGCCGTTCACACGCACCGACATCCGGATATTGTCGAGTCGCTCGAACTCGTCGATCGTGGTGATCCACGGACCGATACCGTACGCAAAATCCTTGCTCTTCGTCGGCCCCATGCCGATGGCGAACTCGTTGCCCTGCAGATCGCGCGCGCTGAAGTCGTTGAAAATCGTCACGCCGAAGAGATACGAACGCGCCACGTCAGGCGTGAGGTTGTGCGCCTGCCGGCCAACGACCCAGCCGAGCTCCAGCTCATAGTCCAGACGTTCGGAACGCGCAGGCCAGGGTACCTCCGCCTCGTGCCCGATCACCGTCCAGGGCGATCCCTTGAAGTAACCGGGCACTTCGAGCAGGGCCGGCGTCGGGCTGATGTTCATCCGCTCGTGGAATTGGCGGATATGCTTCGTGAAAGTGAGCCCATCGCGCACCACGGATGGGTCGCACGCCGCGCCCCACTGCAGTCCATCGATCGCGAGCGACGCGTCGTCGCCGTACTTCTCGGCTGCTTCGCTCGCAGTGTCGAGAAAACGTTGGCCGAGAGCGATGGCGGCCGACATGCTTTCGGGGAACACGACGGATGCGTAACGCAGCGCGGCGTCGCGGGTTGCCCCTTGCGCCTGCAGCCGCAGCGCCTCCGCCGCACGCAGATCGATGACGCGCTTCTGTTCCGGCTGCACCAGACAGATGCGGTGAACCGGCCCGTCCAGTCCCTCGACTACAAATCGCCCCAGCTTCATATGCCGTCTCCACGTGAAAGAATTGAGATAAGCCATAATGAAACTGAACGTATCGTTTTGTCAACGAGATAAAGATCAGGGTAATTCCGGGCAAGCGCCAATGTCGCATGCACGAAATATCCGTATACGTTTCGTATCGTTCATTCATGTAAGACACCGACACTGGCCGGCAATGGCGCGGTCGCAGGGAAGACCGTCGCCTGACGCCATCGGTGCGGACAAGGAAGAGCTTCGCGCCTGCGTGCGAGCGCTCGATGACGACCACCGGGCTGCCGCCGCCCCGCAAGCCGGTCGGCGTGGCAGCCTCTGCGTTGCCCTCAACCGCGCACGTCGAAGACGGCGAACGACGCCGTGGCATTGGCCACGCAACGCGCCCGCGCGCCGTCATACAGGTCTGCCTCGAGGAAGGCGATGCGGTTGCCGAGCCGCTTTACGCGGGCTTCGACCGCGAATTTCCCGACATGCCCCGGTTCGAGCATGTTGACCGTGAGACTGACGGTCGCGCACGTACGACCATATGGAAGCTGCGAGAGCAGCGCAAGCGCCATCGCCAGATCCAGCATCGATGCCAGCGCGCCGCCCGAGACGACGCCGTTGCCCTGAACGGCATCGGCGGGCGCGGTAAAGCCGATCGACAGCGCGCCCCTGCTGCCTCCCAGCAATGTCGCGCCGAGCCACCGCAATGCCGGATTCATCGAGAGTGGGACGTTGCCGATCCCGGCCGCAACGGTTTGCTCGATGAACGCGCGGTCGAGGTTATCGGGCCGCACGCCGATTTCCGCTTCGAGCGCCTCAGCCATGTCGCCGCTCCGTGCACACCTGGCGCTGCCGCCCGAGCCCTTCGATCTCCGCCTCCATGATGTCGCCGTCGCGCAGGAAGCGGTTGTAGTGCGTGCCGTTTCCGGCGGGCGACCCCGTACAGATGATGTCGCCCGGCAAGAGCCGCGCGTACCGCGAAATGTATTCGATCTGCCGGTCGATGCCGAACAGCATGTCAGCCGTCGTTTCATCCTGCATGACCTGACCGGACACGGTCAGGCGCATCCTGAGCCGGTGCGGATCCGGTACGAACGCGCGGGGAACGAAATACGGGCCGAGCGGAAGAAATCCCGGCTGGCCTTTCGATCGCAGCCAGTCGGTGCCCAGCATCTTGTAATCCGTCCGCGGAATGAGATCGCGCGCGGAGATGTCGTTGACGATGGTATAGCCCGCCACATGTGCAAACGCATCCTCACGCTTGATCCGATAGCCGCCGCGGCCGATCACGACAGCCAGCTCGAGCTCCCAGTCGGGCTGCGTCGTGGTGTCCGGCAAGACCAGCGGATCGAATGCACCGGAGATCGCGGACACCGGTTTGGTGAACGCGTAAGGCTCTCCGTGGGCCACGCGTTCGTCGAGCATGTTTTCCGCCCACTCGCGAAGCTGCGTGTCGTTCAGGCCGTCGGGGCCCACCTTCGCGTCGACAGTCAGATCGACCACATGCTTGCGGTAGTTGGCGCCGGTGCAGAACACCTGGCGCGGCAAGTCGACCGCCGGATGGGTATGCAAGTCGGATAGCCGGTGCCATTGCGCTTCCGGCGCCGAGACCTGGCTCGCGAGACGCTCCAGCGCCGGGCGGCTCAGATCCCAGTTTTCGAGCAGCCCGAGAACCGTGGACGCCCGCGCCAGCATGGTGTCGCCATGTCTTGCCGCGAGTTCGGCAAGCGGCGTCACGCGCTCGTCGAGAACGAAGCCAACGAACCGCGCACCATCGCCTGCGGAAAATGTCCCGAGTGAATACCGCGTCATGCCATGTCTCCGATATGTTTGCGAACCAGCGAATCGTCGACGATCGCCGAATAGTCGCTGTCAGCGCCCGCCAGGCCCAGCGCCCGGCGATGCGCAACGAGAAGCGCCACCCCGTCCGGTGCCGGCAGCAACGACCGGGGGGATAGCGCGATCATTCCGTCGGCCGCTGCCGCCGGCAGCGATGCCGCGACCACCGCTTCCCGGGCTAGCGCCGGCTGGTCGCGAACCGTCTGCCGCGCGCTCTCGAGATCCGCGAGCCACGCGCCCACGCGCGCCCGCGCGCCGCCGGTGCGCATGACGATTCCCTGCCCCGGAAAATGCGGCCAGATCTGCTGAACGCTCGCCACCCTGACGAAGCCGGCCTTGATCGCCATCGCATCGAACGGCGGGCCGAGCAGCGTGGCAACGCCCTGTCGCGCCAGCAACGCTTCCAGACGCTCCTGAACACCGCCCGCGGTCACGAGACGACAGGCATCGCCGTCAAGCCCCGCATCGCCGAGCATCGCCCGCAACGCGGTGACAAAGCCGTTGTCGGGTGCGTCGATGAGAATGTCGGCGCCGCGAAGCGAACCCACGTCATGCCTGCCGGCCCGCGCCACCAGCGTCAGCGGCGTGGTCCGCTCGATCTGGGCGACGACGCGAAAATCGGCCGGCCCGGCACGCCGGTTCCATCCGATGACGTTGTCCATCGCGGTGACGACGGCATCGACGTCGCCGGCCACCAGTGCATCGTATTGTTCGTCCGACGAGCGGTTGCGGACCGCCCGCGTCGTCACCGCGGCGCGCGGATCGCGGCCGGCGACCATCGCCAGCAACGGCGGCACGAACCACATCACCCGGATCGCCTGTGTCTCCATCGCATTGCTTCCTCATGGTTGGCTACCGCCAATTACAGAACGTACCGTTCCGTTTTGTCAAGCAATGTTTTCGCGGTCTATGGTCTGAATTCGTTCACCTGTCATCTTCCTATTGACAGTGCAACTTCAACAGTTAACGATACGAAACGCATCGACTCGTTAATGGAGAAGAAATGGACACGACGGTAGACAGGGACAGCGCGCAGCCCGTGGCAGGAAACGGGTATCGGCCCGTGCGGAGACTCATCACGGATACCCACGCCGACGGGAAATCGTACTTTGTATCGGATGGGCCGGCCCCGAACAGGACGGCGCGCGCGGGCCTGCCGGTCGCCCATGTGCTGTGGGCGACCGGGGAAGCCCGCGCGCCCGGTGCCGAGCCCGCGCCCGCAGGCCACGCATTCGGGTTCCATTCGCGCGGAGGATCGCTGCTGCGGATCGTCGACTTCCCGCCCGACGAAACCTACGACGAAGCGACGCTGCAACAGTTTCTCGACGCCAACGGCGTGCGCGACACAAGCAATCCGCGGCATTTCTGGTTCCACAAAACCGAATCGCTCGACTACGCGTTCGTCCTCGAGGGGGAAATCTGGGCCCTGCTCGACGAAGGCGAGAAGCTCATGCGCGCCGGCGACGTGCTGATCCAGCGTGCAACCAACCATAGCTGGGCAAACCGCTCGGGCAAGCCGTGCCGCATGGCATTCGTGCTGCTCGACCTCGTTGACGGAGAGCCGCTGTGAGCAAGGCAATCATTACGTGCGCCGTGACCGGCGGCGCCCATACCCCGTCGATGTCCGAGTTTCTGCCCGTCACGCCCGAGCAGATCGCGGCCGAGTCGATCGCGGCGGTCGAGGCCGGCGCCGCCATCGTTCATCTTCACGCACGCAATCCCGACGATGGCCGCCCCACCGGCGACCCGGAGATCTTCAGGCGTTTCGTGAGCCCGATCAAATCGGCGACCGACGCGATCATCAACATCTCGACGGGCGGCGGCGGTCCGCACATGTCGATCGAGGATCGCGCGGCGGCAGGCCGGGCGCTGAAGCCCGAAATGTGCTCGCTCAACATGGGATCCATCAATCTGGTGCTCGCCGAGATGGCCGAGCGAAAGCGGGACTGGAAGCATGACTGGGAAGTGCCGTTCCTCAAGGGTACGCGCGGTCTGATCTTCCGCAATACCTACGACGACATCGAATGGATCCTGGAAAACGTCGGCCGGCTCGGCGGGACGCGCTTCGAATTCGAATGCTACGACGTCAGCCACCTGTACACGCTGCAGTATTTCCTGGAAAAGGGGCTCGTGAAGCCGCCGCTGTTCGTGCAGACGGTATTCGGGCTGCGCGGCGCGATGGGCGCGCACGTCGAAGACCTGCTCCACCAGAAGCGAACTGCCGACCGGCTGTTCGGCAGCGACTATCACTGGTCGGTGCTGGCGGCCGGCAAGCACCAGATGCCGTTGGCCACGATGGCCAGCCTGATGGGCGGTAACGTGCGCGTCGGCCTGGAGGACAGTCTTTACATCGGCCGCGGCCAGCTCGCGCAGAGCAATGCGGACCAGGTCCGCAAGATTCGCCGGATTCTCGAGGAACTCGGCATCGAGATCGCCTCTCCCGACGAAGCACGTCGGATTCTCGACCTGAAAGGCGCGGACCAGGTGAACTTCTAGGGACGACCGGGCGCCCACGCCCGGCACCCGCCGGTGCGAAACGGCTGCCGCACGTCAGCGTGCGGCAGCCGCCTTGGCCTGAGGCGCACCGCGCCTGGCAACCTCCAGTTCCGCGACGTTCGGGATGTCCGCGCCGAGAAGCGCATAGGTGTAGTCGATGTGTTCCTGCGCGAAGCGGTCATCCAGCGCGCCAACGCCCGTCATCAATCGCATATAGACCGGCGCGTACAGCAGCTCGGCCAGCAACTCCACATTCTCCGGCGCACGGATGCGCTCGGCAACGCACCACGCTTCCAGCATTTCCCGGACAAGCGCCCGGCGGCCGTAATGGAACCGCTCACGGAAGACCCTGAGCACGGCGGGATCGGCCTGCCCTTCGGCGATGATCTGCGCAACGATGCGCCCCGACCACCCCGCATATTCGTGGATCAGCGACACCAGGTGCGTTGCGATCGCCTTGCCGGGCGGCAGGTTGCGCGGCATCGGCGTCTTGACGATGTGGTGCTCCATGAAGGCGTCTATCACCACCAGCGCCTTGGCGTCCCACCAGCGGTAGATCGTCGCTTTTCCAACGCCGGCCTCCCTGGCGATGGCCTCGATCGAAATCGACTGGACCGTGCGGCTCTCGAGCAGTCGGGCGGTTGCCGCAAGAATCTGCATGCGCGTGCCCTCGCTGCGGGGGCGGCCGACCCCTCGAGGGGGGACTGCCGCGGCGGCAGCTTGGATATCTGTTTTCATCGAGTAGGCAATTGAATGATGAACGGCGCCCGTCACGCCACGCCACGCCACAAGCTACGCGGCAGCGACGTGCATGGCCGGCAACAGATATTGTAATACACACCGTATCCAAATTATCGCACCGCCTGACGGTAGGGTGCCACGAGCGGATCGATCGACACCGGAACCTGCGGCATGACGAGAGTTGCGCTTTTCATCAGCAGTTTCGGCAGCCAGCTTCGCCGAAGCATGCCGCGGGTTTGACCCAATATCGTCAGCCGGCGTCATGGTTACCATATCACAAACGAAACAGACCGTTTCGTATATAAAATTGGGCAATGCCCTTCCGGAGACATGATGAGCAAATCCATTGACGGGTTGAAGAGCCGGATATCGCTTGTGCTGGGGCATTGTGCCGGCATGGTCGATGTCGTTGCGTTGCCGGTTTGGGTGGGGATCGTTCTGATCCGGCATGACGGGCTGGATCCGCAGTTGGCCGGTGCATTGGCTACCGCCTTCCTCGGCGCGGTGGTGGCAAGCAGCCTGTCGATCGCTCCGCGAATCGACCGCATGCGCGGCACGATTGCCGTTCCTGCCGGCTTCGCCATCGCAGCGGCCGCATTCTTCATGATGGCGCTGACGCGGGACTATGCGACGCTCCTGGCGCTGCATGTCGTCGGTGGCCTTGCGGTTGGATGCGGTCTTTCGCTCACCCATTCAGCGATTGGCGCGAGCCCCAATCCGCACCGCCTGATCGCGACCGGCTTCACCGTGCTCAGCCTCCTGTCACTGGGGTTCCTCGGCGCAGTGCCGCACGCGATCGCGGCGTTCGGGGGCCAGGTGGCGTTTGTTGTACTCGGGGCCATCATGCTCACCGCGGCGCTCGCCGCCCTCGCGGGTTTTCCGGAGCGCCGGACGGCGACATCGTCCGACGGCGCGTCACGCGAGCAGCCGAGACTGTCCCGGCGCGTATGGTTCGCGATGGTGGGGACCAGCCTGCTCACCGTGAGTCACTCGATGATGCTCAGCTTCCTCGAGCCCATCGGTCTCGCGCACGGCTTCGGCACCGGCCAGGTCATGAACGTGCTGCTCGGCATCGGGCTCGTCAACATGCTGCCCGGGCTGCTCGCCGCGCTGCTCGAGCGCAAGGTGTCCAGCCGCGCGGTGATGATTGCAGGCCCCGTACTGCAGGCCGCCCTGGGCTTCACACTCGCCCGGTCGCCCTTCTTTGGCGCCTACGCGTTGGCGGGCGTGATCTTTCCGACCGTGATGATCTTCACGCACACGTTCATCTTCGCGTTTCTCGCGCGCAACGATCCGTCAACGCGAGCGGTCGCCGCGACGCCGGTCATGGCAATGACAGGATCCGCCATCGGCCCGATTCTGGGCGGCACGGTGGCGGACCATTTCGGATATGGGAGCATCGGGTGGACCATCGTTGTCGCTGCCGGCGTCAGCACCTTCTGCTTCTGGCAAGCGAGCCGCCGAACCGAACCCGAGCTCGCGCCCGCCTCCGCGGCGCCTCGGTAACGGCGTCCGGTGCGTTCGGCCGAGCCCGATGACGTGCCCGTCTTCCAGCGACGCCCCGCTTTCACGGGCTCGCACCGCTCGTTCGGCACGCAAGGCCGGTCACCGCGGCAAAGGCTCTGCTGTCGCGTCGACGTATGCATCGACCTGCTCGAAAGTCAACGCACCCTGATTCGCTCGCGCGCCGATTTGCCAACGGATGCGAATCGCGCCGCTTTTTTTTCACGTTTCGCACGATGAGGGGAAGACGATGACAAAACCCACCCAAGCAGTGATTTCCGCCGCGCAGGCGAGCGCCGGCAGCATGGCGAACCGCGATACGCCATTCGTGTTCGATGAATGGTACGTGGCGGCACGATCTTCTGAAATCGGCAGGGCGCTGCTGCCCCGGACACTGTTGGGCAAACAGGTCGTCCTCTACAGAACGCGTGAAGGACAGGTCGTCGCACTCGACGACCGTTGCGTTCATCGCTCGTATCCGCTGTCGGCGGGCACGCTCGAAGACGATACCGTCATCTGCGGATACCACGGCTTTCGCTACGACGCGAATGGTGACCTCGTCGAGGTCCCCTCACAGGAGCGTTGCCCCCGGGGGCTTGGCGTACATCGTTATCCGGTACGGGAAATCGGCCCGCTGGTCTGGATTTACATGGATCCGGCCTCCGAGCCGCGAACGGAGCCACCCTCCGAGGCATCGCTTGATCGTTCCGGATGGGCACTATCGGACGGGTATCTGCGTCTGCGCGGCAACTATGTGAGCCTGCACGAGAATCTCCTGGACCTGACGCATCTGACCTACGTGCATGCGAAGAGCTTCGGCACGCCGGACTATGCCAAGGCGGCGTTTGAAACATCTGTCGAGGAAGGGCGCTATGCCGTCAAACGCCATGTCGTTCCGACCACGTTGCCACCGGTCTGGGCGGAACCGACCGGGATCTCCAGTTCGACAGCCGCGCGAATCGCCACGTCGACATTCGTGTCGCCGGGTCTGCACGAGGTGCAGGTCACTTTCTACGAAAGCGCCCTGCCCGCCGCCGAGCGGACGCCTTTCACGATCAAGACGCTGCACTTGCCCACGCCGGAAAGCCAGGAATCGACACACTACTTCATCGTCCACTGTCGGGACTTCGAGCTCGACGACGAGGCAATGACGCAACTCATGCATGAGCGGCTCTTTGTCGCGTTCAGGGAAGACGTGCAGGCGCTCGAGCTGCTCGAGGATACGCTTCGCAAGGCCGACAACCCATTCTTCGAAATTTCGGTTGCCAGCGACCGTGCGTCCGTTGAAATGCGCAAGTACTTGAAGCGCAGGGGACAAGCGGCGGGCGCGGGTTCGAGCGGACGCACCCATCTCCTTCAGCCGTCCGAGTAAGCAGCCCGGGACATCGTCCCGGGCGCATGCATGAATCCGCGAGACGCGGAGCCACCGGCCTTGCCCCTTCGCCGCCCGCCCGGCGAAACGATGGCTCCGTCCGCCGCAATCACGTACGACTCATCGACGAGGGTCGTGGTCAGGCCTGGCGCGCACCGACCGGCGCTCTTTTCGCCGCAGGCTTTTGCTTTTTCTGACGTGCACCCGCATGGAGTGCTTCCGGCATGTCGACACCAAGCAACGTGAAGACATAGCTGATGTGCTCACGCGCGAAATGCTCGTCGAGCGGACCGTTGCCGACCAGCAAACGCATGTAGACCGGCGCATACAACAGCTCGGCGAGGGTCTCGATATTGGGCGGCGCCGGAATGCGCGAGGCACTGCGCCATGCCTCGAGCATTTCCCTCACGAGCGCCCGACGCCCGTAATGGAACCGCTCGCGGAATTCGCGCAGGACCGCGGGATCGGACTGCCCCTCGGCGATGATCTGCGCGACGATCCGGCCGGACCATCCCGAATACTCGCGAATCAGCGACATCAGATGCACCGCAATTGCTTCGCCGGGCGGCAGATCGTGCGGCATCGGCGTCTTGACGATGTGATGCTCCATGAACGCATCGATCACGACCAGCGCCTTGGAGTCCCACCAGCGGTAGATGGTCGCCTTTCCAACCCCGGCTTCCCTGGCGATCGCTTCGATGGAAATCGACTGAATGGTGTTGTTCTGGAGCAGACGAACCGTCGCCGCGAGAATCTGCGTGCGGGTTTCTTCGCTGCGTGGCCTGCCCACGCCGCGCTCGACGGCCGGTGCGGGAACGGAAAGCGGAGTGTTTGTCTTCATTGGCGTCCCGTGTTGACGTATGCCGCGAACGGTATCGCTCAATTATAAGACAGCTCGTACCTTAATTCGCGCGCGACACGAAAACAGGTCGTCATGGAACGGAGCGGCCGTCGCCCCGCGACGACCGCCCGCGCGCCTTGCCGGGAGGGTCGATTTCCAGCCTGCGACCCACACCGTGGAGGAACGTCGATCAGCGGCCGGATACCGTATCGACGCCAACGCCGTGGCGACCGCGGCGCCCCGCCGGGCGCCGTGAGCCGGGCGTTTCACTCAAAGGCCGCCCAAGGCGACGTACTTGATCTCGAGATAGTCGTCGACACCATACTTCGATCCCTCGCGCCCCAGTCCGGATGCCTTGACGCCACCGAACGGCGCCACTTCCGTCGAGATCAGCCCTTCATTGACGCCCACCATGCCAAATTCGAGTTGATCGACCACGCGGAAGATCCGGCCCACATCGCGCGCGAACACGTACGATGCCAAGCCGAAAGGCGTGTCGTTGGCGAGCGCGATCGCCTCGTCTTCTGTTTCGAACCGGAACAGCGGCGCGATCGGGCCGAACGTCTCGTCGCGGAAGATCAACGCGTTCGCCGGGACGTCGGCCAACACCGTCGGCTCGAAGAAGAATCCGCCCAGCGCGTGGCGCTTGCCGCCCGCCAGCACGCGCGCGCCCTTCGACAGCGCATCGCCGATATGCTCTTCGACCTTCCGGACCGCGTCCTCATTGATGAGCGGCCCCTGAACCACGCCCGCATCCATGCCGTTGCCGACTTTCAGTTCGGAGGAAGCGGCGGCGAGCTTCGCCGCGAACGTCTCGTACACGCCGGATTGCACCAGGATCCGGTTCGCCGCGACACAAGCCTGACCGGCGTTGCGATACTTTGCTGCAAGGGCGCCCTTCACCGCGGCATCGAGGTCGGCATCGTCGAAGACGATCAGCGGTGCATTGCCGCCCAGCTCCATGCTCGTCTTCTTGATGGTCGGTGCGCATTGCGCGAGCAATTGCGCCCCGACCTCGGTCGAGCCCGTGAACGAAACCTTGCGGACCACCGGGTTCGACGTCAGTTCGCCGCCGATCGCGCGAGCCGAGCCGGTGACGACGTTGCACACGCCCGGCGGCAAGCCCGCGCGCTCCGCCAGCACGGCCAGCGCCAGCGCGGAAAGCGGCGTCTGGCTGGCGGGCTTGATCACGCCGGCGCAGCCGACGGCCCAGCCGGGGCCCGCCTTGCGGGTAATCATGGCCGAAGGAAAGTTCCACGGCGTGATCGCCGCGAAAACGCCGATCGGGGTCTTCTGTGCCAGGATTCGCCGGCCATCGACGTTCTGCGGGATGATGTCGCCGTAGACCCGCTTCGCTTCTTCGGAGAACCACTCGATGAAGCCCGCGGCGTACAGGATCTCTCCGCGCGATTCGACCAGCGGCTTGCCCTGCTCGGCCGTCATGATGAGCGCCAGGTCGTCGACGTTGGCCAGCATCAGGTCGTACAGGGTCCGCAACACCTTCGCGCGTTCCTTCGCCAGCGTCTTGCGCCAGCCTTGCATCGCACGTTCGGCCGCGGCAACGGCGCGCCGCGTCTCGGCCGCGCCGCCATTGGGCACGCGCGCGACGAGCTCGCCGGTCGCCGGATTGCGCACCTCCAGGGTCTGGCCGCTGTCGGCCTGCACCCATTCGCCATCGATCAGCATCGCCTGGCGCAGCAGGCCGGCATCCTTCAGCGGAAGCTTGACGGGTTCGTTCATGAAGCCTCCTTCACGCGGGGTTGCGACCGACGAAGAAAGCCTCGTCCGGATCGGTTGTCGGATGCAGGCCGGCCGCCTCCTGCCCTTTGCGCAGCGACGCCATGTCGCGCTGGTAAATGCGCTGCGTCGGATGCGGCAGCGGCCCGCCGTTGTACCCTTGCAGCCACCCTTGATACTTCCAGGCCATGCGGTTGAGGAGGCCACTGGGCGCCATCGGCAGACCGGCGAAGGCCTTGCGCGCCGGATCGATCCTGTACCAAAGCTGGGTCGCCTCGTCGAATTCGCCCGCCTGAATGAGCTTGAAGATCTTCGGCATGACGGGGCCGTAATAGGCCGTGTAGTTGGTGCCGCAGAACGGAATGTCCATCACCTGGGCAAGCGGCACGAATTCATGCTCGAGCGGTGACGAGATCACCACCTCCTTGTGGAACTCGCGATGCACCTCGATCGCGGACATGAAGTTCGGATAGCCGCCTTCGGCCTTGATCGCGACGACGTTGGGGATTTCGTCGACCATGCGGCGCAGCACGGGCACCGGAATGTCGGCCGGATGCAGACGCGAGAAGCCCCATGCGGGCAGCGGGAAAATGATCACGCCGAGGCTGGTTGCGTCGCAGATCTTCCGCGTGTACTCGAACACTTCGTCGTACGACTTCGGATAGAAGTACGGAGGGTAGCCGAGCAGCACGAGGTCGGCGCCTGCCGCCTCGACACGGCGGATCGCCTCGATGTTGTCCTCGAGCGTGTTGAATACCGCGTGATGAACGACCACGAGGCGACCGGACGCCTGGTCGGCCATGATGTCGCAAAACTCGCCGTACTGCTCGAGCGTGATCGCGACTTCCGAACACGACAGCGAGCCGACAAAACCGTGCTGGATGGCCAGCTCGACATCGTGGCGTACGGCCTTTTCGTTGATGCGCTTGAAGTCCGACGTCATCGTCGGCAGGGTCACGTTGGCAACGCCAACGAGATGCTCACGCGCCCATTCGCGCGCTTCCTTCTTGGTGTAGCGGGCCATGCAGTGCTCCTTGTAGTCTGCGGGATGTTCGGTGTCGCATCAGCTGCGCGCCTAGCGCTTGGTGTCGAATTCGATCGGCAACGTCGTGGCGAGCCCCGCGTCGATCGCCTTGTCGAGGATCAGCCCGGCAACCACGATGTCCTGCAGGCCGCCGCCGACCGATTTGTACATGCGGGTCCGCGCATCTTTCAGCCGATCGTCGAGCGCGCCCGCGAGCAGATCCGCGAGGCTGAACGACTTGTCGTGAAACGCGACACCCGCCTTGTGCGCGGCGAGCATGTCGCCCGTCTCCTCGAGCACCTCCTCGAGCATGTCGCACACGATGATGTCGCTGCGGGCGACGACCGAGACGTCGATCTCTCGCTGCTCGGGAATCGTCGAGCCGATGGAGACGACGGTTGCGCCAGGCTGCAACCAGTCGCCGAACAGGATCGGCTGCTCGTCACGCGAACGCGCCGCGGCCAGCACGAGATCGGCTCCTTCGACCGCTTCCCGCGCGGAGGCCACGCCGCGCGCGGGCACGCCGACATCGCGCGTGACGGCCTCCGCGAATGCCGCTCTGCGTTCAGGCGTCGGACTGAACACGACGACCTCGGTCAGGTTCCGCACGGCGGCAATGGCGCGCGTGTGCATCGATGCTTCGAGTCCGCTGCCGAGGACCGCCAGACGTGCGGCTTTCGCGGGCGCAAGCCGGTCGAGCGCCGCGGCGGAAGTGGCTGCCGTGCGAAAACCCGTGACGAGGTTGCCGTCGACGAACGCCGCGATGCGGCTGGTTTCCTGGTCGAACAGCACGATCACGTATTCGACGCCGGGCGCTTTCGCACCCATCGCCATGCCCATGACCTTGGCCCCGTAGTAGCGGCTCCCCACGGGGACGGCCGGCAGCGTGCGCAGCCACGTCTTGCCGGCGACTGCGACCGTCCGCGGCGGCGTGCTCCTGGGCGGAATGGATTGGCCGTAGGCCGACTGAAGGGCGCGGATCGCGTCCTTCCAGGCGAAAACGGAGCGTGCGGCCTCGCTGGACACGAACACGGGTGCAAACGAAGAGTGGGTCATATGCAGTACCGGAAGTTGGCTTGAGGGGCTCGGCCCGTCACGCGGCGGGCGATCGATGCGCGACCGGCTCGAGAACGATGGATGGGTACCGGGCCGCGGAGTCGCCGCATGTCATCCAGGCGTCCGACAGCACCCGGATCACGGCGCTCGCGTGATTTCGGTCGCGATCTTCAGTCGCACGTTGTCCGACAGCGCGTGAGGGATCGCGTCCATGCCGTAAGCGCTGCGACTGATGTTTGCCGTCGCTTCGAATCCGACCACGGGATGTCGCGTCCACGGATTCACCGCGCGATCGATCAGCGTCGCGTCGAACAACACCGGCAGCGTGATGCCGCGGATCGTGAGGTCCCCGTCGATCGCGTACTGGCGGCCGTCGAACTGCCGCACCGAACGGGAGACGAACACGATCTTCGGATGCACGTCGGCGTGCAGCCAGTCGGTGCCACGCAAGTGTTCGTCGCGCAGGTCGAAAGCCGTGTCGATGGACGCAGCGTCGATGTCGAACGACACCCGCGATGCGTCGACGTGCTCGTCGTCGAACGCCAGTTGCGCATCGAAGCGCCGGAATATTCCCGGCGTACACGTGAGGCCGAGGTGGCGGACCGAAAAGCTGATGTGGGTATGCGCGGCCTCGAAGGACCATGCCGGGCGCGCCGCCGAGTCCGGCTCGACGACAGCGGCATTGCGCAGGAACGGCAGCAGGAAGTTCAACATGCGGCGTCTCCAACCCGGTCACACCGGGCTATTCATCTTGACGCCATGCTAACCGCGAGAAAACATCAATGCAACCATTGATGCATATCTTCTTTGCAATTGATTTGTACTTTACGTGTATACCCTAGCCATCAATAGCGACAGAAAGGCCCTTCAGGCATAATGAGTCGCCAATTGATGCGTTCAACCGCGCACCAATCCGCTGACACCCATGCATCGCGGCCGCGTCGCCGCGAACCGGCACGATCGAGCACGCGGCCAAGCACTGGCCGCAGCCACCGCCGGACCAACGAGCCTTCCGGCGCGGAAGGCGGAGAATATGTCTGTACAAACGAACCTGATCGATGACGATGTGCTGCGACTGCGCGAGTACATCGAGGGCCACGTCGCGACGAGCGGCGACCTGCGCCTGCCCCCGGAACCGAAGCTCAGCGAAGCGTTGGGCGTTTCGCGCGGACGGCTGCGCACGGTGCTGAAAAGGCTCGAAGACGAGGGCGTCATCTGGCGACATGTCGGCAAGGGCACCTTCGTCGGCCCGAAGCACGTCAAGCCGGATGACGAGACATGGTCTTCGTCCATCAGCGTCGACGACATCATGGACGCACGTCTCGTGCTGGAGCCCCAGCTCGCCGCGCAGGCGGCAGTACACGCGACGGCCGCCGACGTCGCGGCGATGACGCAGTGCCTCGCCGACATGGCCGCGATCGAGCCGTTCATGCCGTGGAAACGGCTGGACGAGCACCTGCACCGCCTCATCGCACAATCGACGCATAACGCGCTGCTGTTGATGCTCTACGACACGATGCGGGTGCAGGTGCATCTCAATCTGGATGCGCGCATGGAAGAGGTGTTCTCGTCGCAGACAGGCCCTCGGCACGATACCGACGACGAACACCGGCAGCTTGTCGACGCAATCCGCACGCACAACCCGGCGCGCGCGGAACAGTTGATGCGCGAACATCTGCGCTCGGTGAGAACGAGGCTGTTCGGCTTGCGCTAGTACGACGCGCTTCGGCGGCGCGCGCGGTCTGGTCGTCACGACGCGAATCGTTCCGCCTGGATCGCGCTCTTGAGCCGGCGGCCGCGGAGCAGGCCGCACTGGCATCCGCATCGCGGCAATCCTGTGCCGGCCCGCGGTTTCCGGTGGTTCCCGCGCGATCACCGGCGGGGGCCACCGTGCGCCTGGTCCGCTACGCGGTCGTCTCGCGCTTCTGCGCCGCGTCCGCGCGCTCTGCTTCGAGCCGCTGGTTGACGGCCCAGCGAAACTGCGAGAGCGCGGCGTCGATACCGAACGGCATCATCTTGAAGCCGGGATCGAGCACAAGATTGCGGTGCTGCGCACTCACCATTTCGCGATCCTCATCGAATGCATCCACGACCGCCTGATGGATGGAGCGTGTGACTTCCGGCCTGTCGAGCGAAAAATTGTGGGGATGCGCGAAGAAGTAGTGGGTCGAGCCCTCCGTCTCCGGCGTGAGCGCCTGGCAACCGTGGAATTCCGCGGCGTCCACGCGCGTCCCCTCCGGCGCGCCGGTTCCGACGGGCGCCATGCCTGAGTCCATGCGCAGGATGGCGGGAATCGTGAAATCGTAGATATTCCAGCGGTCGACGTTGCCCGGCCAGTCACGCACCGCTTTCACGAACGGCGGCGGCGCGGTGTCCAGCGTCCAGCGCGTAATGCGTACGCCATCCTTGATCCGCTCCACCTTCGGCCGCACCGCGGCGTAATCCTCCCCGCCGCCCAGCGTCGTCGGATGGACATAGGGCAGATGCGAAAAATCCAGCAGGTTATCGCAGATCAGCAGGTAGTTGACGTCGTAGTGAATGTAGCCGGGCAGCGAACGCCATTGCGGATCGTCGACCCAGTGGGTGTCGGGAATCGTGGACGGATCGGCCAGTTCGGGCTCGCCCATCCAGATCCAGATCCAGCGGTGCTGCTCCACTACGGGAAACTGCCTCACCTTCGCGTGCGGCGGGATTCTCTCCTGAGCCGGCGCCTCGATGCACGTGCCCTGACTGTCGAACTTCAGTCCGTGGTACATGCATCGCACGCAGTCGCCTTCGCGTCGGCCGAGCGACAGCGGCGCACCACGATGGCAGCAGCGGTCCGCGAGCGCGATCACGTCGCCGGACTCCTTGCGGTACAGCATCACCGGCGTATTGATGATGGTGCGGGAAAACAGCTTGTCGCCTTCCACCTCGTGCGACCACGCGGCCACGTACCACGTATTGCGGATGAACATCGCTTGTCTCCTGTGTGTTGTAGGACGTGCTGTTGCACATCGCGCCATAACGATAGAATCGGATCCGTGATGCAGCAACCTAATGGGATTAATTCGATCTATGCATGCCGCACATATACGTGATCTCGATCTGAATCTGCTCGTGCTGTTCGATGCGATGCTTCGCGAGCGGAGTGTCACCCGCGCGGCGGCGGAAGTCGGCTTGTCCCAGGGTGCCATGAGTCATGCGCTCAATCGCCTGAGGACGTTTTTCGAGGATCCGCTGTTCGTCAAGACGCCCACGGGCATGGAACCCACGCAAAAGGCCACGCAGCTGGGCGTGACGATCACGGAGGTGATGACGGCATTGAGGGAGCGCGTCCTCTCGCAGGCGAGCTTCGATCCCGCCACGGCACGGCGGATGTTCGTGATATGCATGACGGACATGGGGGAACTCGTCTTCCTGCCACCGCTCGTGCGGCGCCTGCGGGAAGTCGCGCCATACTGCTCGGTGCGCTCGGTCCAGGTGCCCCTGGAGGACATCGAGGCCACGCTTGCCGCGGGCGATGCCGATCTCGCGCTCGGCTCCGTGCGTGCCGCCCCCGACGGCCTGTACCAGCAGCAACTCTTTCTGCACACGTTCGTCACGATGGTCAGCGTGCACAACAAGGCCATCGGCAGAACGATCAGCCGCGCGCAGTTCGAGCGTGCGCCGCAGATCGTCGTTTCGCTGACGGGCCGCGCAAGCGCCGCCTACGATAGTGCGTTCGAGGAATACGGCATCAAACGGAATGTCTTTCTGACAACGCCGCACTTTCTGGTCGTGCCGCACCTGATCGATGCGCAGCCGGACCTGATTGCGACGGTGCCGCTCGAGCTCGCAAACGTCTTCGCGAAACTCGGCACGGTCAGGATCATCCCGCCTCCCGTGCCGCTGCCTCCATTCGCACTGCGACAACACTGGCATCCGCGCTTTCACAACGATTCCGCAAACATGTGGCTACGCGGGATCATCAAGCAGACGTTCGACCACTACCCGGATATCGACGGCGGTTCGTAGGTGACGGAACGCATGCAATGGACGCGGCGCGGCGATGGCCGGCCCGCGACAACGCGTGACCGGCCATGCGCACGAGCGATCAGAACATGTGCATGATCCCGACGGTGGCCCCGGTGGTCGTCCCTGCGGGCGCAAAAAGGGACGCCACTCCGGCGCCTGGCGTCAGGCCCAGATTTGCCTTCCCGTGATTGTTGACGAGGCCGGCCTGCGCATACACGCCAGTACGTTTCGACAGGAAATATGTCGCGCCGACCACACCCATCAGCGAATGGTTCGATGAATCGTTGCGATCGCTGACATACCAGACGCCCGCATTGAGATCCAACTGCGGCAAAGCGAAGTAATCGACACCGCCACCGTACACGTTGTTGGTCGCCCCGCCCTGAACCTTGAAGCTTTCGAACGATGCCTTCGCGGTGACCGGGCCAAACTTGTAGGCGGCACCGATCACCCGCCCGACATACGGCACGTTTCCGGCCGGGACCGTGATAACCGATCCGCCTGCATTGCTGTCGAAAAAGGCGGCGTCAACCGTCAATCCGCCCCACTCATACTTCAAGCGTGCCGAGTACTGGCGGCCCGACTGGAAATTGCCGGCCACGCCGCCGAACGAGAACATCGCGCTGCCCTGGAAGCCGGCCAGTACCGGGCTCGTATACGAGATCGCATTCGAGCTGAACGAACCCGTCACACTGACGTTGTTGGAATAGATGGCCAGGACGCTGCCGAACTCCGAGAAGACACGCGGATCCAGCGCCCACGTAGCGAGGAAAAATGGAGAAAACTGCAGGCCCGCCTTCACTTCGCCGAACCCGCCCTTCAGCCCGACATAGGCTTCTCGGCCGAACAAATTTCCGTTTCCGTTGCTGAAACCGCCATTGGAGAAGCCGATGCCGCTCTCAAGCTTGAATACCGCCTGCAGCCCTCCGCCCAGGTCCTCGGTGCCGGTCAGGCCGAAGATCGCAGGAGCAATCCCGCCGTTCTGAAAACCGACGAACTTCCCTGCATTTCCCCCGGTCGCCAGGTTCATCGTTTTACTGAGATAGAGGATGCCGGTATCCGCAATTCCGTACAGCGTAACGCTGCTTTGCGCATGGGCCGATACCGCAAAAAGAAGGCTCGACGCTACTGCGGTCGTCGCCCTGAAAACGCACCTCCGGTACATGACTGTCTCCTTGATTTATTCTATAAACAAAAAACACTTCGTATTACGAAGTACTTGCGACAGTACTTACGACTGTCAGACATCAAATTGAAACGAGATGCCGCGTTCTTCTCGAGCGCTCGCCCCCCGATTCGGACAGCACGCTCCCCGGCACCGCAGTTGCTTTTCAGCGCAAGCCGAGACCTTCCTCCATCATCGATCCGGCAACCAAAATATCGATACGTCAAGTATCATAATATGCCGATGATCGCCGCCTAACAATCGCGTTTTCCCTGCTTCACATCCTGCCATCTTCAGAAAAATCTTCTATTTTCTATACTTATCGAATCGTATTTAATTTAAGTGATAATCCCGACCAAACCGCGACAGCTCCGTTGCAGAACGCACGCGAGCCGCGACGTAAATCTCCACGCACGCCGCTGACGCCGTGCGCCGGCATCCCGCAATGAATCACTGGTATCGATGACAGTGCAACTCCATCCACTCTTGCCCGAAGGGATGGCGGTCGGCCAAACGGGCCGGTAAAAGTCACCCGCGCCCGGTTGACGATGTGCGCGGGCACCCGAAACTTATCCCGCCTGCAGGATGCGTGCGTGGTGAAGAATGTGATCTTCCATGAAGCTCTGGACGAAGAAAAATCCATGGTCGTAACCTTCTTGACGACGCAGTGCAAGCGGCTGATGTGCGACTTCGCACGCGCGTTCGAACACGTCAGGGTTCAGTTGTTGCGCGAGAAACTGGTCTGCCAGCCCCTGATCGATCAGGATGCCCTCACGGAACCGGTGCCGCGCGTTGCCCACGAGCTCGCTCGCATCGTATTGCTTCCAAGCGTCACGATCGGCGCCGAGATAGCCGCTGAACGCCTTCTCGCCCCACGGACAGCGGGTCGGCGCCGCAATCGGTGCGAACGCCGACACCGACCGATAGATCTCCGGATTGCGCAGCGCCAGCACCAATGCGCCGTGACCTCCCATCGAATGGCCGAAGATGCCAAGGCGTGCGCCATCGATGGGCAACGCGCCGATCGCCGTCTCGCGCAACTCGTCCCGCACGTACGAATACATCCTGTAGTGCTTCGACCACGGATCCCGAGTCGCGTCGACGTAGAAGCTCGCGCTAGCGCCAAAGTCCCATGATGCCGACTCGCCCGGCACGCCCGCACCGCGCGGGCTAGTATCGGGCGCGATGAGCGCAATGCCGTGTTGCGCCGCGTAGCGCTGCGCGCCGCCCTTGATCGGAAACGTCTCTTCGGTACAGGTCAATCCGGCCAGAAAGAACAGCGCCGGTACCTTCCTGCCTGTCGCCTCTTTCGGCAGGAAAACCGAGAAGCGCATCGGCAGACCGATGGCCTCCGACTGATGCCTGTAGATGCATTGCGTGCCGCCGTGCGAACCGTGCGACTCGATCAATTCGAGCATTGCGCTTTCCTTTAATGGAGGACGACCGGGCGAATCGATTCGCCATTCCTGGAATCGGCTGCGCCCGGGTCGTGTGCGCCCGATGCGCGCGCGGCGGCGCGCCAGCCGAACGCTTCCCGTCTTTCAGTTCGCCGCCTGCGCCTGTCGTTGCGCCAGCTCGGCCTCGATCTGCCTGTCCAGCAGGCGGCGGACGCGAACGGCCGCGGCATCGCCAACCAGCAGTACCGGCTTGAGCGACCAGAAATCCTGCTCGCCGATCGACTCCTGCTGTTTCTCCAGCATCGGCGTGTCCTCCCTGTCGAACGTGGCCGCAAACGACTCGACAACGCTCGCCGCGATTTGCTCGCCATGTGTGCCGCCGTCCTTCGGCACACACATCGAAAACCAGTAATGCGACGTGCTCTGCGTCTCCGGCGTGAACAGATGTGGATTATTGAACAGGAGTCCGACGGATTCGTTCCGGGGTCGCCCGACAGGCGCTGCGCCACCCAGCAGCAGCAGGTTTGACGGGGCGCTCCACCTGACGTCGAGCCAGCGGTCGACACGCAGGCCACGCGGAACGCCGAACTGATCGCAAGCCGCATCGGGCAGGACTTCGTTGTGGATGAAACGCAGCGACCAGACCTCCTCTCCGTCCTGGCGTACTTCAGTCTGTGCGTGCTTGACGGAATCGCTGCCCAGCGAATCGGGATGCAGGAATTCGATGTGTGACAGGTCGAGAATATTGTCGACCTCGAGCCGGTAGTTCGCACGCGGCCGAAGGTACGCCTTGCCGACGTACCAGCACTCGGGATCCATGCACGAGAAATCCGGGATGCTGGCCGGATCGGCGCGGGCTGGATCGCCCATCCAGATCCACAGCACGCTGTATCGCTCGACGAGCGGATACGAACGTACCGTCGCGGCAGCCGGGATCCTGCCGTCGCCATGAGGATTGTGTACGCACTGCCCGGCCCCATCGAACTGCAGTCCGTGGTAGCCACATTGCACCACGCCTCTGTCAGCCAGAAGACGCCCGCAGGACAATGGCGCGAAGCGGTGCGGGCAGCGATCGTACAGCGCGTGCGGCACGTTCGCGGCGTCACGGAACATCACGACCGGCTGGTCGAGCAGCCTTCTCGCCAGCAACGCGCCCTTTTCGAGTTCGCTATCCCAGGCCGCCATGTACCACGTGTTGAGCAGGTAATCCATGTTGTCTCCTCTAGCCATGCATGAGCCAACGGCGGCGGTCCGGGCACACCGCTGGCGATAGGTTCGTAAACGAACGGCGCGCCGGGTACGCTGGCTATACGTCGCGCTCCATCCACCGTGCAACGATGCGGCGTGCCTGGATACCCGCCGCATCGGCCTTGACGCTACGCTCGCCCGCGCTCACGCGGCGAGGACGACGGGCCACCTGCGCCTGGATGGCCTCCAGCACGGCACGATCCTCGTCGAAGCCGGTACGGATCGCGCCGACCAGATGGTCCATCGCTTCCGATGCGGTGGCGAAATCCCGCCCGATAACCCAGCAATACAGCATGTGGGTCTGATCGATCGGCGTGGTGGCGTGCGCGACGCGAAAGCGGCTCGGCGCACACCCCGGTCGGGACGGATCCTCGAAATCGACACCCCCCTCCTGTAGCGCCGGCGACAGGAACGAGCCACGATGCTCGCGATGCCAGGGCGTACCGGGCGGCACACCAAGCGCCATCGCATAACCCGGCGCGAGCGGCTTGTTCACGAAACGCTGGCGGTATTCGACGGTGTCGCCGTCGCCGCTCACCTCCGGGGGGTTCTTCCAGTCCTCGATCTGAAAGGTCGACGCATGCACATAGCCAAAGTGCGTCAGGTCCAGCACGTTTTCCTTGAGCAGCATGTAATTGGCTGAGATTTCCATCTGTCCGGAGCGGGTGGCGAACGAGGAATCGATCGTCCAGTGCAGTTCCGGCGGCGCAGGCGTCGCGTCTATCATCGCGGGATCGCCGACCCAGATCCATACGAACGGCCCGACTTCCCGGACGGGATACCGCTTTGCCGAAAAAGCAGGCGCGGCGTCCGCGGACGGCACGCGCACACAATGCCCGGCGGAATCGAAGCAGAATCCGTGGTACCCGCATTCGATCGTGTCGCCGCGCAGGCGGCCCAGCGACAGGGGGGCCTGACGGTGCGGGC
The DNA here is from genome assembly GCF_003853425.1 of Burkholderia sp. Bp9140. Taxonomy (NCBI): domain Bacteria; kingdom Pseudomonadati; phylum Pseudomonadota; class Betaproteobacteria; order Burkholderiales; family Burkholderiaceae; genus Burkholderia; species Burkholderia sp. Bp9140. Next base: position 50,475 of record NZ_QTPQ01000015.1, read on the forward strand.
AACGGTCTTCCAGCGCGGCGACCGTACCATCCTCCTGCCGGAAAAGCACCACGGGCGTATCGAGCAGCCATCGGCCGAGCAACGTGCGCCCCACTTCGCTGCCAAGCGCGGCAACCCACCAGCAGTTGTACGGATAGTTACGCGTTTCGGCGATGCTTTCCGCGATATTCACGATTGCCACGATGTCTCACCCCTTGTCTGGAAACTGGTCTGTCTTGCCTGTTCGGCATCAGGTAGCCGCTGCGCCCGACACCGCTCCGGCGCCGTTTCGCGCAACCCGCCGCACGATCGGCGTTCGAGATGGGCGATCATCACATTACTAAACGAGGCGTCTCGTTTCACTTTAGTTGAAGTCCATACCGCGCACAATCGGGTTTGCCCGGACAAAGCCCCCGGTTCGCCATGCCCGCGCCAAACCGACCGGCCATGAAAGGATGCCGGATTCTTCCAGACGGCGTGCGTCCATCCGGATTTCGTCAGCGAGACAAGGGAAAATTCCGTTGACGACAGCAGGCGCTGTCGATATCTTTTTAATACGATACGTATCGACATGAAAATAGAGAAACGAAACCCTCGCTCGTGGCGAACCGCCCAGCCAGGCAATCTTTCACGAGACGGCGTTCCGCGCGCGAGGCAAGCCAGCTTCGCCCCCTTAGTCCGGGCGGTGCCGACCAGAACAAATCAGGAGCCTTTGACATGAACACAGTGACCCGCCCGGTGCGCATCGGCGCCAAGGTGATGGAAACCCGCGACATCTGCAGCCTCGAGCTGGTAGCCGTCGACGGCGGCGAGCTTCCTCCGTTTTCGGCCGGCGCGCATATCGATGTTCATCTGCCCGTCGGGCTGGTGCGCCAATATTCGCTATGCAACCACCCTGCTGAAACGCACCGCTACCAGATTGCCGTGCTCCGCAATGCGGACTCGCGTGGCGGCTCGGTCGGCATGCATGCACTTGAGGTTGGGCAAATCGTCGGAATCAGCGAGCCCAGAAACCATTTCCCGCTGGTGTGCGACGCGCCACATAGTTTGCTGATTGCAGGCGGTATCGGTGTCACGCCGTTGCTGTGCATGGCGGAGCACCTGGCGAGCCTGGGCCGATCGTTCGAATTGCACTACTGCACGCGTTCAGCCGATTCCGCCGCCTTCACCGAACGACTCCGTGCGTCTCCGTTTGCCGCTTCCGTGCACCTTCATTACGACGACGGGCCCCAGTCTCAGAAGCTTGATCTGACGGCCCTGCTCGAGCGAGGTCGTTCGAGCGCCCATCTCTACGTCTGCGGACCCGCGGGGTTCATGGACTGGACGCTCGATAGCGCAAGAACCGCAGGCTGGCCGGAACAACACCTGCATCGCGAATATTTCGCGGCGACGCCCAGGAACATGAGTGGCGACGGTAGCTTCGACGTCGAGATCGCGTCGACAGGTCGCGTTATCCGGGTTGCGGCTGACCAGACAGTGATCGCCGCACTCTCCGCTCATGGCATCAGCGTCCCCACATCCTGCGAACAGGGCGTGTGCGGCGCTTGCATCACCCGCATACTGGACGGCACGCCCGAGCACCGCGACCTGTTCCTGACCACCGAGGAACAGGCTCGCGCAGACCAGTTCACGCCGTGCTGCTCTCGATCTCGAAGCCCGAAACTCGTCCTGGACCTCTGAACCTGCAATGCGCGTCCATTCGAGCAGGGTGACGGGAGAGGCTGTAGACGTTGTTTGCCGCCTTTAGGGCGTTCATACGGCGAACTCGGACACCGGCGGACCGATCCCTTCGATGCCAATGGGTCCGGTCATCCTCAAGCACGCGCAAAGCCCGTTCGATCACCTCATCCCGTCGCCCAGGTGCCGCCTGCCGAAACATCGTTGCCCCGGATAACACGACGAATCGCCCCCTCCACAAACCAGCGTCCGCTTTCGTGCGCCAAGACGTCCCCACGTCGCGCATAAAATTGACCAGTGAATGTAATTGATTACATTCCCGCTATAATCCAGGTCGCCATCAAGCGCCGAGTGGCGCGTCCTGTCCATGGAGCGCCGATCGGCCGGCGTCCTCCGGCAATCCCTCTGTTCCATTCGCGCACGGTTTCCCAGCATGCCACTCCTTTCCATCGCCATTCTCCTGACGTTTCAATGCCTGGGTGAAGGTCTGACATATCTCCTGCATCTCTCGGTACCGGGCCCGGTAATTGGCATGCTGCTGCTGCTTGCCAGCCTCCACGTCTTTCCGCCGCTTGCGACAACCCTGGAATCGACCGCCGCCAGCCTGCTGCAAAACCTGTCTCTTCTCTTCGTTCCGGCAGGCGTGGGCGTCATGTCGACCGCCGACGGAATCAAGGGCGATCTTGTACCCATCGCGCTGTCGCTCGCGGTCAGCACGCTGCTTGCAATCGCAGTGACCGCCGTGACGATGCGGTATCTGACGCGCGTCATGTCGAAACGCACCAGCAACCGTGCAGGGAATGCATCGTGATCGCTCACCAAAAGCTGTCCGCCCTCTGGGTCTATCTCGCGGCGTCGCCGCTCGCCGGACTCACGCTGACGCTGATTGCGTATCTGTGCGCGCAGGCAATCTACCGGAAGGCGCGATTTAGCCCGCTCGCCAATCCGGTACTGATCTCCATCGCGCTGATCGTGACGATCCTGGCGTCGACCGGGACGTCGTATCGAACCTATTTCGACGGCGCCCAGTTTGTTCACTTCCTGCTTGGCCCCGCCACTGTCGCCTTGGCACTCCCGCTCTACCGGCAATGGGCAAACCTTCGCAAGGCCGCGCTACCGCTGCTCGGCGCGCTAACGGCCGGCTCGACCACCGCGGTCGTTTCCGCGCTGGTCATCGCCGGCGCATTGGGTGCCTCGCAGCAAACACTCGCCTCCCTCGCCCCGAAATCGGCGACCACGCCGATCGCGATGGCAATCGCCGAGCGTCTGGGCGGCATCCCGTCGCTCACTGCCGTGCTTGTCATCTGCACCGGCATTTTCGGCGCCGTGACCGCGCGTTCGCTGCTGAATCTGCTGCGCATCTCGGCGCCCGAAGTGCGCGGATTCGCACTCGGCGTCGCCTCTCATGGAATCGGCACTGCCCGCGCCTTCCAGGTCGACGCGACGATGGGCGCCTATGCGGGCCTCGGAATGGGTTTGAACGGCGTACTCACCGCGATCGTCGCTCCGGCACTCGCGCCCGTCGTCGCAAGCTGGCTTCACTGAGTTGCGGAGCACATCTCGCCATCCATCCGGCTATCGCATGGGCCTAGGTTTCCACATGAAATGCACCCCAAAAATGTAATCCTTTACATTCGTTTTTGCCAAGCATAGAATCCGCATCAAAGTCGGGACACACGCTGTCCAGATGCTGCGGCCGACAGGCCCACGAGCCGGTAGCCGCCCAGGACTGTCCGGTTCCATTTTCAGAATTTTTCGGAGGCAAACATCATGCAGGACATTCATCGCCGTCCGATCCGCACCGACTACGACTACGTGGTGATCGGGTCCGGGTCAGCGGGCAGCGTCATCGCGGCACGGCTGGCGGAAGATGCCGGGACGCGCGTGCTGCTCATCGAAGCGGGCCCCAAGGACACGAGCACCTATATCCGGATGCCTGCGGCGCTCGGGTTCCCGCTGATGGACGACAAGTTCAACTGGTACATGCACTCCGAGCCCGAGCCGGGCCTGAACGACCGGAAGATCTACGAGGCACGCGGACGTGTGCTGGGCGGCTGCTCGTCGATCAACGGCATGAACTGGGTGCGCGGCAACCCGTGGGACTACGACAACTGGGAGGCGATGGGCAACGCGGGATGGAGCTACGCAGACGTGCTCCCCTACTTCCGCAAGGCCGAAACCTTCGACAAGGGCGCGAACGACTACCGCGGCGGCAACGGCCCGATGCACATCGAAACCTGCCGTGCCGACAATCCGCTGTATCGCGCGTTTCTCGAAGCCGGCAAACAGGCGGGGCTGCCCCACGTGGACGACCACAACGCATACCGGCAGGAAGGCGTTCACATCACGCAGCGCAACGTGCACCGCGGCCTGCGCTGGAGCACGTCGCGCGCGTACCTGCACGCAGCGCCGCCGCGCGACAACCTTCATGTCTGGAGCATGGCGCAAGTGCTGAAGCTCGAATTCGCGGGCAAGCGTGCGGTCGCGGTGCTGGTGCGTGTCGGTTCCGAAACGAAGCGTATCAACATTTCACGTGAGGCCATCGTCTGCGGCGGCGCGATCCATTCGCCGCAGATCCTGATGTTGTCCGGCATCGGCAATGGCAATGACCTGCGACGCCTGTCGATCAATGTCGTTTCGGACCTGCGCGGCGTCGGCCAAGGGCTGAAGGATCACCTGGCCGCGCCCGTCCAGTACCGCGCGACGCAGAACGTTTCGGCGGCACGGGAATTGACGACGTTCGGCAAGCTGAAACTCGGCGTTCAGTGGAAGCTGTTCAAGAAGGGGCTCGGCGCCACCAATTTCTTCGAGGTGGGCGCGTTCATCCGCACGCAGGACGACATCAAGGTACCGAACGTGCAGTTCGAATTCATTCCGATGCTCGGTGAATTCCAGCACGGCAACGTGAAGCTCGAGAACGGCTTCCAGTACTTCTTCAGCCTGATGCGACCGACCAGCAGCGGGCGCGTATGGATCGACAGCGCCGATCCGCTGGCCGCGCCGAAATTCGTGTTCAATTTCCTGACGACCGAAACGGACCGGCGCGACGCGGTTGCCGCGGTGCGCGCAATCCGGAACGTGGTCGGGCAGCAGGCATGGGCACCGCTGCGCGGCGATGAAGTCACGCCTGGCCGGCCCGTCCAGACCGACGAGCAGATCCTCGCCTATCTGCGCGAGACGGCCGGAACGAACTACCACCCGAGCTGCACGTGCCGGATGGGAACCGGGGACGATGCCGTCGTCGACGCCCAGGGGCGCGTGCATGGCGTCGACAACGTGCGTGTGGTCGACGCGTCGATCATGCCGGAGATCGTCAGTGGCAACCTCAATGCGCCGGTCATCATGATGGCCGAAAAGATCGCCGACCATATTCGCGGCCGCTCGGAGCCGCCGGCGAGCAAGGCCGAATACTACAAAGCGGCCTAGACCCCGCTTGTCCCGCGATTACCTCCGACAGGGCAGATCGCGCGGTCTTCAGGCCGTGAACGCGACAGTCGTTCACGGCCTTTTTTTGGACCGGTCAGCACCGGACCGGTCACCACCAGAACGTCCTGGACACACGATGAACCTTTCCACGCGACCCGAAATCGTACGGCCTGACGATCGCGACACGCGCCGCCGCGGCGCAAAGGTCGCGATTGCATTCCTGATCGGGGCAGGGCTGATCAACAACCTCGATCGCAGTGCACTATCGGTTGCAAACCATCTTGTTGCGTCCGAACTGCGGCTCTCGGCCGCACAAATGGGCATGCTCATGTCGTCGTTCTCGATCGTGTACGCGTTTTCCCAACTGCCGATCGGATTGATTCTGGATCGCTTCGGCGCACGGATCGTGTTCGGACTCGGTCTATTGTTCTGGTCGACTGCGCAGCTCGCGTGCGGCTTCGTGCAGACCTTCCAGCAGTTGCTGTTCGGGCGTGCGTGGCTCGGTGTCGGTGAATCACCGCACTATCCCGCATGCGCGAAGATCGTCAGCGAATGGTTTCCCGCGGAAAAGCGCGGCGGGCCGACCAGCCTGTTCCTGATCGCCGGAACCGTCGCACCCGCGCTTGCACCGCCGCTGCTGACGCTGCTGCTGATCGCGGTCGGCTGGCGGATGATGTTCGCGACGCTGGGCGTGCTGGGTATCGTGCTGGCGCTCATGTGGTTTGCCGTCTACCGGAACAGCACGTCCGACCGAGGGACGAGCGGCGCGGCAGAAGAAGATGAACAGGCCCACGCATCGCGCCCGGGGTTCGCCGAATGGCGCGCATTGCTGGTCCAGCGCAACACGATCGCGATGATGCTCGGCTCGGCCGGCGTGATCTACATGATCTGGCTGTATGTGTCATGGCTGCCGGCCTACCTCGAGCATGAACAGCACGTGAGCATCGCCAGGACCGGATGGCTGGCGGCCATTCCGTATGCAGCCGGCACGCTCGGCCAGTTGAGCTGCGGCACCTTCATCGACTTCCTGACCCGCAAGGGATACGGCGTATCGCTCAGCCGCAAGATCCCGACGTGCATCGGCCTCGTGGTCGCCGCGATGTTGACGGCCGCCGCCGCGGCAGCACACACGCCGGCACTCGCGGTCGCCGCGATCTCGGGTGCGCTGTTCTCGATTTACTTCGCGAACGTCGGCACCTGGGCCATCGTCGGCGTGATGGTGCCGAGCCGGATGGTTGCCACGATGGGCAGCGTACTGACGTTCGGCGGATATCTTGGCGGATCGGCAGCGCCCGTCATCACCGGCGTGATCGTCGATCGTACGCATTCGTTCGCAAACGGCCTGCTCATCAGTGCGTGCCTCGCGATCGCGGCCGCCGGGGTCTTCGCGTTCGGCATCCGGATCAAGGACCGGGACTGACATCGGTCGTGCGGTCGTGCGGTCGGCTGCACGCGGCACCGGCCGCGAGCCGTAGAGCGGTGTCGTGACGCTCTACGGCGGCAGGACTTCCCGGAGCCGCATCATGGCGACGCCGGCAGCACGCGAACCCGGGCAAAAGCCCGGGCGCTGCATGCGCGCGTGAAAGATCACGCAGGCTTTCTCCACAGATCGCTCAGCGTATAACCGGTCGGCAGCGGATCGCTCGCGTCGAGCACGTACTGGTGGTACCCGGTGATCCATGCGCTACCGGTGATCATCGGGCGAACGCCCGGCTTGCCGCCGATCGACAGCGTCTCGGCGATCTCGCCGACGAATTCCGTTCCGAGGATCGATTCGTGCACGAAACGCTCGCCCGGCTGAATCTGCCCGCGCGCATGCATGACGGCGAGGCGCGCGCTGGTGCCTGTTCCGCACGGCGAACGATCGACGCGGCCCGGCGATACGATCACGCTGTTCTTCGCGCGCAATCCGCCATCGGCGCCGCGCTGGAGCGGGCCGGCGAAGAGCGTCTGGTTGATCGTGTGAATCCCGGGATTCTCGGGGTGCACGGCGGGGATTTGCTCAGCGGCTGCAGCCTTGATCCGTTCACCGATTTCCACCATCCGTCCCGCCTCGTCGGGCTCGATCGCGAAGCCGACGGCCGTCGCATCGACGAGCACGTAGATCATCCCGCCGTACGCCACGTCGACCTTCAGCGTGCCGAGACCGGGCACGTCGACGGGCAAGTCGAGGCCGAACACGAAACACGGCACGTTCGAGAACCGCACGTTCACGCATTTGCCGTCGCGACATTCGGCGCGCACGCGCACGAGGCCGCCCGGCGCTTCGAGCGTGACATCGGTGTACGGCTCCTGCATCGGGATCATCCCGGTCTCGAGCAACGCGGTAACCGTACAGATCGTGTTGCTGCCCGACATCGGCACATAGTATTCGGCCTCCATGATCACGAAACCCGCGTCCGCTTCCGGATCGCACGGCGGCAGGACCAGGTTCACGCATTGCGTGACGCTGCCGCGCGGCTCGTGCAGGAGAAATTTGCGCAGATCGTCCGCTTGCGTCTCGAGATGGCGCATTTTTTCGAACATCGTGTTGCCGGGCACGTCGAGCACGCCGCCGGTGATGACGTCGTTGCGCTCGCCGCCGGTATGGACGCCGACCACGTTGACCATTCGCTTCAGTTTCATTTTCTCGCTCTGTGCTGGGGCCGGCTCGCCACCCGAGCCGGCCCGATCGTACCTGCTGCCGGCCGCCGCATCGGCGCGGCGAAGCCGGCGAACCCCGCCCGTCAGCCCGCGTCGACGACCGTCGCGGGCAAGGCCGGCGCGCGCTTGCCAAGCTTGATGAAGGTCGATTTGACCTCCGTGTACTCGAGCAGCCCGTCCAGCCCGTTCTCGCGCCCCACCCCGCTTTCCTTGAAGCCGCCGAACGGCATCTGCGGCGCGGACTCCAGGTAGGTATTCACGAATACGGTGCCGCTGCGCAGTTGCTGGGACACCGTGATGGCCTTGTCGATATCCTTGGTCCACAGCCCGTTGCCCAGACCGTAGTTCGTATCGTTGGCAAGCCGCACCGCTTCGTCCGCATCCTTGAACGTCGTGACCGTCAGCACCGGCCCGAAGATCTCCTCGCGGAAAATCCGCATCTCCGGCGTGACGCCGGTGAAGATCGTGGTGCCGACGAAAAAGCCCTTGTCGAGGCCGTTCCCCGTCACGCGTTCGCCACCGACCGCAAGCGTCGCGCCTTCTTCCTTCCCGATCCGAATATAGTCGAGCACCTTGTTCAGGTGCTGTTCGTGGATCAGCGCACCGATATCGGTCCGATCATCGAGCGGCAAGCCGACGACCACCCGCTTCGCGCGTTCGACCAGCTTGCCGACAAACGCGTCTGCGACCGATTCTTCGATCAGCAACCGCGTACCCGCAACGCACTCTTCGCCCTGGTTGAGGATCGTGCCGAACAGCACGCCGTCCAGTGCCGCATCAAGATCGGCGTCCGCAAACACGACGTTCGCCGCCTTGCCGCCGAGCTCGAGCGCGACATGCTTGACCGTTTCCGCCGCATTGCGCGCGATCTGCTTGCCGACCAGCGTCGAACCCGTAAACGACACCATGTCGACACCGGCGTGCTTCGACATCGCCTCGCCGACGATCGGGCCCGTGCCGGTCACGACGTTGATCACGCCGCCCGGAATGCCGGCTTCCGTCGCGAGCGCCGCCACTTCGAGCGCCGTGCCGGACGTGAGTTCCGAAGGCTTGATGACGGTCGTGCAGCCGGCCGCCAGCGCGAACGGGAGCTTCTGGAACAACGTGACCAGCGGGAAGTTCCACGGCACGATCATCCCCACCACACCACGCGCTTCGCGTGTGACGAGACCGAGCTTGTCTGCCCCGAGATTGCTGAACGCGTCGCCACCCAGTTGCCATGCGAGCGATGCCGCATAGCGCGTCAGATCGACCGATGCCGCAACCTCCGCGCGCGCGAACCGGATCGGCTTGCCGACCTCTTCAGCCTCGATGCGGGCGAGTTTTTCCGCATCGCGTTCGATCAGCGCCGCCCACGCGTTCAACAGCGCCGCGCGGGTCGCGCCCGGCAACCGCGACCACGACTGATCGTCGAAGCGCGCGCGCGCCGCACCCACCGCCCGATCGAGGTCCGCCACGCTGCCGGCCGCATATTCGGCGAGTTTGTCGCCATGCGCAGGCGAGTACCGTGCGACGGATTCCGGCGTACTCGCGGCTTGCCATTGACCATCAATCCAAAGATCGTAACGACGTGTCATGCTCGACTCCTGTAATCGATTACCACAAAAAACAAAGAAAACGCATGGCTCAGACCATCTGAGGCCACGTGTCCGAGAGTGTGTAGCCAGACGCCAGCGGATCGGTCGCATCCAGGCAAACCTGGTGCATACCGGTGATCCATGCCTGCCCGGCAACGCTTGTAATGACCGCGGGATAAGGACCTTCCTGGGTTTGCCGCTCGATCGCGCCTTCGAAGCACGTACCGATGATCGACTCGTGAATCAGGGTCTCTCCGGGCGCGATCTGCTTGCGCCGGTGCAACAGCGCGAGACGCGCGGACGTTGCCGTCCCGCCGGGAGACCGGTCGAGCCGTCCCGGCGAGACGATCACCGCATTGCGCGAGCGGATACCGCGGTCGGTCCGCGTCAGCGCGCCCATGAACTGGGCCTGCGTGATACCCGTCAGCGCGGTATTCATCGGGTGGATGGCCTGCAGTTGCAGACTGGCGGCACGCTTGATCAGCTCGCCCAGTTCGCTCAGCTCCTTCGCCTCGTCGGCTTCCAGCCGCAGGCCCAGCATTTCCGCGTCGATCTGCACGAACGTTTCGCCGCCGTACGAGATGTCGACGGGCAACGCGCCGAAGCCCGGGACGTGGATTTCCTGCTGTTCGTAAAAAACGAACGCCGGTTGATTGACGAAGCGCACACGTGTCACCTTGCCGCCGGAACACTGGCAGGTCACCTGGACGGCCCCGGCCGGCGCCTCGAGAATGAACCGGGTCTCGGGCTCCTGCATCGGAACCATCCCGGTCTCGAGCAGCACGGTCGCGACGCACATCAGGTTGGATCCCGACATCGCCGGATAGTCAGTCGCGCCGGCGGTCACAAACCCGACGCGGGTATCCGGGTGCGCGGACGGCAGCACGATGTTGATGCTGTCGATCACGGAGCCGCGCGGCTCGGACAGGCAAAGACGCCGGATGTCGTCCCGGTGGAGCCGCAGATACTCGCGCTTGTCGAACATCGTCTCGCCCGGGACGTCCACCACCCCACCGGTCAGCACCTTGCCGACCTCGCCCTCCGCGTGGCAGTTCACGACCTGATAGTAGTTCTTCCACCGCATCTGCTGTCCCCAGCCGAAATGTAATCAATTACATCTCGAATCGCACACTGTCTCCGTTCGCTCACCACGCGCACCCGTGGCATTGACCCAGCCCGAACGCACATCGAGATTTTACAGAAAACCTGCGTTTTTTCAGAAAAATCTCATCTTCGAGGTGTATCATAGCAGCGTCACAGTGATACGTGTGGTGGAAAGTCGTCGATCGGCCGCATCCGGCCCAGAGCCCCCATCGTAAGTCACTGATATCAATGAAATTATTTGACGAGTCGCAGGATGCCGGCGTGGGTCCGCCACCCTATCGGAAAGTAATCGTTTTCTAATCCGATCCGAAAATTTGCCGCAATGCGCATCTGCGGGCTCGCTCGCGACCTACTTCTCCATTTCGAGCGCATTCACATGAACAAACCAGCGAAACAGCGGACCCAGAAGGTCAATGTCACGGACGTCGCCAAGGCGGCGGGCGTGTCCGTCGCGACCGTGTCGCGTGCGTTCAACCTCCCCCATCTCGTGCGCGAGGAAGCCCGCGAGAAGGTCATCTCCATCGCGCGAAAGATGGGCTACACGCCCAATCCATCGGCCAAGGCACTGCGACTGCAGAAAACGCACATCATCGGTGCCGTGATTCCGACGCTCGACTACTCGTTTTTCGCCCGCCTTGTCGACGGCTTCGAGGAACGCATCACCGCGGCCGGTTACAGCGTATTCGTGCTGACAACGGGTTTCGACAATACGCGGATGTTCGACAAGGTGCGCGCACTCGTCGAGCGCGGCGCGGAAGCGCTGCTGATGGTCGGCCGGGTCGACGATCCGGCGCTTCGAACCTATCTGCTCGAGAAACAGATTCCGTGCGTGACGACTTATTCGTATACGGCCGATGAGCACTTCCCGTCGATCGGATTCGACAACTACAGTGCGACAAAGCAGATGGTGGAATTCCTGATCAGGCTCGGGCACCGCCGCATGGTCATGATCGCCGGCCCCATTCATGGCAACGACAGGCAGCAATCGCGCATCCAGGCATTCGAGGAAACGCTGGCCGCCCACGGCATTACCGACGGATGCCACGTCATCGAGAAAAGCTACGGGTCCGCAGTCTTCCGCGGCGCCGAGGCGATGCGCCAGATCATCGGCGAATATCCGGAAACCACCGCGGTCGTCTGCAACAGCGACACGTTCGCGTTGAGCGCCATTGCCGAGTGCCGTCGAATGGGCGTGCGCGTGCCCGAGGATCTTTCGATCTCGGGGTTCGACAACGACGACTACGCGACCGTATTCGCGCCGGCACTCACGACCATCTCGGTGCCGGCGCGAGACATGGGCGAGCACGCCGCACAAGCGTTGATCGGCTCGCTCGTGGATCAGCGCAAGATCATGCCGATCCGCCTCGAAACGAATCTCGTGGTGCGGGAATCCACCAGCACCGCGCGCCGCGAACTGGCCGACAGCACCGCGACGCGCACCCACTAGACTCGCCCGGGAGCACGCCTCACCCGTCTTGCTTCCGCTTCTTTCGGGGGAATCGCGCGCACCACGGTGCTGCGCGACGCATCAAATTGCTGCATGGTTGCCGCCCCATCGAGCCACCCGCCTCCACTCCCCACCCCGCCGAACCCTCCTGGCATTCATCCGGGGCGGGCGCGCTCGTCTTCTGGCACGCCTCCTGCTTAGTTCGCTGTAATCCTTTACTTACCCGCCGAGAAATTCACCGTCTCCCGACGGATGTTTCGCCGCTTCCGACAACCCGATGAAGCGCGCCTGATTCAGCTCAGACAAGGCATTGCCAACGACTGCGCTACTCCAAATAGGGAAGACCCGCATTGATCTACGGATGTAAAGGATTACATTACGGACCAAGCCACAACACGATCGACGGCCCGGCCGGACGTCATCGAAGCGTCGAACGCCCGAGGAGCAGGACCCAGCGGTCCGGACTCCACGGAGCAACCTTTACCCCCTGTGAGGAAGCGATGGACATCGAAAACAGAAGCATTGAGTTCATTCCGGAGAATGAACGCTATGGGAAACCGAGCCGGCTCTTTACCATCTGGTTCAGCGCCAACATGCAGGTCACGACGCTCGTGGTCGGCACGCTTGGCGTCGCGGCCGGACTGAGCGTGTTCTGGACCATCGTCGGCCTGATCCTCGGCAACCTCATCGGCACGGTTTTCATGGCCGGCCACTCGGCGCAAGGACCTCACCTCGGCATTCCGCAGATGATCCAGAGCCGCGCCCAGTTCGGCGTCCTCGGCGCCGGCATCCCGCTGTTCATCGTCGTCGTGTCGTACGTGCTGTTCACGGCCGCCAACGGTGTCGTGATGCGCGACTCGATCAAGGCGATCTACCCGATGAGCGACAACGAGGCGATCATCCTCTTCGGCGTGCTGACGCTGATCATCAGCTACATCGGCTACGAGCTGATCCACCGGATGGGTGCCTACATGTCCGCACTCTCGGGGCTGATCTTCGCGGCGGCCGCATTCCTCGTGTACCAGCATCCGCTGCCGCCGCATGCCGCTACCGCCGCCGCGAGTCACGGCTACATCAACAGCGCGTTCATGCTGGTGGTCGCACAGGCGGCGTCCTGGACGCTCGGCTTCGGTCCGTATGTCGCCGACTATTCGCGCTATCTGCCGAAGAACATCTCCACGAAGCAGACGTTCTGGTACAGCTATATCGGCAACGCGCTCGGCTCGACGCTCGTGATGATTCTCGGCGCCGTACTCGCTGCCGGCATCGCCGACGTCACGAAGGATCCGGGCACGGGGCTCGCCAGCCTGTTCGGGGGTTGGGGGCGTCCGGCACTCGTGATCATCGTGCTCGGCGTGCTCGAAATCAACGTGCTCAACCTGTACAGCGCGTACATGTCGACGACGACGATCTTCACCGGCTTCAAGGGCATGGCACGCGTCAGCAAGTCGATGAAGTTCGTGATCATGGCGCTCATCGCCGTCATTGCGACGGTCATCGCGATCGGCACGCAATATCACTTCAACGACTACTTCTCCGACATTCTCGTCGCGCAGATCTACGTGCTGGTGCCGTGGAGCTCGATCAACCTCGTCGACTACTACCTGATTCGCAAGGGCCAATACAGCGTGCCCGACATGTACAACGAGGACGGCATCTACGGCAAGTACAACATCAGCACGCTCGTGATCTTCATCGTGGCGGTCGCCGTGCAGGTTCCGTTCATGGACATGTCCTTCTATCACAGCTACTTTGCACGCCTCATCGGTGCCGACGTCAGCTGGATCCCGAGCCTGCTCGTGCCGGGTGCGCTCTACTACTTCGTCAACCGCAATCGCGGCCTGTCGCTGGTTCCGAATCGCGCTTCGGCTGTGCAGTGAAGGGCCGTCAAGCAACATCGACCTGAATCGGGGTGCGCCATCGCGCGCCCTTCATCCAGGGTGTATTGCATCGATTTCCAGCAGGTTCGCGCTTCCCTGATTACATTTTTTTCGATAGATCATTAGGTATACGAATAAATGATCGTCGTAGCGTGACCTGCGATTTTCCACGGCAACACCAGAACGTGAGTGAGACAATGAACAAAATCCACCTGATCGCGGCCGCGGCACTCTGCACGCTCTCCGCTGCAGCCAGCGCGCAGAGCTCCGTTACGCTTTTCGGCATCGTCGATACAGGCATCGCCTACGTCCACAACAGCGGCGGCCAGCATTCGCAATGGAAGATGTCCTCCGGCAATCTCTCCGGGAGCCAGTGGGGCCTGAAAGGCACGGAAGACCTCGGCGGCGGCCTGAGCGCCGTCTTCACGCTGGAAAACGGTTTCGACGCAGGTACCGGCCAGCTCCAGCAGGGTAGCCGGATGTTCGGCCGGCAGGCATTCGTCGGCCTGACCAGTGCCCAGTTCGGCTCGGTGACATTCGGCCGCCAATACGATCCGGTCAGCGACCTGCTGCAGCCGTACACGGCCGATGCGTACAGCGGCTTCTTCGCGACGCCGGGCGACGTCGACAACTACGACAGCAGCGTTCGCTTCAATAACTCGGTGAAATGGACGAGCCCCGTGTGGGGCGGATTCACGCTGTCGGCGATGTACGGGTTCGGCGGTATCGCGGGCTCTGCCGGTTCGGGGCAAACCTATTCCGCTGCGATCGGTTACAGCCAAGGGCCGCTGTCTCTCGGCGCGGGTTACCTCCACGTCGACAACGGCAATGCAACCGCATCGACACGCGGCGTTTCGTCGGCCGACACCTTCTTCAACAGCTCGGTCAACGCCGCGTACGCATCGGCTCGCTCGGTCAGCATCGCGCGCGCCGGCGGCCAGTATGCGATCGGTCCGGTGACGGTAGGTGCGGCCTACAGCTTTTCCGAGTATTCGCCGGACGCGTCGTCGACCTTCAGCCGGTCCGAGAAATACCACAATGGTTCCGTGTTCGCGAACTGGCAGGTGTCGCCGGTCTTTGTCGCGGTCGCCGGCTACAACTACACGAAGTCGAACGGCGATTCGTCCGCGAAGTATCATCAGGTCAACCTCGGCGTCGACTACCTGCTGAGCAAGCGCACGGACGTCTATGCGACGGTCGGGTACACCCACGCCAGCGGACAGAACGGGCTCGGCGCCGCGCAAGCCGTGATCGGCTCGTACGACATCGACGCGGGCGCCAGTTCGCAGATCATCGGTATCGTCGGCATGCGCCACAAGTTCTGATCGTTTCCGCACGTGCGGCCGCGTCGCGCCTGGATGCGTCCGGGCGCGACGCGGCCGCGTACGCGCCACACCGCCCATGAACCAGACTCGCAGGAACGACATGAACAGAATCGTAGCCATGTACGTGACACTGATCACGACAGCCTGCCTCACCTCGCCCGCTCATGCCCAGGAACCGGGCGCAGCGGCGACCGTCGTGAAGCTCGGCTTCGCATCGCCGCTCACGGGTGCGCAGGCGCATCTCGGCAAGGACAATGAAAACGGCGCCCGCCTCGCGGTGGAAGAGATCAACGCGAAGGGACTCAAGGTCGGCGGAAAACCCGTGCGCCTCGAACTCGTGTCGGAGGACGATGCGGGCGATCCGCGCACGGGAACCGTCGTCGCGCAACAACTCGTCGACCTCGGTGTCGTCGCGGTCGTCGGCCACATGAACTCCGGCGTCGCCATTCCCGCGTCGCGCGTGTACCACAACGCGCAGATTGCGCTGCTGTCGAGTGCGTCGAATCCCGCGTACACCGCGCAGGGCTACAAGACATCCTTCAGACTGACGGCGACCGACGCAAGCCAGGGACCGGCGCTCGCGCAGTATGCGGCCGGGCGACTGCATGCGCGACGCGTCGTCGTCGTGGACGACGCCAGCGCCTTCGGTCAGGGGCTCGCCGACGAGTTCTCGAAAAAGGCCAAGGCACTCGGCCTGCAGATCGTGAGCCGCGAAACCGTCAGCGACAAGTCGATCGACTTTCGCGCGGTGCTGACCCGCATCAAGTCGGAACGGGCCGACGCGATCATGTTCGGCGGCATGGACGCCACGGCCGGCCCGCTTGCGAAGCAGGCGCGCACGCTCGGCCTCGCGCTGCCGATTCTCGGCGGCGACGGCATCTGTACGCCGACGATGATCAGCCTCGCGGACAAGGCCGCGGAAACCGTCGTGTGCTCGAGTGTCGGCACGCCGCTCGAAAAGCTTCCGCGCGGCGCCGCTTTCGAGCACGCGTATGAAGCGCGCTACGGCATGCCGGTGAAGTTCCTCGCGCCGTTCTTCTACGACGCGGTCTACCTGGTCGCGGACGCGATGCGGCGCAGCGGGTCGATCGACCATGCCGCCGTGCTCGCCGCATTGCCGAAGGCAGACTATGTCGGCGTCACCGGCCGGTTTGCCTATAGCGATCGCGGCGATATCAAGGATCCGGTGGTCACGCTCTATACGGTCAAGAGCGGGAAACTCGTTCCGGTCGAGACGGTTCGCATGTGAGCGAAACCGCGCCGATCTTTCGGCGCGGCGTCGACCGCGACCGCGGTTCGACTGATCAACGTGCCACTTTCAGCCCGGCGATGCCGGCCGCCAACAGCAGCGCGGCGAGCAATGCGAACGATGCGGCCAGTCCCAGCGCATGCGCGAAAAACCCGACAGCCGCCGGTCCCGCCAGGTTGCCGCCATAACCGAGCGTCGTGAGCGCGGTGATCGCGGCGGACGGTTCCATCGCGCGCTGACGGCCGGCCGCGGCGAACAGCAGCGGCACGATGTTCGCGCAGCCAATGCCGGTGAGTCCGAAACCGACGATCGCACCAATGCCCGACGGCGCGACGATGGCAACGACGAGCCCCAGTGCGCCGAGGATTCCGCCCGCCACGATCATCGCTTGTGCGCCGAACCGGTGAGCGAGGCCGTCGCCGAGCAGCCGGCCACTCGTCATCGCAATGGCGAATACGGTGTAGCCGAATCCTGCGCGCACCTGCTCGTACTGCTTGACGGTCGTCAGGAACAGCGCGCTCCAGTCGAGCATCGCACCCTCGACCAGGAACACACAGAGTGCGATCGCGCCCATCACGGCGACGATGCCCTGCGGCAAGACGAACCGCGTGCCGCCGCCGCCGCCCGCATCCGGCCTCAGATGTCGGCCGTAGAACGCGATCAATGCGACCGCCACCGCGGACACGGCGAGCGACACGGCAAGCGGCGGCGCGCCCGCCGACAGCAGCGCGCCGCCGGCCATCGAGCCCGCGATGCCGCCGACACTGAACAGGCCATGAAACCCCGACATCAGGCGCCGCCCCGTATCGCGCTCGACCAGCATCGCGTGAATGTTCATCGTGACGTCGATCATCCCCATGCCGGCGCCGAACAGCAGCAGTGCGGCCGCCATCGCGCCCATCGTGGGCATCAGCGCAAGCAGCGGCAATGCGATCGCGATCATCGCGGTGCCCGCGGCGACCATGCGCCGGCAGCCGAAGCGCCCCACCAGGCGCTGGCACAACGGCATGCATCCGATCGACCCGATCCCGAGGCACAGCAGCAGGAACCCGAGCTTCGCGTCGTCCACGCCGAGCCGATCCTTCGCATACGGCACGAGCGGTGCCCATGCGGCGACACTCATGCCCGCGACGAAGAATGCGGCCCGGGTCGCCGCGATGCCGTTCCCGGCAGCCGCTTTCCGGCTGGCCGCCGCGGCCGGCTCCGCGTCGCCGGCGTTATACAAGATGCACCTCGGGAACGCGGGCACCGATGATCTCGCGATACACGTCGACATAGTCGTTCGCCATGCGCCGCGCATCGAAACGCTGCTCGAATACCCGGCGAATGGCGCTTCGCGACAGCGTCTTCGACCGCTCGACCGCATCGACGGCCTGAGCGACCGTGTCGACGACGTAGCCCGTCACGCCGTCGTCGATGACTTCGGGAACCGAGCCGCGACGGAACGCGATCGTCGGCGTTCCGCACGCCATCGCCTCGATCATCACCAGCCCGAACGGCTCGGGCCAGTCGATCGGCAACAGCATCGCGCGGGCATTGGACAGGAATTCGGGCTTCTGCCGTTCGTTGATCTCGCCGATGAACTCCACGTTCGCCTGCTCCAGCAACGGCGCGATCTCGCGTTCGAAGTATGCGGCGTCGGCCTTGTCGACCTTCGCCGCGATCTTCAGCGGCAAGCCGGCTTCCGTGGCGATGCGGATCGCCGCATCGACACCCTTTTCCGGACAGATGCGTCCGAGGAACGCGAGATAGTCGCCGTCGCCATCGGCGTGCGGGGTCAGCAGCCGGTTCGGCAGCCCGTGCTGGACGGTCGCGGTCCACCCGGCGTGCGGCATCGGCAGACGCTGCGCGTCGGAGATCGAAACGAGCCGCGTATCGGGATGTTGCGCGAACACCGGATGGATTTCCGGCAGGTCGAGCCGGCCATGCAGCGTCGTCACGAACGGGACGCCGAGATCGCCGAACAGCGAAAACGGCAGATAGTCCAGATGGAAATGAAGGATGTCGAATTCATGGGCGACGGCCCTCACCTGTTCCAGCATCAGGAAATGCGGCGCGATCGGGTCGCGGATCGTCGGATCCAGACGCAGCGCGGTCGGCCAGCACGCACGCAGCGTCGCATCCGTGATCGAGTCGCCACTTGCAAACAGCGTCACGTCGTGACCGAGCTGGACCAGTGCATCCGTCAGATAGGAAACGACGCGTTCGGTGCCGCCGTAAAGCTTTGGCGGAACGGCTTCATGAAGGGGGGCAATCTGTGCAATGCGCATGATGATGGCGAAACTCGAGTTCAATAAAAAAGGCGCAGCGGCATGGCGGCTGCGCCAAAGAGGCTGAGAGCCTCACGCGTGAATGGCTTTCCCCGGCGCCATTCGCCTGGAGATGCCGCTCAATCGAGCGGCGGCTGATACGGGCCAGAGCCGATCCATGTGCTGGTGGTGTTCAAAACCCCAAGCGCTGCCAGCTCCGCGGAATCGGCGATCGGCGCGGCGCTGCCGTTCAGCAGATACACCTCGTTCGGATCGGGAAATTCCGCGACCCAAATGCCATCCGCCCCGGTGTGTGCACGCGCCAGGGCGGCGGCGACCTGAGCCGCCTTCCCGAGCTTGCAGCGAAGCACGTGCAACGCACGCGGCCCCTGCGTCACCGGACCCGCGCCGCCGTCGGCCAGCACGCCGGCTACCGGATTCAGGATCCTGATGTACTGCGAAGACACGCGTGCCGCCGCGCCAGGCAAGAATGCGCCGGTCCATTCGGGCACTTTTCCGAGCGCGGCGCGCTTCTCGGTGCGGTCCGCGAGCGACGCATACGACCAGAGATGCAGGAAGCGAATCGCGCCTTCGTCGATTACCCAGTTGCCCACGAGTCGCCCGTACTCGTTGCCACGTATCGGCATGCCGACGTCACGGAACAGCGTGAAATAGTCCGGCGCCTGCTCGCGTTCGATCACATATTCGCGAAGTTCGTGAATCATCCGTGCCCCCGGTGATCAGCGGGCCGTATAGCCGCCATCGACCGTGATCATCGAACCGGTGACGAACGACGATTCATCCGACGCCAGATAGAGGATCGCGGTGCTGATTTCCTCCGGCGTCGCATAGCGATTCACCGGTGCGCGTGCCTTCAGTGCCGCAACGAAGCCCTCCGGATCCGGCACTTCCTTCAGCATCTTTTCGTAGTAGTTGGACCACGTCACACCCGGTGCCACGCTGTTCACGCGAATGTTTTCCTCCGCGTGGTCGAGCGCCATCGCACGGGTCAGCGCAGCCACGCCGCCCTTGGCCGCCACGTATGCGGCGCGATCGGGAATCCCGGCGACCGACACGGTCGACGCGAGGTTCACGATCGACCCGCCGCCGCGCTTGACCATCTGCGGAATCGCGTATTTCGACACCAGGTACACGCTCTTCAGGTTGACGTCGATCAGGCGGTCCCACTCGTCCTCTTCGATCGTCACGACGCTGCCGCGCGTGCCGAGGCCCGCATTGTTCACGAGGATGTCAAGGCCGTCGAAGCGGTCGAGCGTCGCCTGGATCATCTCCTTGACCTGCTGCGCGCTCGTCACGTCCACCTGCACGGCGAATGCGCCGTCGCCGATGCTTTCCGCCACGTTGCGCGCGCCGTCGTAGTCACGGTCGGCGAGCACGACGCGCGCGCCTTCCTTCACGAAGCGCTCGGCCGTCGCCGCGCCGATGCCTGCAGCCGCACCCGTCACCAGCGCAATTTTTCCTTTCAGTCGCATTTCATCCTCACTCAGATCACGTGCTGAAGACGCCGCAAAATCGCGTCCTCGATACTCAATGCCGCCAGCCACGACGTCCGCGGGTTGTCGGGCAACGGGTTGTTTTCCAGTCGAATGACGAGCCGGCCAAACGGTCCGGTCGCTTCGACCTCGTGTACGTTCTTGTCGACACTCGGATCGGCCATCATCGTGACGACCGTGTTCTCGAAGCCGACGCCTGCCAGCGCGACCGCGGCCGTTACGTTTGCGTTCTTCGGATAAAGCCGGGCCGACTCCGCGGCGCTGCCCTCGAAGATCACGGTCGGCTCGGTGATGGCAGTCAGGTCGAATTGCGCTTCTGCCGGTGAACCGACCCACGCGCGCGGCGGCTTGCGGCCGATGTAGCGCACCGATTGAAGCCCGCTGCCGCGTGCGGCGCTGAGCGCATCGAGACCGCCGATCGCGCCCGACACCACGGTCAATTCGGACTGGCCGCTCAGTTGCGCGTCGTGAAGCTTCGCGCGCAGCGCATCGGACGACAGCGCGCCGACCGACGCAACGATCGCATCGACACCGCGCTCGAGGCATTGCGCGACGACGTGCTCGACGGCCTGGTGGCCCGCGCATTCGACGACGACCGTCGGCTTCCACGCGAGCAGTTCGTCGACGGTCGAAAACAGCTCGACGTTCAGGTCGCGCTTGAGCAACGCGGCGTCACCGTGCGGATCGAAACCCGCCACGGGCAGGTCGCCGTACGCACCCGCCCGGAGCGACGACACGACGCGGCGCCCCATGGCGCCCATGCCGATGACGGCGATCCGCTCTCCGTGCGGCTGCGACACGGACGAACGAACCGTCGAACTCGCCGCTGCAGTGGCGTCTTGATGGGCAGAAACGTGATTCATATGCGCTCCAGAAATGACCATACGAGCATCGCGAATGCGTCGGGGGCGACCTGCGGAAAGAAATGTCCGCCGTCGACCTTTTCCAGCTGGCTACGGGGGATGCGTTCCGCGAGGTCGGCCGAGTTGTAGAACGGGACGATGAAATCGTCCTCCGCGCCGACGACCAGGACGTCCTGCTCCAGGCGCGCCAGCTCGTCGGCGCGCTCGTACGCGAGCAACATGTCGATCCGGCTCGATACCGTCGCCACATCCATCGGCATCTCGGCACCGAAGTCGGGCGGCGCGTCGGCCGCAAGATGCCGGTCGTACCATTGCCCGTCGTAGCCGCCGAGTTTCGACAGCGCCGAATACGCCGACGGCCCGACCCGCTCCAGCAGATAGCGACGAAACGCGAACAGGTCCCGAAAACGCCGATCCGGCTTCGCCCATCCGCCGCTCAGCACGAGCCTGTCGCAGCGGTCCGGGTGATCGAGGCCGAGCGTCTGCGCGACGAGGCTGCCGGTCGAGTGACCGACGATGTGAGCTTGGCCGATCGACTCCCGGTCAAGCACGTCCAGCACGGCGCCGGCAATCGTCGGAATCGTCTGCGCGGCAGGCGGCGCACTGCGGCCGACACCCGGGTGATCGAACGTGAGCACCCGGAAATGCCGCGCCAGCAGCGGCACGACCGGCTTCCAGAACGCACCAAGCCCGCCGAGCCCGGCGATCAGCACGACCGCGCTGCCGTCGCCGTGGCTCTCGTAATGAACGGGGTTCATCGCGCTCGTCGCAGTCACTGCTTGCCCGCACCGGTCGTGAAGACGGTGCGCGCCTCGATCTCGGCCACGTTCTCCGGCCGGTCGAACGGCTCGGGGGTCGGCTCACCCGGCTGACGCGAACGGCCAATATCGCGGAAGAATGTCTCGAGCCCCGACGGAACGAAGAACCACGCCCAGTGCAGGTCGGTATCGCCGTCGTTGATGAACGTATGCGTGCGCAACTTGCCAAGGAACAGCGTCGTGCCGGCGCCCAGCCGATACTCTTCGCCGTCCAGGATCGCCTTGCCCGAGCCCGAGATGAAGTGCAGGACCTCCTCGTTCGCGTCGTGCGAATGCTTGCGCACGACACCGCCCGGCGGCAACGTCTGCGTGCCCGCCGAGAACGGCACGTCCATCGGCACGAGGTGCGGCGCGACATGCACCGACGCATGGCCGTTGGCCGGCTTCGGCTGCCAGTAGCTTTCCTCGCCATCGGGCGTCACGACCATGTACTTGCCACCGAGACGCGCAGCTTCCTGGATGGCGCTCGTCGTTTCCTGCGTATCTGATGTTGCCGGATGATTCATTTGTCACCTCATCTGAAAGCGGGCCTGCCGGTCAACCGAACGATTGCACCGTAAAAACCCTAGTAATCGATTACATTTTCCAGGCTGTTTTTCTCGACGTCCGTGCTTGCCTCGTTGCCCTGACAGCCATCGATTCGGCTTGATCAACCGCACGATCCGGACTCCTAGGCCGATGACTGCATCGTAGCGAGATTCACAACCAATGTAAAGGATTTCATTTTTTGCGGCATTCGACTATGATTTCGATCAAGCTGAGCTACCGGAGCGGATTCGCTGAAAACAGCGTCAGGTCGCCGTTTCAAGGCCCCGTACGTGCCGAGGGACGCAACGCGTGCAAAGCGAGCGTTACTGAAAAAGTTTTCACTTTCGACTGAGGAATGACATGAACGTCTTCGCTGATACCCGCGTCGAGCATGACCTGCTTGGCGATCTCCCGGTTCCGGCCAGCGCTTACTACGGCATCCATACGGCGCGCGCAATCGACAACTTTCCGATCAGCGGCATCGCGGTCGGCAGTTATCCCGCGCTGGTCCGCGCCCTCGCCGAAATCAAGGCGGCTGCCGCGCTCGCCAATGCCGATCTCGGGCTCCTCTCGCAAGACAAGGCGACCTGGATCGTCAACGCGTGCCTCGAGATTCGCGAGGGTGCCCTCCATGACCAGTTCCCGATCGATGTCATTCAAGGCGGCGCCGGCACGTCGACGAACATGAACGCGAACGAAGTCGTTGCGAATCGCGCGCTGGAGCTTGCGGGGCACCGCCGCGGTGAATACGCGTTCCTGCATCCCAACGAGGATGTCAACATGAGCCAGAGTACGAACGACGTGTATCCGACCGCGATCAAGCTCGCACTACAGCGGCTCATCGTCGAGCTCGTTGCGGCAATGGCGGAACTGCGTGGTGCTTTCGATGCGAAAGCCCGGGAATTCGCGACCGTGCTGAAAATGGGGCGGACCCAATTGCAGGATGCGGTTCCGATGACGCTCGGTCAGGAATTCGCGTCCTACGCCGTGATGCTCGCCGAGGACGAAGCGCGCCTGACCGAAGCCGCCGCCCTGCTTCGGGAGATCAATCTCGGCGCCACCGCGATCGGGACCGGCATTACCGCACACCCCGACTATGCGTCCAAGGTCTGCCGCCATTTGAACGCGATCACCGGCCTCACGTTCGAGACGGCATCGAACCTGATCGAAGCGACTCAGGACGTCGGCGCATTCGTGCAACTGTCGGGGGTACTGAAGCGTGTCGCAGTGAAACTCTCGAAGGTCTGCAATGATCTGCGCCTGCTGTCATCGGGCCCGCGCGCCGGCCTCGGCGAGATCAACCTGCCCCCGCGCCAGGCCGGCTCGAGCATCATGCCCGGCAAGGTCAACCCGGTCATCCCGGAAGTCGTCAACCAGATTGCGTTCGAAGTGATCGGCAACGACATCACCATCACGCTTGCCGCTGAAGGCGGGCAACTGCAACTGAACGCATTCGAACCGATCATCGCGCATAGCCTGTTCAAGAGCCTCGTGCATCTGAAAGCCGGCTGCGAAACGCTCACGCGCCGCTGCGTGGTCGATATCACGGCGAATCGGGAGCATCTGCTCGATGGTGTGCAGCGATCGATCGGCATCGTGACCGCACTGAATCCGTATATCGGCTATGCAAACGCCACCGAAGTCGCACGGCTTGCCCTTGAATCAGGGCGAAGCGTCTCCGAGATCGTGCTCGAACGCGGGTTGCTGAGTGCCGACGAGCTGGCGGCAATTCTGCGGCCCGAGGTGCTGACCGAACCGGCAAGCCAGGTCCGTATCCAGCTCGGCCGCTGAATCCGGATGCATTCGGGGGTGCGCCGACCGCACACCCCCGTCGGTCGCTTCAGGGTCGGCCCCGGGCTCGCACCCGCTCGAGACGCGGAACGGAACGCGTCTTGTCCTGACAGGCGCCGCTCGATTCTTCCGGGACAGCCTTTCGAATACATCATCGTGATCGATCGCCTCGTCGCTGCATCGTTTTCCTGGTACGACCTGCTGGCGCAGGCCATTCCGGTGCGTTATCTCACCATGGCAGGACTGGGACTGCTTGGCCTGATCGCGGTCGTGCTCGTGCTGGCAACAACCTGTTACTTCTCCCGCGGCAATTGACCCGTCAGCCGCGGAACGCCACTGGAGGCAAAATTGCCCGATCCCATCGTCACGGAAAATATCAGAGCGATCGCATTCGATTTCGATGGTGTCATCCTGGACTCCGTCCAGCTCAAGGCTGACCTCTTCGTCGAGTGCTATGAAGGCATGCTGGACGCACATCAGAAGAACGCCATTCTCGCCTACCAGGCGCTGCACGGCGGCATTGGCCGGGTTGAAAAGTTTGGGTATTTCGAACGCGCGGTCTTCGGCCGGGAGCCGGACCGCACCACCGTGGCGACGCTCGCGGATCGATACAGCCGGCTGCTGATGACGCGCATTGCGTCGTGCGCCGAGCTCCCCGGCGCGCGCGCGTTCCTGGAACGCATGCGTCAGAGATTGTCGCTGCATCTCGTATCCGGCACGTCACATCCTGATCTCGTCGCAATCACGGCGCAACGCCGTCTCGACCATTACTTCGAGTCCATCGTGGGTGCGCCCACCACCAAGGTCGAAGCATTCGGCGCTATCGTGAAATCCGGGCCCTGGCTGCCCGACCAGGTTCTCGCCATCGGGGACTCGACAACCGAGCTCGAGGCGGCCGAGCAGCTCGAGATGCCGTTCATCGGTATCGTTGCGCCCGGCGAGTCGAATCCGTTTCCACCGCGCATCACGGTATTCCCGAACCTGGACGCGTTGAATCGTGAATGGAGCAGCCCTCGAGGCCTTCAGCCTCTCGACGATCGCGGCAAGGTGACCTAAAGTCCGGAACGTTGGTATCGATTTTTCAACCCGGATCAAGCTTCTCGAACAATGCTCGACTATTCGTTACTGGAAGCGTTGGCTGAAGTGGTGCACGAAGGCAGCTTCGAGCGCGCGGCCCGGGTCTTGCATGTGACCAAGTCGGCGGTGTCGCAGCGCGTGCGACTCCTCGAGGAACGCGTCGGATGCGCATTGGTGGTGCGAAGTCAGCCATGTCGCGCGACCGCAACCGGCCGGCAGTTGTGCCAGCATTTCGACCGGGTGCGCCTGCTCGAAACGGAGTTGCGGGCGACGCTGCCCGCGCTGGATCCGCAAGGGGTATCCCGAGTCCGGATACCGATCGCCGTGAACGCCGATAGTCTCGCCACCTGGTTCGCACCTGTCTTAACGGCGTTCGCGGCCGAGGCATCGGTGTTGATGGACGTGGCGGTAGACCACGAAGGCCACACCGCCGAATGGTTGCGCACCGGCACGGTCCTGGCGGCCGTTACTGCCATGGCAGAGCCGGCGACAGGCTGCAGTAGCCGCCCGTTGGGAGAGATGCGCTATCGCGCCGTTGCCAGCCCCGCGTTCGTGGCTCGCCATTTCGGCAAAGGCGTGGACGCCGACAGCCTCGCACTGGCGCCGAGCCTGCTCTTCAGCACGAAGGACGATTTGCAGTCCCGCTGGGTGCAGCGCCATTGCCGGCACCACGTCGAACTGCACCGGCACACCATTCCGTCATCCCCCGCCTTCGTGACCGCCGCGCTTGCCGGCATGGGATGGGGCTTGCATCCCCAGGCATTGATCCAGCAACACATCGACGCCGGCACGCTCGTCGAACTGGTGGCGGACACGCCGCTCGACGTCACGCTGCACTGGCAACAGGCCCGCATGGCGTCCACACTGCTTGAGAGACTGACACAGGCGGTGCTGGGCGCCGCCAGCGTGCTATCCCGCTGACATACGAAGCCGATCGGTTCGGAATCTGGCGAGCGGGCCATGAAATTTCGCTTCCTCCGGTGGGCCGCTCCCGTCATCAAGCCTGAATCAGCTCGAACGCGCGTCTCTCCCCCGACTCGCGTCGAGTCGCCCACGATCCGGCGCGACGCCCACGCCGACAAGGGCAATCATCATAAGGCCGGTGACCGCCATCAATGCCATCGACAGCGAGACGACCGTCAGCACCGCACTAGCGACGATCACGCCTACCGCGTTGGCGGTACGCAGCAAAGCGAACACTTCGGCCCGTTTATGTGGAGGAGCCAGCGCATCAAGCGCAAGCGAATAGTGCGTCCCCAACGGGGCCACCATCGAGCCGATCAACACCGCGCCAAGAACAGTGACCCATAGCGACATCCCGAGCGCAGCGAGGAATGAACCCGTCGCCATGATCGAAAGCTGAGCCAGCACCTCCCGTTTCGTCGACATCCGGTTTCGAACGCTCACCCATATGCCTCCCGTTATGGACGCGAGACACAACGGGACAGTGAAAAAAATGGCGAGCGCGGGCTCGCGGTTGAACTTCAACGCCAGCGCGACGGCACCGATCTCGATCCCCGCCACCGCGGATGCTCCTGCAGCCGCACACATCAGCCATAAGGCGACTGGGAAATCAAGAATCTTGTCCACGACGACGTCCGGACTCCGGCCGTGCGAGAGACCGGTATCGGGAATGAGGAGCGCTGGAATGGTGCCGAGAGCGGCGATCGCCATCACTGAAAGGACCGGCGAAACAATGCCGAGCCCGGACGCGACAACCGGCGCCGACACGAATGTCAGTTCGTTGAGGGTAGCGGCGATGCCCAGGGTACGCGGCAACTTCGCGGCAGACACCAATTGATTGAGAACAACGCGAATGTACCCGTGGGCCGCACCGTTCACCAGGCCGGCGAGTGCGGCGAGCAGGATCAATCCATCAAGCGAAACGCGTACCCATGCGCCTATTGCGATCGACGCCAGTGCCAACGAGCGGACCGCCACCAATCCCCTCAGGAACCACCCTGCCGGGAATCTCGTGCCTAGCCGCGTCAACGGAACAACGCCTGCAACCTGAGCCACGGTCATCGCAAGAATCATTGCCGCGCCGCCGCTCGCCTTGCCGGTCAGGCTCACGGCAAGCAGTGAAAAGGCGACGGGCCCCGCGGCCTGCGGGACATTCAACGTTGCGGATGACGCAAACCAGCGAAGAAGTAACCGGCGGCCGACTCCCGCACCGGGTGATGGACGAGCCGTCTCTTTCGGAGAATTGTCAGGGCGATGGGGCATTGAGAAACGCGAGCAGCCGAAGGTGTTCAACGTGCGAAATCCGACCGAGTGGCCGACGTAATGCTCAACGATACGCTTCAAACCGGCCCGATGCAGCGCGACCCACGGTCGTCTCCAGCACAGTCACGAATAGACGCCTCGTCACGGCTCCGCCGGTCCACCGACCTGTAGGCCGACCGCGTCAGTCGGCCGGACTCCCCGCCACCGGGCCCGGTTCAGATGACGCTTTCCGCGCAACCGCCCGCCCCGCCGATTCGATCAACTTCTCCAGTGCAGCCAGGCGAACACAGATGCAGAACACGTCGATGGCGGCGCGCAGTTCCGCGTCCGACGGCAAGCTCGGTGCTATCCGGATGTTGGAATCGTCGGGATCGACGCCGTAAGGAAACGTGGCGCCGGCATGCGTCATGAGCACGCCGGCATCCTTGCATAACGCCAGGGTTCGCGTGGCGGTGCCCGGCATCGCGTCGTAACTGATGAAGTAACCGCCCTTCGGACGTCGCCAATGTCCGATCCCCAGATGCCTGATCTCTCGATCCAGGGTATCGCAGACGGCGTCAAACTTGGGTTTCATGATCGCGCCGTGCTGCTTCATCAGCCGCAACGCATGCTGCTTGTCCTTGAGATAACGAACGTGGCGCAGCATATTGACCTTGTCGTAACTGATGATCTCTGCCGACAGGAGCCGCTTCATGTAAGCGATGTTGGCCTCGCTCGTGGCAAACACGGCCACGCCGGCACCCGGCAGGGTTACCTTCGAAGTCGACGCGAATTCAAACACCATGTCCGGATTCCCGGCCTCGCGGCACACGGTCAGCATGTCCGGAATGGGTACGAATTCGCCGTCGAACTCATGAATGAAGTAGGCGTTGTCCCACATGATCGTGAAGTCCGGCGCTGCCGGCCGCAGCGCGGCCAACCTCGCGATGGTCTGGTGCGAGTAGATGATTCCCTGCGGGTTCGAGTACTTTGGCACGCACCAGATGCCTTTGACTGCCAGGTCCGCGACTGCCTCTTCCACCGCAGCCATGTCGGGCCCGGTCTCGGTCATGCGGATAGTGATCAATTCAGCGCCAAGCGACTCGACCATCCTGAAGTGGTTGTCGTAGCCCGGCGACGGGCAAAGGAACTTGATCTTCCTTTCCTGTGCCCACGGTTTCGGACTATGCAGCAAGCCGTGAAGATAGGCCCTCGAAAGCACGTCGTACATCAGCTTCATACTGGCGCTCCCCCCGACGAAAATCTCGTCGGGTCGAGTGCCAAGCAGTTCCGCGAACAAGCGCCGACACGATGGGATACCCATGAGGTCGCCGTAGTTGCGAACGTCGATGTCGCCCTCCACGCAGTCGGAAGGGTCCGAGAGCACCGTCAATATGTCGCTCACCAGATCCAGTTGTGCTTTTCCAGGTTTGCCGCGCGACATATCGAGCTGGAAGTTCCTTGCCTTTGCCGCGGCGAACGCCGTGGACACGGTTTCGTATTCCGCACGCAATTGCGCGGGAATCAGCTTCGCATATGCAGCCATTTTCCCGTCTCTCTTTCAGTTGCTGCTCGAATCCGCATCGACCGGGGCTGCCATCACGTTTCGCAGTCTTCCGATACCTTCGATTTCGACGATGACCTCGTCGCCCGGTTTCAGCCACGGTCGCTGGCCGGGTGCCTGCTTCATGCCGTTGATGACGCCCGCGCTGGTACCCGTGAAGATCAGATCACCGGGTTTGAGTGTGATGAACCGGGAGATGTAGCTCACGAGCGTCGGAATATCGAAGATCAGGTCCTGGGTGTTGGCGCTCTGGCGCAGTTCGCCGTTGCACCACAACCGGATCGGCAACCGGCCGCCGTCAATCGCATCGCGGGTAACGATGCAGGGCCCCACAGGGGCGAACTTATCGGACGATTTGCCAATCAACCATTGGCTCACCCGGAATTGCTGTTCGCGGGCTGAAACGTCATTGCCGATGGTATAGCCAAATACATGGTCGAGCGCATGCGCCTTCGACACGCACTTGGCCTGCTTCCCGATCACGACGACCATCTCCGCCTCGTAGTCGAACTGGCCGCCCGCAACCGGAAGCGGAATGCTCTCGTCGTGGGCGGCCAACGCAGTATTGAACTTGCTGAACACTTCGGGCACCACCGGCAGATTCTCGTTTTCCTCCGCCGCGTGCGCCAGATAATTCAGGCCGATGCAGAAGATCTTTTCAGGGGCCGTCACGGCGGGAGCCAAGGTCAATTCGTCCAAATGCTTCCTGGGGGCCTTTCTCGCCATCTCGGCGGCCTGCCTCTTGCCGTCCTCTCCCGCGGCAATGAGCGATTCCATCGCGGCGAGTGCCTGGAGACGCTCGTCGTCAACAGACCGAACCGCCGCGGTCAGATCGGCGACGCCCTCCTCCGTGACGACGCCAACGTGCACTTCTCCGCTCTCGTAGAAATTGATCAACTTCATGAATGCCGTCTCCCTGTCCAGTTGAGCTATACCCGGGCCCGGATGTCACGTATTTCGGACACCTGACTCATCGTCCTGCGACGCAGTATTGATGCAATGTCTCGGACGACTGCCACAACGACAGTGTGCCCGGCGGGCACGGCGTTGTTAAACTCGATTTGCTAAACCGGATAAACGATTTCTGAACGATGCAGCAATGACTGCCCCGGCCGGAGATTGCCGGCACGCCCTACGCGAACGCGAGGAGCGCGACCTGCAACTTCAAACCCGCAAGCGGAATTCCCCTCGTCGGCACACGCCCCTTCGCAATCCCACGATATATCCCTGCTCGCCGCCGCACCGGACGCTTACCTTCAGAGACCACGCGACATAGTATTAGAATCATTGATACTCATCAGAGACATGCTGTTTTCCTGAACTCGAGTCCCTACACTGGTTTCCGAAGGCGCAAGCAAGCGCCTCGGCCATAACCAGAGTCTCAGGAGACGAAAGTGAGCAAGCAGATATTGATGGAGGACGTCCCGCTGCGCGGTTTCCATGTGCGAGTGGCGTTCAGCGGGACGGGCGGGCAATTCAGCGACGGCTTCGTGCTTGGCATCATCGGCATCGCCGTGAGCATGGCGGCCGGCACGCTTCACCTGAATGCGCTCTGGATGGGTGGACTCGGCGCGGCGTCCCTGGCAGGGCTTTTCTTCGGAAGCATGTTCGCGGGCCCTGTCGCGGACAAGTACGGTCGACGCACCATCTTCGCGTTCGACATGCTGCTCTTTGCGGCGATCTCGGCAGCGCAATATTTCGTCACGTCGCCGACCCAACTGCTGGTCCTGCGCGTGCTCCTCGGCCTCATCCTGGGCGCCGACTACGTCGTCAGCAAGTCGCTCGTCACGGAATTCGCGCCACGCCGTTATCGCGGCCGGCTGCTGAGCGTCCTCGCCGCGGCATGGGCGGCGGGTTACGTAGGCGCCTACCTTGCCGGCTTCGCGATTCGCGACATCGGCCCCGACGCATGGCGAATCATGCTGGCCGCCAGCGGCCTGCCGGCGCTGCTGATCCTGCCGTTCCGGCTCGGCGTGCCCGAGTCGCCCATGTGGCTGATGAAACGCGGGCGAAACAGCGAGGCCCTCGACATCATTCGTGCAAAGCTGGGGCCGGATACCGTGCTTCCGGCGTCGCCGACCGCCCCCCAGCAACGCCGCGGCGCCTGGTCCGAGTTGTTTTCGGCACGCTGGCGCAAGCATACGTTGGTCGGCTGCGTGTTCTACACGTGCCAGGTCATCCCGTACTTCGCGCTGGGGACGTTTTCCCCGAAAGTGCTGCAGGCGTTGCAGGTCAAGGACAGTTTCGTCGGCGGTCTCGTCTATAACGTCCTGCTCTTCGCCGGCGCAATATTGGGACTCTTGATCGCCGATCGACTGTCGCGCCGCGCATTCCTGATCGGAAGCTTCTACCTTGCCGCACTCGGACTCGCCGTGCTGGCGTATGCAGGCTTCGGGCCGATCGGAACGATACTCGCGTTCGGCATTTTTGCCTGCATTCTTTCCGCTGCCGCGAACCTCGAATTCGTCTACCCGCCCGAACTTTTTCCGACACATCTGCGCGCATCGGGTGTGGGGCTGGCCGTCGCGTCGAGCCGGTTCGGCTCGGCGATCAGCACATTCCTCTTGCCCGTCGCCGTGCAGCACGTCGGCATTCACGCTGCGCTCGGCACATGCGTCGCCGTGCTCGTGTTCGGCGGCGTGTTCTGCCATTTGTTTGCGCCGGAAACCCGCAACGAAAATCTGTCCGACATGCATTCCGGTCCGGACGAAGACGATGCGGCGTCCGTCACTGCGCGCAATGCCGGCTTCCAGGCAGCCCATCGCAACAGTTGATCGTACCCATTGGAGCCCATCATGCCGGCCAACAAGCCAATCGATATGTATGCCGTACAAGTCTTCGTCGCAGTGGCGGAGGAAGGCAGCATGTCCGGAGCGGCCGGCCGCATGGGCATTTCTCAATCGGGTGTCTCGCAGATCGTCCGGCAGCTCGAAGACGAACTGGGCGTGGTGCTCGTTGATCGGACAACCCGCCCTCTTGCGTTGACGCCTTTCGGCATCGCGCTCAGGAACCGCGGCGCGGTCCTCAGCGAGGAGATCTCCAACCTGAAGGCGCAGGTGGTCGAGGCGGGGCGTGGAATCAAGCCTGACCTTCGTATCGGACTGGTCGACTCTTTCGCGGCGACCTGCGGATCGGTCTTCACGAAGCGACTCCTGGGAAAGGTCTCGCAACTGTCGATACGCACCGGCTTGAGCCCGCAGCAAGGAGAGGCGCTGTTGCGGCGCGATCTCGATCTCGTGGTGACGAGCGATGCGCTGATCGACGCCGGCGACGTCGTGCGATTCCGCCTGCTGTCCGAGAAATATCTCGTCATCACGCCCAGGGATTTTCGCGGATCGGTACGGACGGTAGAGGACATCAGGGCGTTGGCCAATGCGTTACCGATCGTGCGCTTCAACCGGAGTTCACAGGTCGGCATGCAGATCGAGCGCTATCTGAGGCGAATCGAGGTGCGCATTCCGACCAGACTGGAACTCGACAACGCCGATGCCCTCACCTCGATGGTCGCGGAAGGCATCGGATGGGCCGTGACCTCGCCGATGTGCCTGTTGCAGGGCGCAACCTATGCGGACCAGGTCGCGACCCACGTCGTCGACGGACTCGGCCTTGAACGCTCGCTCTATCTGGTGGCCCGCCGGGACGAATACAACGCATTCTTCGAAGACGCGTGCGACACGGCATCCGAAGTCATCGAGCAATCTTTCATGCCACGCGTGCGAAAAGCGCTCGGTCAGGAAATTGAACAACTTATTGATGTTGGAAACAGGAACTCACATGGACAATCGAGCCAAAGCTGAAACGCGTATCGAACGCGACTATGTCGGGGAAGTCGCAATCCCGGCCGATAAACTGTATGGCGTGAACTCGGTACGGGGTGTCGACAACCTGACGGTTTCGCCGCTCAGCATCTCGCACCATCCGGCATTCCCGATCGCCTTCGCGCAATGCAAGTGGGCAGCCGCCCTCGCCAACCGCGACACGGGCACCATCACGCAAGCGCAATGCGAGGCCATCGGCCGCGCTTGTCGCGAGATCATCGATGGCAGGTTTTCCGACTCCCTCGTCGTCGATCTGCTCGAAGGCTCCGGCGGCACGTCGACGAACATGAATTTCAACGAGGTGATCGCGAATCGGGCGCAGCAGATTCTGGGGCATGCCGCGGGATCGTATGAAGTGGTCCATCCCAACGACCACGTCAACCGCTCGCAGTCCACCAATGACGTCTACCCTGCCGCGATGAAGATGGCGACGTTCGCAATGCTCGAACCGCTCATCGACGAGTTGGCGCACCTGGCCAGACAGTTCGATGACAAGGCTGTCGAGTTTGCCGATATTCTCCATCTTGGTCGGACGTGCCTTCAGGACGCGCAACCGATGCGGCTCGGCCAGCTGTTCGGTGGATATGCGTCACTTACTCGACGCCTCGGCGAAGAGCTGGCGATCGTACGTGACAAGCTGCGCACACTCCCGCTGGGCGGCACGGCAATCGGCACTGGATTCGGCGCACCGGCAGGGTATCGGTCGGTGGTCTTCACGCACCTCTC
This sequence comes from Burkholderia sp. Bp9140, assembly GCF_003853425.1. NCBI lineage: Bacteria > Pseudomonadati > Pseudomonadota > Betaproteobacteria > Burkholderiales > Burkholderiaceae > Burkholderia > Burkholderia sp. Bp9140. The sequence goes on from NZ_QTPQ01000015.1 coordinate 83,935, forward strand.
CGAGATCACGGGCGTCGACTACGTCGCCCCGACAAACTCGTTCGATGCCATGCAGAACATGGACGTATTCTCGCGTGTCTCGGGCGAACTGCGGACTTGCGCGGCCTCCCTCGCGAAGATCGCGTCGGATCTGACCATCCTGTCTTCCGGCCCGGTGGGCGGACTGGGTGAATTGACGCTTCCCGAAGCGCAGGCAGGATCGTCCATCATGCCCGGCAAGGTGAATCCGGTGCTGCCGATGTCGATGATTCAACTGAGCTTTGCGGTCATCGGCAATGACGTCGCGGTAGCACAGGCCGTCCAGTACGGCGAGCTCGAGATCAATCATTTCGAGCCTGTCGTGGCTTCCCGCGTGTTCGACAGCATCACGTTGCTGACCAACGGGATCCAGCGGTTTGCGCGGAAGTGCGTGGCCGGTATCACGGCGAACATCACGCGCAATCAGCAAAACCTGATGGACTCGATGGCTGTGGCGACTGCGTTGGTACCGAGACTCGGCTATGCGCGCGTGAGCAAGCTGGCGCGGCAGTCGGTCGCCGAAGGGCGTCCGTTGGCGGTTATCCTGGACGAATCCGGCCTCCTGTCTCGAGACGATGCCTTGTCGGAAATCGACAAGGCTTCATACCCGGTCTTTGAACCGCGATAATCGACACGCGGTCGGCTGTCTGGGGTGATGGCCGACCGTTTCAACGCTGATGGAACGGGAAATAACGGGAAATGATGGAAAGGGACGGATTGCTCGAACTGCTCGAGCGACAAGGCATTCCATTTGAGTACGAGCGCCACGAGCGCGTACTCAATATGGCGGAATCCGGGGCACTCGAGCTTTCGCTCGTCGGCGCCCGCTGCAAGAATCTTCTGCTGCAAGACAAGCAGGGCAACTTGTACCTCGTCGTCACGACAGCGGACAAGGCCCTCGACTTGCGCGCGATCGCGGCCACGCTCGACAGCAAGCGCCTGTCGTTCGCTCCTGCCGAGCGCCTGTCGGATTCGCTCGGTGTGCGGCCCGGGTCGCTGAGCCCGCTCGCGTTGGTCAACGATCCCTTCGGCCGTGTTCGACTTGTGATGGACGAGGATCTGGCCGCGGAACGGGCCTTTCTGTTTCATCCGCTCGACAGCTCGGCGACGGTCGCACTCTCACGGCACGACTTCGAAAATTTCCTGCAGCGTATCGACCACGCCCCCTCCTGGCAAATTCTCGGCGCTCGACAGCCTGCTTAGACGTCGCACCGTGCGGTGCGCCCTCGGTGCAACGCCATGCATGCGAGCCGCGCAATTCGCCGTCGGTGTCGTTTTCCCCGTTATGACTTCGCATCTGATTTATACGTCATGCTTATTTATCTTGATTCATTCACTACCGTTCTGGTGACGGTGTCAACCGTGCATTCTTGAGTCGGAAAACGACAGGCTGGGGCGGCGCTCCACGGCGCGGCAAGCGGTGCCTCGGCCACTCGCGCGGCCGGGCAGTGCGAAGGTGCAGGATCCGTACAGACGTCCGGATAATCGTGGCCAGGCGCGAGCGGTTGAGTGCAGCGATCAAGCCACGGTGCTGCCGGCGTCCAGCACGATACTCGCCCCGTTCATATGAGACGACTCGCGGGCAAGCAGGAATGCGACGGTGTTTGCCACGTCTTCCGGATTTCCGTATGGTGCCGCAGTCGCGCGGGCGATCCCCTGGCCTCGGGATTTGGCCATTTCGTTAAGTGTATCGATCAGCGGCGTCTGAATCGGCCCAGGCAGGACCGCATTAACACGAGCCCCGGTCCCGATTGCTTCAAGCGCCGCACTTCGGACAAGGCCCAGCACGGCGTGCTTGCTGGCAACGTAGGCAGACAGATTCGCTCGGCCGCGGATGGCCGATGTCGATGCGATCGCCACGAAGCTGCCCGCTCCACTTGCGCGAAGCGCCGGCAGCGCGTGCTTGAGTGCCAGAAACGTACCGCGGACATTGACGTTCATTACCAGATCGAATACGTCCTCCGGGTAATCCTCGACGGGTTCGAGTCGACCTGCGGCACCGGCATTGGCGACAAAGCCATCCAGTCGCCCATAACGCTCAATGGCGAAGGCGACCAGTTCCCGAACGTAATCGGCTTGCGTGATATCGCCAGTCACCATATCGGCCGGCGCACCGAGCGCGCGGCAACGCCCGAGTACGTCCGCTGCTGCCTTGTCGGTCCGCGACGATAGCACTACCGCCCAGCCGTCCGCGGCAAGGCGCAGGCAGATGGCCGAGCCGATCCCGCCGCCAGCGCCCGTCACGATCGCTACTTTCCGGCCGGTCCGGGATTCATTGCTGACAGTGACGTGTTGCGGAGAGGACATGTTGAACTCCCGATCCAGCGATAGATGAACGTCGACCTCAAACCGATAACACGATGGCGTCAAGGTCACGAGATATGGATTGCCAAACGATTCGCAGTGCTATGAGTTAAGCCGGGATAGACACCGGACAGGAGCGCAGCGCCGCTGACGCGGCGCTTTCCATTCAAGCGCCGGACAACCTGCGGCGCTTGAACGTGACGGCTCAATCGAGATACCAGCCCCAGGGTTCTTCGCTGACGTAAGCAGTGATCTGCTTGGTCTCGAGGTAGTTCTCGAAACCCCAACGACCGAGCTCGCGGCCAATCCCCGATTGCTTGTAACCGCCCCACGGTGCTTCGGTGAAAGTGGGCTGCGAGCAGTTGATCCAGACGATCCCGGCCCGCAAGGCGGCGGCCACGCGTTCGGCGCGCTCGTCGTCGCTCGTCATCACGGCGGCCGCGAGGCCGAAGCGCGTGTCGTTCGCAAGCGTGATCGCTTCATCTTCCGAGCCAAACGCGCGGACGCAGACCACCGGCCCAAAAATCTCTTCCTTCCAGGCGTGGCTATCGAGCGGCACATTCGTCAAGACGGTCGGCTCGATGAAATAGCCTTCGGACAGATGCGCCGGACGCTCCCCGCCCGTCACGACGGTGGCGCCATCGGCGCGCGCCTGTTCGATGGCGGCAGTCACGCGTTCCAGCTGGATCTTCGATACCAGCGGGCCGAGCAGGATGCCGTCGGTCAATCCGTCTCCGATCGTGATTTTCTTCGCCTCCTGCACGAGTCGCTCGAGGAACCGGTCATGGATGCGCTCGTGGACGAGCACACGGGACGTAGCCGAACATACCTGCCCCTGATTCCAGAAAATCCCGAACATCACCCATTCGACGGCCTTTTCGATGTCGCAGTCGTCGAACACGAGAATGGGCGACTTGCCACCCAGTTCGAGACTGACGCGCTTGATCGACTTCGCAGCCGCCGCCATCAGTTTCGAACCGATTGCGCCCGACCCGGTGAAGGCCAGCTTGTCCACCTCCGGGTGGTCCACAAGCGGCTGCCCCGCATCCGCCCCAATCCCGGTGATCACGTTCAGAACGCCGTGCGGCAGTTCGACTTCTTCCGCAATGGCAGCCAGCTCGAGCGCGGTGAGCGACGTGGCTTCCGCCGGCTTCAACACGACGGTGCACCCGGCAGCGAGCGCTGGCGCCACCTTCCATGCCGCCATCAGAAGCGGATAGTTCCACGGAATGATTGCACCGACGACGCCGATCGGTTCGTGCGCGACCTTGGACGTGAAACGATCGTCGGGAAGACGAAGCGATTCGACACGTTGACCGTCGTACTCCTCTGCCAGATCGGCGTAGAAATTGAAACAGCCGGCCGCGTCCGTGATGTCCCACTTCGCTTCGGGAAGCGGTTTGCCGTTGTCCAGCACCTCGAGTTCCGCGATTTCGTCGAGACGACTCCGGATACGCGAAGCGATCTTTCTCAGGTAGGCCGCCCTTTGCGCGCCGGACATTCGCGGCCATTCGCCGTTGAACGCGCGTCGTGCCGCGCCGACGGCAAGATCGACGTCTTCCGCAGTCGCGGCGGAGATTTCGTGGAAAGCCTTGCCGCTCGCGGGATTGATCACTTCAAGCGTGCCGCCGAGCTTGGGCGACACCCATTTACCATCGATGAATAAGCCAGTACGCATCATTGTCCCAACTGTTTGGATTGATCGGCGTGACGCATCTCCCTGTTCCAACCGGCTGAGCCGGCCACAAGAAGGTCACATAGCTGTCTGAAAGCTTGAACCGGTGTGCTCAGACATGCGTCAGAAATTTCTTCGGAATTGCGCCGCGGAACACGCGGTCAAGGACGATCGCGAGCGCGACGATCGCGATACTCGCGCGCATGCCGAGGCCGAATTCCATGCGGGACAGGCCACGGGTGACTTCAGCCCCCAGTCCGCCTGCTCCGACAAGGCCGGCAAGGACGACCATGCCGAGCGAAAACAGCACACACTGGTTCACCCCCACAAGCAGGGTCGGCATGGCAGACGGCAGCTCGATCTTCCAGAAAATCGCCTGCTTGCTCGCGCCGATGGCTCGCCCCAGTTCAACGCGATTTTCCGGGATCTCGCTCATCGCCAGTATGGTGAGACGGATCATCGGCGGGATGCCGTAGATGACCGTCGACAGCATGGCCGGAACGACCCCGAGGCCGAACAGGATGACGGCCGGAACCAGATACACCCACGGCGGCATCGTCTGCATGATGTCCAGCACCGGACGAACCACGGTTCTGAGCCGCTCGCTGCGGGAGAGCAGCACGCCGATCGGAATGCCGGTTACGACCGAGAACGCCACCGCCAGCGTGATCACCGCGATGGTCTCCACCGTTGCGCTCCACATGCCCAGCCCGATGCAGAGTGCCAGGCCGCCGGCGCACAGCAACCCACCACGCCAACCCGCTACGACCAGGGCGATCACCGACAATACACCGACAATCACGAGCGGAGACGCCAGCGACAGCAGGTGGACGACCGCCTGAATCAGGCCGTTGAAGAACACCGCGATCGCAACAAAACCGTCGTGATGGTGAACGTTCAGGTATGACAGGATGGGCGCGACCAGGGACCCGGGGGAAATATGCAGCGTTTCCATCATGCTTTCCTTATCGTTGGCCGAGCCGTTGCGAGAACCGGTCCAGCACGATGGTTACAACGACGATTGCGATACCGGCGTTGACGGCCTTGTCGATCTCGAGCGTGCGCACGGCGTCGTAGATCGACTGACCGAGACCGCCCGATCCTGCGATACCGGCGATGACGACCATCCCGAAGCTGAGCATCAAGCTCTGGTTGATCCCGGCAAAAATCGACGCAAGCGCGATCGGCACACGAATCTTGAAGAGATGGTCGAACAGTGTCATCCCGACCGCCGTGCCGAGTTCCCGATACTGAATCGGCGTCATGCGGATGCCATGAGCCGTGAGGCGCAGCGCCGGCGGAATCGCAACAATCCATGTTGCCCACATCGCGGTTGCCGGACCGTAGCCGAGCAAGGCAATGCCCGGCAGCAAGTAGATATACGGCGGCATCGTCTGGATGAAGTCGAGAACGACTTCGACACTCTTGATGGCTCTCGAGGTCAGGCCAAGCAGGATGCCGGCCGGAATCGCAATCGCGAGCGCAAGCAGCGTCGAGCTGAACACCAGCGTCAGCGTGCTCATCGTTTCAGCCCACAGACCCATCGCCTGACACATCCACAGCCCGATCACCGCGGCGATCGCGAACGTGCGCCCGACGAATCGCCAACCGCATACGCCGGCAGCGAGTACGAGAACCCACCAGGGCACGAACGTCAGAACCGCGTCGATACCGTTGAACGTTCCGTTGAGGACGGCGCTCACGCCATTGAAAACATCGGTCGCGTGATCGGTAAGCCATCCGAGGCCGCTGTCGACGGCCCCATCAAAAATTTCTGTCATGCTTGCCATTGCGTCACCATTCATCAGTCGGTTGCAAGGGCGCGCGAGCGCTCGGCTCTGACATCAATCCCGCGCACGGCTTTCAGAATTGCTTCGCGCGTAACCGTTCCGACGGCGTTGCCGTGTTCGGTAATCAGCAAGCTCTCGCTCCCTTCAGCGAGAGAAAGGTCGATCATCTCCTCCAGATCCGCATTGATGTCGACGCTCGTGTGCGATCCGGAGACGGGCTGCGCGCCAGCAAGCGGCTGCATTACCGAATGCGCCTTGACCAACTTGAGGCGCGAGACGCCCTCCATGAAACTGGCGACGTAGTCGTCGACCGGGCTCAGGGCAATCTCCTCCGGCGTGCCGATCTGAATGATCTTCCCCTCGCGCATGATCGCGATGCGGTCCCCGATCCGGATCGCCTCCTCGATATCGTGCGTAATGAAGATGGTCGTTTTCTTGAGTTTGGTGGAGAGCTGCTTGAATTCCACCTGGAGCTGCTTGCGAATCAACGGATCGAGGGCGCTGAACGGCTCGTCCATCAGCAGCAGTTCCGGATTTGCTGCCAGCGCGCGCGCAATACCGACGCGTTGCTGCATACCACCCGACAGTTCTTTCGGATAGCGCTCCGACCAGCTGCCAAGCCCGACCGTGTCGAGTGCGGTTTGGCTCTTCTGCCGGCATTCTGCCGTCGATAGCCCCTGTACTTCGAGGGGAAGCATCACGTTCTGCAGGACGGTGCGATATGGCAGCAACGCCACCTGCTGGAACACCATGCCGATGCAGGTCGAACGCAGCTTGCGCAATTCGGAGTACGGAAGCTTGCAGATGTTCTTGCCACGCACGATCACCTCGCCGCTCGTCGGATCGATGAGGCGGTTGAAGTGGCGGATCAACGTGGATTTGCCGCTGCCTGAAAGACCGATGATGCAAAACGTCTCGCCTTCGGCAATGGAAAAATTCGCGTTATTGACTGCTGCAACGCAGCCGAATTTCTTGAGCAGTGCCTCTTTATCGTATTGCCCGCTCCGAGCTGCTTCGATCGCAGCTGCGCTGGCGTTACCAAAGATCTTCCACACATCGCGGCATTCGACGATGGTGGTCCGTTGCACATGGGAAAGTTCGTTCATCATGGTCATGCTTCCATCTGGCGGTGGGAACCGGGCCGGCACGTTTGATGGGCGGGCGCGGCGCGGCCGATGGCCGCGCTGCACCCGCTACCGCTCCGTTACTTGGCGGAGAGCGTCGTCCATTTGTCGACCAGTACCGAGTTTTCCTTCCACCAGTCGCCGACTGCCTGGTCCATCGTCTTGCCGTCCTTGACCGCGCCGTTGATGCGCACGACGTCGTCGATCGGAATGAACTCGCTCGCCACCACTTCACGGAGTCGCGGATTTGCGGCCGAGAACCCCTTCTTCGCGATCCAGTAGTAGGTCTGCGGCGGCGCGAAAACATGCTTCGGATCGTTCAGGAACTTGACCTTGAACTTCTGGACCATCCACGACGGCGTCCACAGGACGGTCACCATCGGCTGCTTGCGCTCCAGCGTCGACTGCAACTGTGCAACCATCGCGGCCGTGCTGCCGTCGACGAGCGTGTAGTCGAGACCGTACTGCTTGATCGCATTGGCCGTTTCACGCATGAGGCCCGAGCCCGGTTCGATACCGATGATCTTTCCGCCAATCTGCCCCTTGACCGAGTTCAATTGGTCGACCGAGTTGATGGGCATGTAGTCGGGAACGACGATCCCTTGACGCAGACCGTGCGAAACGACCGATACCTTTTCGAGCCGGTCCTTGTTCTTGGACCAGTAATCGGAAGCGACATAGTTGATCTGCGAGACCAGCATGTCGACATCGCCACGAGCCAGGGCGCTATACGCGATGCCCCATTCGGAGAAGTTCGTCACCTGAACCTGATATCCCTCCTTTTCAAGCAGTCGCTTGGTGATCAACGTCATCGGCAGGAGGTCTTCCCATCCCATCGTGCCAAGCTTGACCAAGGTCTTCTCCGCCGCACCCGCTGCACATGCGAAGCACAACATCGTTACAAACGAAACGAGTCTCCACCACTTGCTCATGGCATTTCTCCATTGATATAGGTCTATTTGCTTCTGCTACCGCGGCGTGGGTTTACCCAAACAGCGGCGCCAGCGCTTCCTGAAGCGCCAGGTCTTGCTCCTTCGACAGCGCGCGGAGCGGCTTGCGCATGCGCCCGGTGCCGTAGCCACGCAGTTGTGCGGCGCGGAGCACGGAAGGAATGTAGTTGCACCTCCAGATGAACAGCAGGGACGGCAACATCTTTTGCCACAGCGCGAACGCTTCGGCGTAGTTCTTGGCCTGCAGCAGGTTGTACAGCGTCGCGGCTTCCTTCGGCATATAGTTCGCGGCGCCCCAGATGGCGCCTTTCGCGCCGGCCATGAACGCGTAGATAGCCGTCGTATCGCAGCCGTTGAGTACGTCAACCGACGTGCGGATGTATTCCTGGTGGGTCGTCATGTCCCCACCGCTATCCTTGATGTACTTGAAATTGGGCAGTTCGCCGAGTCGAGCCAGCAATGAGACGGACACCGAAATTCCCGTCGCCTGCGGAATGTTGTAGCCGATGATCTCCACGCCGACTGCCGCATCGATTTCCTTGTAGAACTCGAACAGCCCATCATCGTCGGTCGGCCCCTCGAAGTACGGCGGGAGGACCATGATCCCGTCGGCCCCGATCGACTCTGCGTGACGCGAACGACGAACCACCTCATCGACGTTCAGGGCGGAGGTCTGGCAGATCACATTGCACCGGCCGTTGACGCGCTTCGCACCGACTTCATAGAGCTTGTTGCATTCCGCCTCCGTGAGGTACGGATGCTGCCCCGTACCTGCACCGAAGACCAGGCCGTGGACGCCTGCGTCGATATATTTTTCGACGAGGTCTTCGAATACCTCGAACGCGATCGACCCGTCATCGTTAAAAGGGGTTTGCATTGCCAGGTTGACACCAGCCAGCTTAGCCATTCTCGAACTCTCCTAAAGTTGCCTGTACTTAAACTTCGATTCCTGCTTCCTTGAAACGCCGGTTAGCGACGAAATTGACGCCAAGGGAGGTAATGATTCGCGGGTAGGCACGACTCGGTGCCGTCTTTTTCCTGAGGATCTCGATAGCGGGCGTATTCATCCCGGCTGCCAGCTCGGCGATTGCCTTTCCGAACCCCGTGCCGCGAGAAACCCCGGTGCCGTTACAGAACGCCGCACCATATACGTTGGGCGCCAACTCGCCCCAGACCATTCCGCCGTTCTGCGCCAACGTCAGCAACCCACCCCAGCTTGCTTCGAAGCCGATGGACGAAAGCTCGGGCCAGCGCCGGTCGAAAGCGACCTGCTGCTGGGTACGCGCGTTCATGACATCCTCGAGCGTGGTCTTGAAGTGATTGGCATACGCGTAGACGTTGCGCAGGAACAAGCGGTTGTCGACCGTGCGTCGCACGGTCGTCCCGAAGCTGTTCGCCGGGATCAGGCCGTACGCCGGCTGGCCGCCCAGGCGCTTGATCTCGTCCTCGGTCAGTTGACGCGTCATGCTGGCGAACGTGTAGACCGGGATGGCGGTATTGCGGTAGAAGCCAAAGTTCGTCAGATACCCCGCCGCGCAGATAATGACCTTTGCGGCACGGATAACGCCGTTCGCGGTTTCGAAGACGTGTTGCGACGGGCCGAACTGGGCCGCCGTGATCGTGGTGTTCTCATAGACGGCGACGTTCTTCGGCAATACCCGCGCCGCGTTCTTCAGGTACTTCGCGGGCTGCAGCAGGATCGTGCCCGGATGGTGCAGCGCCTTGATGTAGTGCTTGCTGCCCGTCATCGCCCGCATTTCGTCACGCTCGATCCAGCGATACTTCTGCCCCATTCTGTCCAGGGCCTTCGAGAACTCGACCAGGTCGGCAACGCCATGCTCGGTAGCGGCGCTGTGATACTTGCCCTGGGGATCCCAGTCGCAATCGACGCCCAGCTCCTCGACAGCGCTCTGCAGGTAGGCGTTGCCTTCCCGGTTCACATAGAGTTCGTCGCGGTTGCCTTGATCGTCCTCGACGAAGTCGTGCTTTCGCGGGTTGTGCGCCAGGTCGATAGCGAAGCCCATGCAGCGCCCGGATGCGTTGTTGCCGATACGGCCTGCATCGACGAGCACGACCTTGGCATCCGGCCGCACTTCGGCATATCGACGGGCTGCATGCAGCCCCATCCATCCGGCGCCAATCACGAGACAATCGCATGTGACGTCGCCCGGCAGCGGGTTCAGCGGCAGATCCGGTCCCGATGTCAGGTACCAGCCGGATACTGTCGCGTCCGGTTGCGGCGGGGCGACTTCAATGCGCTTGTTCAAAACATTCGCAGCCAACTTTCATCTCCTCGATTGACGCTTTTTTGCGACCTGCTGCAGCGTCCTGAACACCTTCCAGTCCTGACTGGCGGGCATCGGCGCGCCTCTGAAAGTCGAGGTCCAGGCAGGCTGGCGAACCTCAACCGTCGTTTCGTCAGCGTGTACACAATGACCCTGACTTCAACGTGATTCGACTATAGAAGCGTCCTAAAATTTTCGCAATAAAAAATTTACCTTATTTTTTTCTCTGACGAGAATTTTAGGCAGTCCGGCATGTTGGGCCATGTCCGTCGCGTTTTCGCGATGGAAATCGTGCCGCCGCGCAACCCGGAAACACGTTCAGCAGTCATCGCCGGTGTTCCGCAGCACTTACATACATCGCGGCCAAACCCGGCAAGCATCGCCAAAACATCGGCCCAGGACGACACAGGGGGCCGCCAAATGGCGGCCCCCTGTGTCGGACAGAAGCGCTTTCGATTAGAACTTGTGCATGATCGCCGCGCGCACGACGACTTGATTGCGGCTGGAGGACACGTCCGCCGCGCCCGGCACGTATGCGACATCAAGCACGGAACCCGTCTTGTCTCCGCTGACATGCTGGTAGGCGCCCTGCAGATAGACGTTCGTCCGCTTCGACAGCTGATAGTTGGCCATCAAACCCGCCTGGTGATAGTTCGGATGTGCGTTACCGGCAGTCGTATTGAAGTTCGTGTGCGTGTAGGTGTAAACCGCCCCGAGCGAAAACGCCGGCGTGAACTGGTACTTGCCGTTGACTTCGAAGTTCTGGAAACGCAGCGACGAAAGCGTCCCCGCCGTCGGCGTGATCGCGCCGACATAGCCGGAGCTCAACGGCTGAGACACGTAGGTGTTCGTGTAGACGAATCCGAGCGTGGCAGCCCCGATCGTGTAGTTGACGCCCGCACCGAAAATCCGCAGTCGCTGCGCCACGAAGTTCTCGTCGCCACCGTTATTGATCGCACCCGATGCTGTCGCAGACGGGTTGTTCGCCTGCAGGTATGCAGCGGCCAGCAGCAGACCGCCCGTGGCATACTGCGCGCCCACGCTGTACTGGCGGTTGTTCGCGAAGTTCGTGTCGTTGCTGAAACTATAGGTGCCGCCGAAGTTCAGACCGCCGGCGATCGTCGGGCTTGCGTACTTGACCGTATTGTTCACGCGGAACGTGTTGGTCGCGTTGTCGTTGTCGTACGGATGAGCAAAGATGTAGCCGCCCCAACCGCCGGTCACCGTCGTCTGCGCCAGATAATCGACCAGCGAGTCGTACTGACGGCCAAGCGTCACACGACCGTAGCGCTCGTTGTCGATACCGACGTACGCTTGACGACCCATGCCAAGGCCGCCTTGGCCGAGCTTGCCCGTATTGACGTCAAACCCGCTCTCGATCTGGAACACAGCCTTATAGCCGCCGCCCAGATCCTCGGTACCTTTCATGCCCCAGCGGCTGCCGGCAAGGTAGCCGCTCTCCATCTGGTAAGCCTTGTGACCCTTGGCGTTGTTGGTGAAATCAATGCCCTCGTCGATCAGGCCGTACAGGGTGACCGTGCTCTGCGCGAGCGCCGGAACCGAGAAAACCAGAAAAACGGATGCTGCAATGCAAGTCTTTTTCATCGATCGTTCTCCAAACCGTCATTGTTTGATTTCAGTCCGCTAACACGTCGCTCGCATCGGCTCGATGGCCCGACCTGTCGAAGGCCGGGCATCGCGCACATGTGCATCGACACCTGACGTGCAAGCAAGTCGCAAGCGGCGATAAGGTTAGGACTGCCACGCTATTTCGTCGCTTGCACCTGCGAACCGCTTTCGTCTCCCCATGTACCGCGAGTCGAATCACTCGGTCCCCGCACGCGCGGCGCAAGAATCGATGACGCCCCTCGCCCCCCACGCGGGTCAGGTGGGGCCACTATAGGAACGTCAATAAATTCCTGCAACAAAAATTTACATGGTATTTTTTTTGCAACAAACCAGTAGCCGGTAATTTTTCTTGAAGCAGATTGTTGGTGATCGTTTTCACTGACAAATGAAACCCATGGCGAGCAAGCGCCCGAGGCCGAAGCGCGCGCGGAATGACGCGCTCGACACCCTCGCCGGCTCCGCGGGCGCGTCAATGACGCAGGGCCGCAAACCTGCCAAGCCGAGGATCAAATGTACGGAAAGGAGCCGCAAGGTAGCGGAAGCGATGAAGGACGTCGTCATCCGATGCGCGGCCAACGCGACGAAACGGCACATCGGTGTGTTCGGATTTCAGGATCCGAACAGAGGCACGTCAAACAGGAAGGAAGGTCGTACGGGGGCCGCCGGACCAGCAGAATGCCGGCGCCGGCGTTAAAAGATGGTCAATATCCGACGCGGTACACGCGACCCGTGTCAGGACCATCGACACTGCGCTGATAGGCAAGCCCGACGCGGGCGCTGCTGACGGGCTCAAAGCCCAGGAAGTAGTCGCCGAAAACCGAAACGGACTCCTCGAGGATGGTGGGGCTGACCAGGTTGATACGCATGCCCCGGCGCAGTTCGGTCGCCGCGCTCATCACAAAACCCTCGAGCGCAAGATTCACGCACGATGCGTTGGTGCCCTCGCGAACGGGCTCGTGCCCGCTGATTCCGCTGGTCAGCGTGAAGGATCCGCCGTCGTTCATCCATTGCTGTCCGGCGAGAACGACGTTGACCTGCCCCATCAGCTTGTCCTGCAGACCGAGCTCGAATTGCTCCACAGTTGTCTCCGACAGTGGACCGAAGTGGACTCGCCCCGTGGTGGTCACGACGCCATCCACCTTTCCGATCTGCTCGAAAAGGCGACGTACGCTACTGATATCGGTGGCGTCCACGTGATACGCGCCGCGCGTGGCGCCGACCTCGATTATGTCGTGGCGCCCTCCCAGTGCCGACACGACTGCCCGTCCGATGGTGCCGGTCGCTCCAATCACTACGATCTTGCTCATTCCTGTCCCGACAAAAGTTCTTCAGACATAAGCCGCCAACGGCCACGATCCACGGGCCGTTGCGCGGATCGGCCCAAACGCCGCGTCGTGACTCGTTGATCGCCGCGCAGGGTGCGCTCAATATGTCGGCGGAGCGATCACCCAAACAACCACCGCGTCCGTATCACCGCGGTTGGCCCACTGGAATTCCTCTCTCGCGATCCGGAAGCTGTCGCCCGCCGACACCTCGAAATGGTTTCCACCGATCCAGATATCCAGCTGCCCCTTGACGACGTAGCCTTCCTCTTCGGTATCCCGCAGCGCCGGCTCTGCGAGCGACGCGCCGGCCGCGAAGGTGCTCAGAAAGGTTTCGAACGCGCCACCGATGTTCGGCGAAAGCAGTTCTTCAACCAAGCCATCGATAGCGCTGCCCAGGCGTCGGCGGGCCCCCGCTCGCACGATCCGTCCCACTTCCGCGGTTGGCTTGGTCTCGGAGACGAAAAACCATCCGAGCGGCACGCCGAGCGTCTGCGCCACGCGCCGCAGATCCGAGATCGAAATCTCCGCGCGACCGCGCTCCAGTTGACTGATAAAACTGATCGAACGGCCGGTCGCGAGCGCAATCTCGGCCAACGTCTTTGATCGAGCCTTGCGCAGCTTGCGGATCTCGTTGCCGAGAGCGAACCGGTCGAATGCAAAATCGTCCAGGGCGGTGCCTTCTCCGCCGTCGCGCGCGACTTGCACCATTTCAATCCTCGCTCGTTGATTGAGTAAAAAATTCCTCCAAAATTTACCACAAAAAAATTTTGGCGTGTTTTTCGATGGCAGAAAAGCTCGGCAGACATTGATACGATGATTTTGATCCGCGAGCGCCGATCGCCTTGCGCCGCCGTCAATCCGCCGCGTCCGAGCCCAGCGCCGCCCTCAATTGGGGCACGATGGCAAAAAGATCCCCGACCAGGCCAACATCAGCGATCTGGAAAATCGGCGCATCCGGATCCTTGTTGATGGCGACGATCGTCTTCGAATCCTTCATGCCGGCAAGGTGCTGGATGGCGCCGGAAATACCGATCGCGACATACAGATCGGGGGCGACCACCTTGCCCGTCTGCCCGACCTGCAAGTCGCTGGGCGCAAATCCGGCGTCGACCGCGGCGCGCGACGCACCGACTGCCGCGTTCATCGTGTCGGCGAGGGCTGCGAGCGAGTCGAACGCCTCCTTCGACCCGAGACCACGCCCGCCCGAGACGACCACGGTAGCGGTCGCCAGATCGGGCCGCTCCGTAATCGACACGTTGTCACGCACGAAGCGGCTGGAAGCCGCGTCTGCGTCGTACTCGAGCTCGTCGATCGACGCTGCAGCGCCGACATCGGCGGCCGGCGCAAATCGGGACGCGCGCACCGTCACCACCTTGACCGGATCCTTCGATCGGACGACGGCAATGGCGTTGCCGGCATAGATCGGGCGTTCGAACGTGTCGTTCGACACAACCGCCGAGATCTCGGAGATCTGCGCAACATCCAGCAGTGCGGCAACACGCGGCAACACGTTCTTTCCGTTGGTCGTCGCAGGGGCGACGATGTGCTCATACTCGCCAGCCATCAGGACCAGCAGCGGTGCAACATTTTCCGGGAGGTAATGCGCCAGCGAAGGTGCCTGGGCCAACACAACTTTCCGGACGCCTTCGAGGCGCGCGATTTCCTCCGCGACATTGCGACAATTCTCTCCACCCACCAGAACGTCGACCGTGCCGGCCATCTCCCGGGCCGCGGTGATTGCGTTTCGGGTTGCCGCAGCAACCGCTGAATTATCGTGATCTGCCAGAACGAGCGCTGCCATGTCAGCGTGCCTCCAATACCGTCTTGATTTCCTTCACGAGCTCCTGCACCGTCGCGACCTTCCGCCCGGCCTGCCGTTGCGCGGGCGGACGTACCTCGAGGACGGCCACGCGCGGTGTCACGTCCACGCCCAGTGCGTCTGGCGTGATCGTATCCAGCGTCTTCTTCTTGGCCTTCATGATGTTGGGCAATGACGCGTGCCGGGGATCATTCAGGCGCAAATCGACGGTCGCGATGGCCGGCATCTTCAACACGAGCTCCTGGGTGCCGGCGTCGACTTCACGCGTGATCCGCAGGTTCCCGCCGTCCAGCGCCAGCGCCGACACGAACGTGGCCTGCGGCCAGTCCAGCAGACCTGCCAGCATCTGCCCGGTCTGGTTGCTGTCGTCGTCGATCGCCTGTTTGCCCAGCAGTACGAGTGTCGGCTCTTCCTTGCGCACCACGGCGACCAGCAGCTTGGCGACCGCGAGCGGCTCCACGTTGACGTCCGTCTGAACATGAATGGCGCGGTCCGCGCCGACCGCGAGAGCGGTACGGAGCGTCTCTGCCACCTTCTCCGGGCCAATCGACACGACGACGACTTCACCGGCGGCCCCAGCTTCCTTCAGCCGTACGGCCTGCTCCACCGCCACCTCATCGAACGGGTTCATCGACATCTTCAGGTTGGCGGTATCAACCCCGGTGTTGTCGGCGTTCACCCGGACATTCACGTTCGGATCGACCACCCGCTTCACGGCAACCACGATCTTCATCTCTGTATCCTTTCCGCCCCGCTCCCGGGGCCGTCACTGACGTTATCCCGGGAACTAGCACTTGATCCGTTCGTTCTTCGGATCGTAGAACGAAGCAAGGCTCGCTTTCGCGGGCACTTTCTCCCACGCGACCTCGATCTCGAACCTGTTTTGAGCCAACCAGTCGGCGGTCACGCCATCGGCGTTGTACACGTATCCCATGCCCAACGACGCGTCGATACGGTGGCCGTACATGCCCGACGTGATCGAGCCCACGATGCTGCCGTTACACCAGATCGGCTCTTCGTGATAGAGCAGCTTGCTCGGATCCTCGAGCTGGAACTGGACCATGCGGCGCGTCAGCGGCCCGGCCGCCTTTGCTTCGCGCAGCGCTTCGAGGCCGATGAAGCCGTCGGGCTTGTCCCATGCGACGCAGAATCCGAGACCCGCTTCGAGCGGATTGTCCTCGATCGTCAGATCGTGGCCCCAGTGTCGATAGCCCTTCTCGGTACGGCAACTGTTCATCGCGTGATAGCCGGCCAGACGCAACCCGAACTGTTCACCTTCCTTGACGAGCAGTTCATAAACGTGAAGCGCGAACTCCACCGGCACATACAGTTCCCACCCCAGTTCGCCGACGAACGTGATACGGCTCGCACGCACTCGCGCATATCCGATCTCGATCTCGCGCGAAGTCGCGAACGGAAACGCGTCGTTCGACAGGTTCGCGCCCGACACCTTTTCAAGCAGCGCGCGCGAGTTCGGCCCCATGATCCCGAACACGGCAAGGCTCGAAGAAATGTCCGTGGCGATACATTGCGCACCAGCCGGAATATTGCGCTCCAGCCAGGAGAAGTCGCGGCTCTGGGTCGCGCCCGCGGTAACGACCATGTACGACGTGGGTCCCGTTCTCGTGATCGTCAGATCGGCCTCGATGCCGCCCTTCTCGTTGAGCCACTGCGTGTACACCATCTTGCCGACAGGCACGTCGACGTCCGAAACGGAGATCCGGTTGAGCGCGCGCGTGGCGTCCGGACCTTGCACGAGAAACTTGGCAAACGACGTCTGGTCGAACAGCCCGACAGCGTCGCGCACCGCGCGACATTCTTCGCCGGCGTTCTCGAACCAGTTTTGCCGCCCCCAGCTGTATTCGTAGCTCGCATTCTGTCCGGGCTTCACATACCAGTTTGCACGTTCCCATCCGGAGACTTCCCCCATCACGGCCCCGGCCGCGACAAGGCGGTCGTGCAGCGGAGAACGGCGTGCACCACGGGCCGTGTCGAACTGGCGGAACGGCCAGTGCATCGCATACAGAAGGCCGAGCGTTTCCACGGTACGGTCATGCAGGTAGCGCTTCGTGCCCTGGAACGGGTGCATGCGTCGCACATCGACATCAGACAGATCCATCGGAGGACGGCGATCCCGGATCCATTCCGCGAGCGCCTTGCCCGCGCCGCCGGAACTCTGGATACCGATCGAATTGAAGCCGCAGGCCACGAACAGGTCTTTCACCTCCGCCGTCTCGCCGAGCAGATAGCGGTCGTCAGGGGTGAAGCTTTCAGGTCCGTTGAAAAACGTCTTGATTCCCGTGTTCTCGAGGACGGGGACACGGTTGGCCGCGTCGAGAAGGATCGGTTCGAAATGATCGAAATCGTCGGGAAGCGCGTCGAAGCAAAAGTCTTCCGGAATGCCCTTCATCCCCCACGGTTTCGCGACGGGTTCGAACGCACCCAACAGCAGTTTGCCGGCGTCTTCCTTGTAGTAGGCGCACTCGTCCGGCACGCGCAGCACCGGGAGATTGCCGGGCAGCCCTTCGACCGATTCGGTCACGATGTAGAAGTGCTCCGCCGCATGCAGCGGCAGTGACACACCAATCTGCGCGGCGAGCTCGCGCGACCACATGCCGGCCGCCAGTACAACGGTATTGGCCTTGATCACGCCTTCGGCCGTCTGCACACCGACCGCTCGACCGTTCTCGACCAGCAGCTTCTCGACCTTCTGATTCTCGAGGATCTTCGCGCCACGCATTCGTGCGCCCTTCGCGAAAGCCTGCGTGATGTCGGTCGGATTGGCCTGGCCGTCCTTGGGAAGAAACACCCCGCCGACCACCCCGTCGAGATTGAGCATCGGCCAGAGCTCCTTGATGTCGGATGAACCGATCACCTGCACGTCCAGCCCGAAGTTCTTCGCCATCGATGCGCCGCGCTTGAGCTCCTCGAAACGCGACGGGTTGAGGGCAAGGCTGATGGAGCCATTTTGCTTGAAACCGGTCGCCTGCCCCGTCTCGCGCTCCAGTTCGTAGAGAAGCTCCGACGTGTACTTCGCCAGCTCGGTCATCTGGCGGCTGTTGCGCAGTTGCCCGATCAGGCCAGCGGCATGCCACGTAGTCCCGCAAGTCAACTGCTTCCGCTCCAAAAGCGTGACATCGGTAATGCCGAGCTTGGTCAGATGGTATGCGATCGAGCATCCGACAATGCCCCCTCCGACGATAACTACGTCTGCGTGAGCAGGAACCTGGTTCATCATTTCGTTGACCTTTTTGGGTGCACTTCCAGAACTCATTCCACCGAAGGCTGCATCGGGTAGGGTGGCGTAGTCGCCCGCTGCATGACTCCATCGCGTGCGATAGCCCGGCAGGCGCCCGCGATGCCGAACGCTGCGTCGCTTCGTTGCGACAGGCCGCTTCGGCATCCAGGAGTTCCAACGACCCGGGTTTGTAGGGAAAATATATTCGCGAGAAAAAATTCTTGCAACAAAAAACATAGCGAGTTATTTTTTTGCACATGCAACCCAAGCTGTCATCTTGCCGTCCTGACGCATGCTCGTTTTCCCTCTTAGGAATAACCCGATGTCCTCCATCAATGAAGCGCTGCCGCCGCGATCCGCGCAAACTTTTGTTCTGAAAGTCATCTGCCGCGGAAAGCGCGGCATCGTCGCAGCCATCGGAAATTTCCTGGCTGATCGCGGGTGCAACATCACCGAGATGGCGCAGTTCGATGACGAAGACCAGGGGCGATACTTTTCGCGCGTGGTATTTCACACCGAGACGGACCCTGGCCCGACTGCGGACGAACTGCGTGAAGCATTCAAGGCCACGGCATCCGCTTTCGGCATGCAATGGGAAATGCGAGCGCTGGACGATCGAGCCCGAGTGCTGATCATGGTGTCGAAGTTCGATCACTGCCTGGAAGACCTGCTGTATCGCCAGCGCATGGGCGAGCTGCCGATGATCATTCCGGCCGTCGTTTCCAATCACCCGGATCTTCGCTCCCTGGTCGAGCGACACGATGTTCCCTTCCACGTTCTGCCGGTCACGGCGGAGAACAAGCGCGAGCAGGAAGCCAAGCTGCTGCAGATTTTCGCGGACACGCGCAGTGATCTGGTGGTACTTGCCCGCTATATGCAAGTACTGTCGAACGATTTGTGCAGGGAACTCTCAGGCAAGGCGATCAACATTCACCACTCGTTCCTGCCCGGATTCAAAGGCGCCAAACCCTATCACCAGGCTTTCGACCGCGGCGTAAAACTCATCGGTGCGACGGCGCACTACGTTACCGGCGATCTCGATGAAGGGCCGATCATCGAGCAGGTCGTGGAACGGGTCGACCATACGTTCTCCCCCGAACAGCTGGTCGCCGCCGGTCGCGACTCCGAAAAACTGGCGCTCGCTCGAGCCGTCAAGTTCCATATCGAGAGCCGTGTGTTCCTCAACGGAAACAAGACGGTCGTATTCAAGTAACGCAATTCGCGCCCCTGGAAAGTGACATGGTGAGCATCACCCTCGATGGCAAGGGACTGGCAGGACAAGTGGCGACCAGTCTCGCCGAACGCACGAAGGCCCTGCGGCACCGAAATGGTGGCCGTACGCCGATCCTCGCGACGATCCTTGTCGGCGACGACCAGTCGTCCGCAACCTACGTCAAGATGAAGGGGAACGCCTGCCGGCGAATCGGAATGGATTCCCGCGCGCTCGTCTTGCCCCGCGAAACCACGACGGAAGAGCTGCTTGCACGCATCGATTCCCTGAACGCGGATCCCGATGTCCATGGCATCCTGCTCCAGCATCCCGTGCCTCCCCAGATCGATGAACGGCAGTGCTTCGACCGGATCGCGCTTCAAAAGGATGTCGACGGCGTAACAAGTTCAGGGTTCGGCCTCATGGCGCTGGGCGAGCCGGCGTTCGGTTCCGCCACGCCAGCCGGCATCATGGCGCTACTGGAGCATTACGGAATCGACGTGTCGGGCAAACGTGCGGTCGTGGTGGGCCGGAGCCCTATTCTCGGCAAACCGATGGCCCTGATGCTCTCGAACGCGAACGCCACGGTCACGTTGTGCCATTCGAAGACGGTCGACCTGGAGCAGGAGATCGGGCGCGCCGACATCGTCGTCGCTGCGGTCGGGAGACCGCACTTCATCAAGTCCTCGTGGATCAAGGACGGCGCGATCGTCATCGACGCAGGGTATCACCCGGGCGGCATTGGCGACGTCGATCCATCAGGCCTACGCGAGCGCTGTGCGGCGCTCACGCCCGTACCGGGTGGAGTGGGTCCGATGACGATCGCGATGCTGGTCGCACAGACGCTCATTGCAGCGGAAAGGGCTGCCGGATAGCTGCGCCACAACGGGAAAAACCGAAACCGCGTACCCGTCGGCACCTTCCTGCCCTTCACTGAATATCTCCACGCATCGCGTGTTGGCCGGTCCCAGGACCGGCATTTTTTTTATCGCAGAGGCCGACTGCAGACAAAGGCAGGAGCGCTTGGGCAATGGATAGCCGCCATCAGATCAGCGCGTTGCAACTGCGGATATGAACGGCTCGACGTTGTTCAATGTGCAACCCGGACCTGCCGGTGGCAGATCATCACGCGTACCCTCGTTCACAGGAAAGCACCGCCCCACAAATTTCTTGCACGAAAAAATATTTGCGTGTATTTTTTTACCGTGCAATTTCAGAGCACGCCCATGCGTGGGCAAACGCCTGTTTTGCCGCCATGGCTGCGGCCCCTTGTTGCTCGTCACGCCCGCCACGTTGGCCGACGACGAGTTGTTCCATGATGACCGAGAATCAGAAATGCCTTCGCAAATGAGCCCGAGTGTGTCAACCAAGCCGCTGTGGTTTCAGCCCGGGCCGGGACGCCAGCAGCTAACCCGTTCGATCGATGCGGATGTGGTCATCGTCGGCGCTGGCTACACGGGACTCTGGACCACGTACTACTTGTTGAAAGCCCGGCCCTCGCTGCGAGTGGTGCTTGTCGAGCGAGATGTCGTCGGGTTTGGTGCCTCCGGACGCAATGGTGGATGGGCATCGGCGATTTTCCCGATCTCACTTTCGCGCGTGGCGCAGATGTATTCGCATGATGCCGCCCTGCATCTGCAGGCGGCCATGAACGAGACTGTCGACGAGATCGGCCGGGTGCTCGATCTGGAACGTCTGGATGCGGATTTCAAAAAGGAAGGCTTCATATCCCTGGCTCGCAGCGACGCACAACTTGTCCGGGCTCGCGCGGCCGTGGAGGCTTCCACGCGTTTCGGCCTTCCTGCTCAATGGCGGGCGCTGGATTCCGCTGCAGCGCGCGAAAAGGTGCGTGCGACGAATGTGATCGGTGCGCTCTACACGGAGCATTGCGCGGTCATCCATCCAGGAAAACTGGTGCACGGCCTGGCGAAATTGGTCGAAAGCATGGGCGCGCGCATCTACGAGCGCTCCGAGGTCATCAGCATCGGACCGGGGGTCGTCAGCACGGACAACGGAAAGGTAAAGGCAGAGACGGTCGTCCGTGCAACGGAGGCGTTCTCGTGTCAGCAACCCGAAAATCATCGCTCCGTCGTTCCCCTCTACTCCCTCGTCCTTGCCACGGAGCCTTTGCCGCTCGAGTTGCGCCGGAAATTGCACCTCGACCATCGTCTCGCGTTCAACGATATGCGCCATCTTCGCGTGTATGGCCAGGTGACGGCCGAAGGGCGACTGGTTTTCGGCGGTCGCGGCGCCCCATATAGATGGGGATCGACGATGTCGGATGACCTCGGGGATGCTCATGACCAAATCCGGGAATCGATGGTGGAGCTCTTTCCGGAACTGGCCGACGCGGCCATCACTCACCGCTGGGGCGGTGCGCTCGGTGTCGCCCGTGATTGGTGTCCAAGCGTGAGCATGGACAGGCGTACTCGCATCGCTTGGGCCGGCAACTATGCGGGGGACGGTGTCGCGACCAGCAATCTGGCCGGGCGCATTCTGCGCAATCTCATCCTTGGTGTTGACGAGGAAGTCAATAGCTTGCCGCTCGTCAATCACCGGTCGCCTGCGTGGGAAGCAGAACCGTTGCGTTGGCTCGGCATCAACGGCGGCCTTTTCGCTGCGGGGTTGAGCGATCGCGAAGAGAAGTGGACCCATCATCCATCGCGTACTGCCATGCTTATGGAAAAGCTGACGGGCGCGCATTAAGAGAGGCTTGCATGAACCAATTCACCGTCTTGAAGGCACAGCAAATTGCATCGGCCGAGCTGACCCCTCGCGGGCAACGCACCGGCGCCGACAGGGGCGATCCTCAGATCGCCACTCAAGAACTCGCGAAGAACGCAACGGGCAACCTTGGAATATGGGAGTGCCAACCCGGCGGCTGGCCGATCGTCAACCGTCCCGATACGGAGTTCACGTACATCCTGTCGGGGCGCGCTACCCTGACCGATGACGCGAGCGGCGAAGTCGTCGAAATCGGCGCGGGCGATCTCGTCATCCTGCCGCCGGGCTGGACCGGGCGTTGGGACATCATTGAACCGGTGAAAAAAGTCTACGCGATCTACTGATGCGCGGCTCGCGTGCGTGGCCCGCAGTGGTGGGGCATGCCGCGGGCCGAGAGACTGCGGAAGAAGGCAGAAGCAGCGGGACGCCAAGGTATCGCACTTGTCCGCAGCAGCGCGACGACGATTGGTTGGTGCAGCCTGGCCGGCAACGTCGCGCGCGGTTGCAACACGGTCAGATACCCGGCGACGCATCGGCACGCCGATGCGCGTCAGTGTCAACGCAGCACACCAGCACCTCCGCGGGCGCTTTTCCGGTGCTGAGATACACGTGTCCGACGGAACTGTCGAAATACAGGCTGTCGCCGGGCTTGAGTTGAAACACCGCTCCAGTCTCGAACCTGAGCTCGAGCGAACCCTGCAGCAGGAACACGAACTCCTCGCCACTGTGGCGAATGTAGTCTGGAAAGTCGGAGAGCTTGCGGGCCCGCACATGGCCACGCATCGGCACCATGCGCTTGCCCGTCAGCTCGTTGGCGAGCATGTGGTATTCGTAGTTCGGCGTGTTGTAGACCATCTGCTGCCCGGCGGCCGTGAAGGTCGGCACGATATGACCCGTGGCGGCCGGCCGCGCGCGTCCGAACAGTTCGTCGAAGCCGATTTCCAGCGCATGGGCGAGCGCCGCGAACTTGTCGTAGGTAAGGGCGATGTCGCCGCGCTCCGCCTTCGAGATCGTCGACACGGCAATGCCGGACCGCGCCGACAAATCCGTCAACGTCAGGCCCTGCGCCTTGCGCGCCTCGCGCAAACGCGCGCCAACCGCCTTGTGATCGATTTGCGCTGAAGCCTCGACAGGTGCGGGCGCCTTGCGCGCGGCGGATCTTGCCATCAAACGTACTCCCTGGACAGTCATACGGGTTTTGTCGTATACGAGAATTAATTTTTTCTCGTATATGATAACTCGCATCGAGGCCTGTCCAGAAGGAGCCGCCACCGTGTCAGCGCTTGCATTGGAGAAAGCCGGTCTGTCGAAGACCCAGGTCATTGCCGCGACGACGCTCGGCACGGCGCTGGAGTTCTACGATTTCACCATCTACAGTTTCTTCGCGATTCAGATAGGACAACTGTTTTTCCCGTCTGCTTCGCCAGTGAACCAGTTTCTGCTGTCGATCGGCGTGTTCGGCGTGGGGTTTGTCGTGAGACCGCTCGGCGGCGTCGTCATCGGCGCATACGCCGATCGTGCCGGGCGCAAGAAGGCGATGGTGCTGACCATCATGCTGATGGCACTCAGTTGCGCGCTGATCGCCTGCGCGCCGACCTATGCGGCGGCGGCGGGCATGGTCGCACCGTTCATCGTGCTTGCGGCGCGATTGATTCAGGGTTTCGCGGCAGGCGGCGAGTTTGGCCCCGGCACGACATTGCTCGTCGAATATGCATCCGATTCGACCCGGGCCTACTTCGCAAGCTGGAATTTCTCCGCAACCGCGCTCGGTGTCGCGCTGGGCGCGGCGGTAGCGACACTCATTAACACGATGCTGCCCAAGGAAGCCGTGCTCGCCTGGGGCTGGCGCATTCCGTTCGTATTAGGCATCGTTGCGGCGCCGGTCGGCATGCTGATCCGTCGACGCCTCGAGGAAACACTGAGCGATTCCGCGTCCGGCGGCACGCATCGACGTGGCGCGTTGAAGGCCGCACTCACCACGCACCTCAGGCTGACCATTCTCGGCACGTTCGCGGAGCTCGGCGGCTCGGTGTCCGTCTACATCACGGCGTTCTTCCTGCCAAGCCACGCCGTGCGGGCGCTGCACCTTTCGCCGACCGCATCGGTTGTGTCAGGCATGGTCAGTTCGCTCGTGCTGTTCGCCGCCGCACCCATTGCCGGCAAGCTCGCGGATCGCTACAGCCGCAAGCGCGTGCTCGTGGTGTCGCGGGTGATCCTGATGCTGACCGTTTATCCCGCGTTTGCGTGGTTGTCGGCCCAGCCTTCGGCATGGCGGCTGTGCGCCGTGTCCGTGTTCCTGTCGCTGTTCGTCGCCGGGCAGATCGTGCCCGTGCTCGTGATGATACCGGAGCTGTTCCCGAAGCACGTGCGTGCGACAGGCATCGCACTGACCTACGTCGTGAGCGCGTCGTTTTTCGGCGGATTCTCACCGTTCGTCGCGAGCTGGCTCGTCGCGCGCACCGGCAATGCGCTCGCGCCCGCGTGGTATGTCGCTGCAGCTTGCGCGATCTCGCTCGTACCCGTGATCTGGCTGCGCGATCGCACGGGCGAAGCGCTCTCCTGAACCTTGGCATCCAGGAAAACCCATGTCCGATAACGACGATCTCGTCAGCCGCAATGCCGTCGAGTTGCGACGCATGATCGGCGCGAAAGAGATTTCGCCCGTCGAACTGCTCGATGCGTGCATCGAACGGATCGAAGCCATCAACCCCGCGGTCAATGCGATCACGGCTACCTGCTACGACGCGGCGCGCGACGCAGCGAAGGCAGCCGAGCGCAAAGTGCTCGCCGGTGAACGCCTGGGACTGCTGCACGGCCTGCCGCTCGGGGTGAAGGATCTCGAAGATACGGCAGGGCTGCTCACCACCTACGGCTCGCCGATGTCGCGCGGCCATGTACCGTCTCGCGACGTGGTGCTGGTCGAAAGGCTGCGCGCCGCCGGCGCGATTCTCGTCGGCAAGACGAACGTGCCGGAACTCGGGGCGGGCGCCAACACGCGCAATCCGGTATGGGGCGCGACCGGCAATCCGTTCAATCCTGAACTGAATGCGGGTGGCTCGTCGGGCGGGTCGGCCGTCGCCCTCGCCTGCGACATGCTGCCGATTTGCACCGGCTCGGATACGGGCGGTTCGCTCCGCATTCCCGCATCGAAATGCGGCGTAGTCGGATTCAGGCCATCGCCGGGGCTCGTGCCGAACTCCCGGCGGCTGCTCGGATGGACACCCATCTCCGTCGTCGGACCGATGGGCCGCGACGTCGAGGAAACAGCATTGCAGCTTGCAGCGACGGCCGGGCTCTCGTCGGGCGACCCACTGAGCTACGAGACGGATGCACCCGGTTTCACGGCGTTGCCCGCGCTTGATCTCGCCACCCTGCGCGTCGGCTATACGGAAGACTTCGGTGCGTGCGACGTCGACGACGATATCCGGGCACTGTTCCGTTCCCGGATGTCCGCGCTTCGCAAGATGGTACGCACATGCGAGCCCGTTGATTTCGATCTCGGCGACGTGCACCGCGCATTCGATGTGATCCGCGCGGAAAGCTTCGTCGCGGGACTTCGCGACGCCTACGCGCGCGAGCCGGATGCGCTCGGACCGAATACACGCGCGAACTACGAGATCGGCGCCGCGATGACCCTCGCGGACAGTGCCTGGGCACACGCGGAACAGACGCGTATTTTCGGGCGCTTCCAGCGCGCATTCGAACGTTACGACGTGATCGTGTCGCCCACCACGCCCGTTTCTCCCTTTCCGTGGCGCGAGCTGCATGCCACGCAAATCAACGGCCGCGCACAGGCGAACTACTATCGCTGGCTGGCGTTGACGTACGTCGTCACGCTCACGACACATCCCGCGATTTCGCTGCCGTGCGGCGTCGATCACGCGGGCATGCCCTTCGGCTTGCAGATCGTCGGCCCGTTTCGCGACGATCTCAAGACGCTGGCCGTTGCGCATGCGATGGAGCAGGCGTTCGCCAAGGAGCCCACGCTGCGCCGGCCGCGCCCCGACCTGTCGACACTCACGCAAGCAAACCCGGCGCTCAAGTCAATCGTCACCGCGCCGCCCATTCTCGATGCCGCGGGCGACGGCCCGGCCGGCATGCCATCGGTATAAACAACCCCAATCCATCATGTCCAATCAAATCGAACGCCTGCAAACCAATGCACGCATGAGCCAGATCGTCATCGCCAACGGCATCGTTCATCTGTCGGGACAGATACCCGCTACGGCTGGCGCATCGATCACCGTGCAGACGACGGAAGTCCTGAGTCGTATCGATACGCTGCTTGCTGCGGCGCATATCGACAAGACCCGCGTCATCACGGCCAACGTGTGGCTCAGCGACGCGAAACACTTCGACGAATTCAACGCGGTCTGGGACGCGTGGGTACCTTCCGGCCATGCACCGGCACGCGCCTGCGTGCAGGCATTGCTGATGAAAACCGGCCTCGATGTCGAGGTGGCCGTGACCGCGCTTGCATGACTTCATGGCCATGAAGTTCGATACGCTGGTCCTCGGCGGCGGCATGGTGGGCGTATCCGTCGCCGTGCACTTGCAACAGCGCGGCTTGTCCGTTGCGCTGGTCGACCGCAAGGCGCCCGGCAACGAGACGTCGCTCGGCAACGCGGGGTTGATTCAGCGCGAGGGCGTCTATCCGTATGCGTTTCCACGCGACCCCGCCACGCTGCTGCGCCACGCCCTTAATCGCTCCCTCGATGTGCGCTATCATGCGCGCGCCCTGCCGAAGCTGCTGCCGTTCCTGCAACGCTACTGGTATCACTCGCGCCAGGATCGCCATGCTGCCATCGCGCGGTCGTACTCGACGTTGATCGAGCATTGCGTCAGCGAGCACCGTGCGCTGGTCGAAGCTTCGGGCGCACAGGCCTTGCTACGCACGGGCGGCTGGCTCAAGGTGTTCCGCAGTGCGCACAAGCAGGACGCCGAGTTGCGCGCAGCGGAACGATGGCGCGCCGAATATGGCGTTGCATATCAGGCGCTCGATGCCGAACAACTGCGGCGCGACGAGCCATCGTTGAGTCATGTGCTGGCTGGGGCACTGCGCTATGTCGACGCCGACTCCGTCAGCGATCCCAACGCGCTCGTCACCGCGTATGCGCGCTACTTCGAGACGCTCGGCGGCCGAATCTTCATTGGCGATGCGGCGACGCTCGAGCCGCAGTGGCGTGTCGCAACGGATGCGGGCCGCATCGACGCGCGTAGTGCCGTCGTCGCACTGGGACCGTGGTCTGACATCGTCACCACACGCCTGGGTTATCGACTGCCGCTTGCCGCCAAGCGGGGTTATCACATGCACTACGCGACAAAGGAAGGTGCACGCCTGAATCAGCCGGTGCTCGATGCCGAGATCGGCTACTTGATCACGCCGATGGCGCGCGGCATCCGTCTCACGACGGGCGTCGAACTCGCGAAATGCGACGCGCCGCCCACCCCGGTGCAACTCGACGCGATCGAACCCATCGCACGCGAAACCTTTCCGCTCGGCGAACGGCTGGACGAACATCCGTGGCTCGGCCGCCGGCCGTGCACGCCGGACATGATGCCAATCATTGGTCCCGCGACGCATCACAAGGAATTGTGGTTCGCATTCGGGCACGCGCATCATGGATTGACGCTCGGCCCCGTCACCGGGCGTTTGCTTGCGGAAATGATGACCGGGGCCGAACCGATCGCCGATCCGTTTCCGTTTCGGGTCGATCGCTTCGGTTGATGACGAGATCGCGGCGCACGACGGGCGTGTTCAACCACGGCACGCCCCGGCGGTCGGCGCCGCGGGACCAATTCGGCAACGCCGACGGTCACGAGGTCAGCCGACCCGGCACCGCCGTCGAGTGCAGCGCGCCCATTTGGGCTAAGCTCTTGCGCGACAGCGCCGACCTCGATATCGATCGTCATCGGCATTTGCGACAGGAGATATACGAGATGTGGCAACCCGATCCGACCTCGCTCAAGGTCTTCATCGCCACCTGCGAGGAAGGCAGCATCGCGCGCGCGAGCACACGGGAATCGATGGCGGCGGCAGCGATCAGCAAGCGCATTGCCGATATGGAACAGGCGCTGGAAACCACGTTGTTGTTGCGGCGGGCACGCGGGGTCGCCCCGACACCGGCCGGCGAAATTCTCCTGCGCCACGCCCGGCATCTCATGAGCGGCATCGAAGCCCTGCAAGCGGACTTGAGCGAGTTCTCGACCGGCGTGCGAGGGCTTGTTCGCGTGCTTGCAAACGTCTCTTCCATCGTCGAATTCGTGCCGGACCTGATTGCGTCGTTCCTGAAATCGAACGAGAAGATCAGCGTGGTTCTCGAGGAGCGGGTGAGTACGGAGGTTGTGCGGGGCATCGCCGACGGAATCGCGGACATCGGCATCTGCCGTGATTTCGTGGGGGGGACGGACGTACAGATGCTGCCGTTCCGCACCGACCACTTCGCGATCGCGGTCAATGGCAGTCACCCGCTCGCCGGCGCAGCCACCCTGTCGTTCGCGGATACGCTGGACCATGAGCAAATCGGTCTCTCGGTCAATGCCGCCCTCAACTCGCTGATGAAACGCGTCGCTTCCCAGCACGGGCGTCAGCTACGGTATCGTGCAAACGTATCGACCTTCGAGGCGGCCTGCCGCCTCGTTCAACTCAACCTCGGACTTGCAATTCTGCCACTCGAGGCGATCGCGAAATACCGCCAAACATACGATCTCCACGCAATACCGCTATCAGACGAATGGGCCACCCGGCAGTTCGTCATCTGCGTTCGGCAAGTCGATGGACTGTCCGTTGCCGCACGCCGATTTTTCGACCACCTGATGGACGCGGCCCCGCCCCCCTCACAGCGACCGGATTTGCCCTGACAGGGATTACACGGACGCGCCCGAAGGCCCGCCCAAAGGCCCTGCCAAGCCATCGCGAAGGACGATGGATGCCGTCGCGCTCTGCACGTTGTTCCATCGAACCCGAATCGGCAATCTCAAGGTTCGTTAGATGAGCAGAGGCTGCAACGTGACAAAAACCGCCGTTGTACAGGAAGTCGGACTTCGAGATGGGCTACAAAGCATCCCGGAGATCATGCCGACGGAAGACAAGAAAGCATGGATCGACGCCGCCTACGACGCTGGCGTACGGCACATCGAGGTCGCCTCGTTCGTTCCGGCCCGATTGCTTCCGCAGATGGCCGATGCCGAACAGATCGTCGCACACACCGTCACCCTTCCAGGGCTGCATGTTACGGCACTCGCCCCCAATCTGAAGGGCGCCGAGAATGCGCTGAAAGCAGGCGCGCATCGAATCGTCGTGCCCATTTCCGTCAGCGAAAAGCACAGCCTTGCCAACGTCCGCAAAACGCCCGACGCGATGCTTGCCGAGTTTCAACGCATGCGGGAACTGCGGGACAGCGATCCGGCGTGGGCCCGCACCACACTGATTGCCGGATTGTCGACGGTCTTTGGATGCCCTTTTCAAGGATATACGCCCGAGCGCGATGTACTGAGAATCGTCCTCCATGCACTTGAAGCGGGCGCGGACGTTGTTGCGCTCGGAGACACCACCGGCCATGCAACGCCGCTGCATGTCGGCCGCCTCCTCGACCTCCTCCTTGCCGCGGCTGGCAACAAAATAGCCAGCCTGCACTTTCACGATACCCGAGGACTGGCCCTGGCGAACACCGTAGTCGCCCTGGAGCACGGCATTCGAGAATTTGACGCGTCGCTCGCCGGTCTGGGCGGTTGCCCGAACGCACCGGGCGCAACAGGTAACGTCGCGACCGAAGACCTTGTCTACATGCTGCACTGCATGGGCTTCGAAACCGGGATCGATCTGCAGAAGCTCATCGCGAACAGGGCCATCCTGAACCGCGCCATCCCCGAAGCACCGCTCTATGGCTGTATCGCGCGCGATGGCATTCTTGAAAGCTCGGTCCCTCGGCAACTGAGCGCACACGGGGTGCAGTAATGAACCATATCGAACACGACGCTTGCACCATCGCTTCCGGCCTCCCTCTTGATGGCATTCGCGTCGTCGAACTATCGCACATGGTCATGGGACCGACATGCGGCATGATCCTGGGCGATCTGGGTGCGGAGGTGATCAAGGTCGAACCCCCGAAGGGAGACAATACGCGACGGCTTCTCGGAGCGGGTGCCGGATTCTTCCGGACCTTCAATCGAAACAAGAAAAGCATTGCCCTTGATCTCGGCACCGAGAGCGGACGCGAAGCTTTGTCGAAACTGGTCGACACTGCCGATGTCTTTGTCGAAAACTTCAAACCCGGCAGGATGAAGGAACTGGGTTTCGATTATGCAACGCTGCGCGACCGTAACCCCGGCCTCGTCTACGTTTCGCACAAGGGCTTCCTGAACGGCCCATACGATAAGCGACTCGCCCTCGACGAGGTGGTACAGATGATGGCGGGGCTCGCCTACATGACGGGGCCGGTTGGGCGCCCGCTTCGCGCCGGTAGCTCGGTCAACGACATCATGGGCGGCATGTTCGGAGTAATCGGCGTTCTTGCCGCGCTTTACGAACGCAAATCCACCGGCCGCGGCAAGGAAATACAGTCGGCGCTGTTCGAGAACTGTGTCCTGTTGTCCGCGCAGCACATGCAACAGTTTGCCGTGACCGGTCAGCCGGCAGCGCCAATGCCCGAGCGCATCAATGCGTGGGCCGTCTACGACGTGTTCCATCTCGCAGACGGGCATCAAATGTTTATCGCGGCGACGGGCGATGCGCAATGGAAGGCGCTCTGCAGCATCGTCGGTCGGCTTGATCTGCTTGCGGACGCGCGCCTGCAATCGAACAACGATCGTGTCCTTGCAAGGGAATGGATGATTCCGGCTCTCGCGGAGACACTCCGATTTCGGGAGCCGTCCGAACTCGCCACGGCGTTCGAGTCGAACCACGTTCCGTTCGCCAACATCACGCGCCCCGAAGAGTTGTTTGACGACCCACACCTCAGAGCGAGTGGAGGCCTGGCCAGGCTCCGGCTGGAAGACGGATCGGAAACCGACATGCCTCTGCTGCCGCTGTCAATCGATGGCGTTCGGCTTCAGCCACGATTGCCGATCGCCTCGATTGGCCAGCACACGCTCGAAGTGCTTCGATCGTTGGGCTACACGTTGGATCAGATCGACGAAATGGGCTGCATCGGACCGTTGGAAGCTCGGCATCCACCTGTTTCGGCAGGCTAATCGAATGCTCTGCACGTCAAGAGCCTATCCATATCGCATTTCGCACATCACTGAACAAGGACTCGTATGCCGATTTACGGTTTGGGCGATCGCCTGCCTGTCATTGCGGAGTCTGCCTTCGTCGCCGAAGGTTCGACTGTCATCGGCCAGGTAATCATCAGCCCGGGTGCCAGTGTGTGGACCAACGCCGTCTTGCGGGGCGACAACGAATCCATCTTCGTCGGCGCGAACAGCAATGTGCAAGAGGGCGCCGTTCTTCATGTCGACCCGGGCTTTCCGTTAGTCGTCGAGGAGAACGTCAGCATCGGACATCAGGCGATGCTGCATGGTTGCAAGATCGGAGCCGGCAGCCTCATCGGAATTCAAGCCGTGGTGCTGAACGGTGCCGTGATCGGGAAAAACTCCCTCGTCGGTGCCGGCGCGCTTGTCACCGAGGGCAAGGTGTTTCCGGACAACGTGTTGATCATCGGCTCACCCGCGAAGGTGGCGAGGGAACTAAACGCACGCGAAGTCGCCAACCTGGCGGCGAATGCAGCCACCTATGCAGCAAAGGGCAAGGAATACAAGCACGCGCTCAACCGGATCGGGTAGTTCCTGTTCAGTGATGCGCAGCTAGCCGCGCGCCCCTTGAAAACACCCTTAAGAATCGGCTTCAGACCGAATCCAGGAGACACAGATGAGACCATCAACGACGATTGCCTATGCGCCGGGAAACCGGTCTTCCGGCGACACCCAACAGGTCGATCAATCTCGCGCCACCGCGCAGGCAGCGCTTTCTGCCGGTGGCATTGCGGCAAGGCTTGATCGCCTGCCGCCCACCCGGGCCGTCTGGATGATGGTCGTCATGCTCAGCCTGGGATACTTCTTCGAGATCTACGACCTGATGTACACCGGCTACATTGCGCCGGGACTCATCAAGAGCGGCGTCCTATCCCAGACGACCCATGGAATATTCGGAACGACGGGTGTCGCAAGTTTTATTGCCGCGCTGTTTAGTGGACTGTTCATCGGGACACTCGTTTGCGGATTCCTTGCCGACCGGTTCGGACGACGAGCCATCTTTACCTATGCGCTGCTGGCCTACGTCGCCGCGAATACGGTCATGGCGTTCCAGGACGACGCGCTCGGCCTCAATATCTGGCGCTTCATCGCCGGTCTTGGCCTGGGCGTCGAACTGATCACTATCGGCACGTACATTTCCGAACTCGTCCCGAAGCATATTCGGGGGCGTGCCTTCGCAACGGGCCAGGCCATCGGCTTTTCCGCCGTTCCCCTTGTTGCTTTTCTCTCCTACCTCCTCGTTCCACAGTCGTTTCTTGGCCTTGACGGATGGCGTTGGGTCGTCCTGCTGGGCGCACACGGCGGCATCCTTGTGTGGTGGGTCCGGCTACGGTTGCCGGAGAGTCCCCGTTGGCTTGCACAAAAAGGACGGCTGGAAGAAGCGGATGCGATCCTGAGAAAACTGGAAGCACAAGTCGAGCGTGAGTATGGCCGCCCGCTTCCGCCACCGTCGGAACCTGATCCCGTCGCACCACGGACAACGTTCCGCGACATGTGGACCAAGCCTTTCGGCAAGCGCACCGTCATGCTGGTGATATTTCATGTCTGTCAAACGATCGGATACTACGGTTTCGCGAGCTGGGTCCCTACCTTGCTGATCAAACAGGGAATTACCGTCACGCACAGCCTGATGTATTCGAGCATTATCGCAATCGCCGCACCCGTCGGACCGTTGCTCGGTCTGCTGATCGCGGACCGGTTCGAACGCAAGACGGTAATTGTCGTGATGAGCCTGATCAACATTGTCTGCGGGCTCCTGTTCAGCCAGTTTCGCGACACCATCTTCCTCGTCGCGATGGGCGTCTGTCTGACGTTGGCGGGAAATATCATCTCCTTTACCTATCACGCGTATCAAACCGAGCTTTTCCCGACAAGCATTCGCGCGCGAGCCGTAGGCTTCGTCTACTCGTGGAGCCGCCTTTCTGCAATATTTTCCGCCTTCATCATTGCAGACATCCTGAAGCACTTTGGCACAAGCGGCGTATTTGCCTTCATTGCCGGGGCCATGACGGTCGTCATGCTCTGCATAGGAATCATGGGGCCACGTACTCGAAACGTAGGACTCGAGCAGCTTTCTCGTTGAACAGAGATTCAATCCAACAAATCAAATCAAGTGCAATAAACAATCAGGACGAGAGGAGACGAATATGAAAAAGGTATTGGCTGCCGGCTTGGCAAGCTCGACGCTCTTGAGCGTGGCAGCATATGCTCAAAGCACGGTCACGCTCTACGGCGTCATCGATGAGGGGATCAACTACACCAGCAATGTCGCCACGTCCAGTGGCGGCAAGCGACTCTTCAATCTATCAAGCGGTGTGCTGCAGGGCAGCCGATGGGGCATCAAGGGCACCGAGGACCTCGGGAGTGGTCTCAAGGCGATCTTTACGCTAGAAAGCGGCTTCGACGTCAATAATGGCCGCCTCGGTCAAGGTGGACTGCTCTTCGGACGCCAGGCCTACGTCGGCCTCGCCGACAGCAAGCTGGGAACGGTAACGCTTGGCCGGCAATACGATTCGGTCGTCGACTACGCATCGCCGATGGCCATCAGTCACCAATGGGCCGGCTATATCGGCGCCCACCCTGGCGACATCGACAACTTCAACAACGGTCAGCGAACCAATAACGCAGTCAAGTACACCAGCCCGAATATCGGGGGCGTCACGTTCGGTGGGCTGTACAGCTTTGGCGGCGTCGCCGGCAATGTCACGCAGAACCAGGTGTGGTCGGTGGGCGTTGGATATGCCGGCGGTCCGCTTACGCTCGGAGTCGGTTACCTGAATGTACGGAATGCCAACGTCGGATTCTTCGGAGACAGTTCGGCAACCCCCTTGACTGCCGCGACAGCAAACGCAACTACACCCGTGATCAGCGGATTCATGTCGGCACACACCTATCAGGTCGCAGGAGCGGGCGCCGCCTATACGATCGGGGCCGCAACCGTCGGTGCGACGTATTCGTACACGCGATTTGCCGGGCTGGGCGACACGATCTCGTCGGGCCCGAATCCGAACCACTACTCGGGGTCGACCAACTTCAACAACGTGGAAGTGAACTTCCGCTATCAGCTCGGCCCAGCGCTGCTGCTTGGCGTTGCCTACGACTACACCAAGGGTGGAAGCACCGCCACGTCGACGGGCTCGAATCCCGGCGCCACCTACCATCAGGGCTCGATCGGCGCGGACTATTTCCTCTCCAAGCGAACGGACGTCTATTTCATCGGGGTCTTTCAGAAAGCGTCGGGCACCGACTCCACCAACAAGCCGGCAGTGGCTTCGATCAACGGCCTGACCGCGTCCAGCAGCAGTCATCAGGCTGCGCTGCGCATCGGCATTCGCCACAAATTCTGACTGCGCGCAGAGACCGGCCAGGCGTATTACCGCAAATCCACCGCGGTGAAGGCATAGGTTGTTCCGGGTCATGGCAGGCCGCCGCGAGGCGGCCTGCCATGACCCGGCAGACAAGCAGTCAGCGCTCGCCCGCCGCCGATTGTCGGAACGACGCACCATACGCGCTGTCCGGCAGGCGATCGCGCCCGCCCAGACGCGAACGGAACGTACCGCTCGGCGGCGTCGTTCGATAAAGGCCTCGCTTCTTCAATGCCGGCACGATCCACTCGGCAAAATCATCCAGCGTGCCCGGGCTCACCAGCGGATTGAGCATGTAACCGCTCGTCGTCGACTCGCGCGCATGTTCCGCGATCTGGTCCGCGACTTCGTCCGGCGAGCCGACGAGAATCAGGTCGGTGCCGCGCGTGACGCTCGCGAACTTGCGTCGCACGTCGCCGGCCGTCAGCGGTCGGCCGCTGCCGTCGGGCCGCATCACGTAAGACGTCAGCCCGTCGGTTTGCGTCGTCAGCGGCTCGTCGTCCGCATAGCGGTCGATGTCGATGCCGGTGTCGCCCGCATAGCTGACGAGCTGCGCCTGCTGGTGATAGTGCTGCTGCAGCGCATGGTACTTCTCCTTCGCGTCGCTCGACGAGCGCGCCGTCACGATCCGCAGCACCGTCAGCGCCTTCACGTCGTCCGCCGCGCGGCCGTTTTCGACTGCCAGCCGCCGAATTTCGTCGAGGCCGGCGCGGATCTCGTGCGGGTTCGACTTCGCGACGAACACCACTTCGGCGTGCTTGGCGGCGAATTCGCGTCCGCGTCCGGACCAGCCGGCTTGAATCAGCACGGGCGAGCGTTGCGGCGACGGTGCGCAGACGTGCGGGCCATGGACACGATAGTGCGTCCCCTCGTGCGCGATCGGCCGCACGCGATCGCCGCGCGCGTAGCGTGGCTCGTGCTTGTCGGCGACAACCGCGTCGTCCGCCCAGCTCCCTTCCCACAGCTTGTACACGACGTCGAGAAACTCCTCCGCGCGTGCATAGCGTTCATCGTGGCCGATCATCCGGTCAAGGCCGAAATTGCGTGCCGCACTCGTCAGGTAGGACGTCACGATGTTCCAGCCGATCCGCCCGTTGCTCAGGTGATCGAGCGTGCTGAAGCGCCGCGCAAGTGCGAACGGATGTTCGTAGGTCGTGCTCGCCGTCACGCCGAACGCGAGCCGCTCGGTCTGCGCGACGAGCGCGGGGATCAGCATCATCGGATCGTTCG
This sequence comes from Burkholderia sp. Bp9140, assembly GCF_003853425.1. Lineage (NCBI taxonomy): Bacteria > Pseudomonadati > Pseudomonadota > Betaproteobacteria > Burkholderiales > Burkholderiaceae > Burkholderia > Burkholderia sp. Bp9140. The sequence continues at coordinate 119,873 of NZ_QTPQ01000015.1, forward strand.
CGGGCGACTCCACCGCCCACTGCAGCGCCGCGTCGGCCGAGCCGCCGTAGACATCGTACAGGCCGAGCACGTCCGCAAAGAACAGCATGTCGAGGTCGGCCTGTTCGGCCTTGCGCGCGAGGTCCGACCAGTACGCGAGCGTATTGGCGCGCAGCCGCTCGTCGGCTGGATGGGTCCAGAGGCTCGGCGCGCCGCCGCAACCGACGCTGGCTTGTTCATACAGGGAAAACAACAGGGGGCGAGGATCAGCCATCGTCATGCTCGATGAGAAACAGAAAAATCAGTTGGGTGCGGCCCACACGCCCGACGACGTGTTACGTGCCCGCGCCGCCAGTACACGGTCGTCCGGCTCGCGCGTCAGGTAGCGATTGAGGCGTCTCTCGAGACGGGCGGCGGGAATCGTCAGCATCGCGACCAGCACGACATAGACGATGGCCGCGCCGGCCAGCGGCTCGTAGACACGCAACGTTTCGAAGCGCAATGCGTTGGCCGTCCCCATCACGTCGAACACGGTGACGGTCGACGCGAGAACGGTCGATTTCATCAGCAGGATCGCTTCGCCGGTGAGCGCGGGCAGCGCGAGCCGCCACGCACGCGGACCGACAATGCGACGCAGCACACCGGCCCGCGTCATCCCGTACGCATGGCCTGCCTCGATCTCGCCGGCCGGCACGCCGGCGATCGCGCCGCGCAGGATCGTCGCGACATAGGCGCTCTCGTTCACGCTCAACGCGACGACGGCGTACCAGAACGCGTCCCGCAGCAGTGGCGACGCCCAGCTGTCGCGCATCCATTCGCGCGGAACGATCTGGCCGAATCCGTAATACAGCAGATACAGCTGCACCAGCAGCGGCGTACCGCGAATCACCATGATCCAGCCGCGCGCGGACCAGCGGCATGACGCATGACGCGAACTTGCCGCGAGCGCGAGTGGAATGCCGATCAGCACGCTGGCGATGCCGGACAGCAGCATCAGCGCCAGGGTCGTCGGCACCGCGGCGAGCAGCTTCGGCATCACCGTGTCGAGCAGGAACGGCAGTGAGAAGTTCATGTGGCGGCACGCCTCGTGCCACGATTCGCATGCCGTTCGAGCACGGCGAAAATGCCCGTCGACGTGACGCTCAGCAGCAGGAACAGCGCGGCCGTGACCAGATAGAAGAAGACGTAGTGCCGCGTCGCGCCGGCGGCGAGCTGGCTCGCCTTCAACAGATCCGTAAACGAGCCGAGCACGCTGATGAACGACGCGTCCTTGGTCGCGTTCAGCCACACGTTGCCGACACCGGGCAGCGCGAGCCGAGCCGCGACCGGGAGCCGGATGCGTGTCAGCGTTTGCCACGGGTTCATTCCGTACGCGTGCGCGGCTTCGATCTGCCCGACCGGTACGTTGACCAGCGCCGCGCGGAAGATGTCGGTCAGATAGGCCCCCTGGATGAAGCCGAGCGACAACGCGGCCACGACGAACGGATCGAATGCGAATCCGTCGGAGACCAGGCCGCTGCGGCGCAGGACCGCCTCGACCGCGGGTGCGACCGCATAAAACGCGAGCAGCAGGCACAACAGTTCCGGCAGCGCGCGCACGAGCGTCGTGTAAAGCCGGACCAGCCACACGAGCGGCGTGTGCCGAGACAGCTTGCCGAGCGCGCCGGCGACACCCAGCAGCGTGCCGGCACAGAACGACGCAGCCGCGACGCCAAGCGTCAGCGCGAACGCGCTCGCGAAGATGCGGCCGTAACCGCCGTCGCCGAAAGCGAGCAACGCCAGCACCGAATCATCCGCGGCCATCGGCTCAACGGCCCTTCTCGATCGTGCCCTTCAGGTTCGGATAGCGCGCGGTGATCGCATCCCACGTGCCGTCGTGCTGCAATTGCGCGATCGCGCTCGACAGCCGGCCGCGCAATGCATCGCCTTGCCGCACGCCCGCGCCGATGCCGAGACCCAGCACGGGGTTGTCCGCGCAGGTGGCCTTCACCTCGAAATCCTTCCCGTCGCGCGACGACAGGAAGGCCGTGAACAGGCCCTTCGCTTCCTGCACGTAGTCGACCCGTCCGGAGACCAGATCCGCGAGCGCGTTGTCGAACTTGTCGAAGGCCTTGATCTGCGCGTCCTGCTTGAAGCGCGCATCGAGGAAGGCCGAGAAGTTGGTCCCGGCCTCGACGCCGATCACGCGGCCCTTGAAGCTCGCGGGCACCGCGCAATCGACGCGACGCCTATCGCTTTTCGCGCCGACGAATACCGTCGGCGATTCGTAATACGCGCGGCTGAAATCGATCGCCTTCTGACGTTCGCCGGTAATCGTCATCGACGACCAGATCACGTCGATCTTGCGGTTCTGCAGCGCCGGGATCAGTCCGTCCCACGCAATGTCGGTAAGTTCGCAGCGCACGTTCAGCTTGCCGCACGCCGCATCGAGCACATCGATTTCCCATCCTTTCCATTTGCCGGTTGAATCCTTCGAGAAGAACGGCGGATACGATTCGGCGTCGATGCCGACGCGCAGCGTCGGTTGGGCCGCATGGGCGGCAGGCGCGAGACCGAGCATGAACAGCGCTGCCGCCATGCGGCGGACCGGAGAACGCATCAAACGATTCATTTGGCAGGTTTCTGAAATAACGTCGGAATGACCGGCGCAGCCGGCAGCAGGAGGCGAGACTGTAATGCGCGCCGACGCATGTACCAAATGGTTATTTTTTCGATGATTATCTGAACTCGCGATATAGCGCCCATGTGCGTGCCGGAACCATTCGATCGCATACCTCGCCGTCGAGACCGCCACCCCCAACCGACGAACTCGCCGCAACGCCGCTTCGTCCGACGAGGTCGAAACGCTCCGGCTGATCTAGGGCACGGCAGATGCAGGCGCCCGGCATGATGCCGCGCCTGACGTCGGTGGCGAACGCATGCCTCAAGCCGGGCGGCACGTCCGGATTCTCGGTGCACGGCAGTTCCGCACGCGCACCCTGCCCCGCGATCGGAGCATGGAACCCGCGCGGCACGGTTTGCCGGCCACGTTATCTCTTGACCCGGCCCGCCGCGCGCCCGAAACGGAGCGCTCCGCTGTCTTGCGTCAGGCCGTCCTCATCAACTCTTTCTCGGCATACGGGCTGGCTCGCTTCACACTCGCCAACGCCGGCTTGCCCAAAATGAGGTCGGCTGCTTTCTCGCCAATCATGATGCAGACGGAATTCAGGTTGCCCGAAATGATGTTCGGCATGACAGAAGCGTCGGCCACACGCAGCCCTTCGATGCCGTGAACGCGCAGATGAGGATCAACGACTGAATCGCCGTCGGTGCCGATGCGGCAAGTGCCGGAGGGATGCAGGGCAGCGTGAGCATCCTGCTGGACGAACTTTCTCAGTTCGCCGCGACTCAGCGCTTGCCCGCCCGGAGTAATCCGCTGCGCGATGTACTTGCTCATCGCGGGCTGGCCCATGATGTCGATGGCTTTCTCGCAGCCGTCGACCACCGCTTCGAGATCGTACGGGTCGCTGAAGTATTCCGGGTACACCTGCGGAACGTCCGTCGGATCGTTGCTCGTCAGCTTGACGTAGCCACGCGATCGCGGTCGAATCTGGCCGAGGTTGACGGTGCAGCCGTTACCACCCGGCACGCTGTCGACGCCCTCTTCGATACCGGCGCCCACAACCATGAAATATTGAATATCTGGCGTCAACGCTTCCTTGTCGCCCCACCAGAAAGCACCACCTTCAATCAAATTCGACGCGGCCGGTCCGTTCTTGAACAGCAGGTAATCCAGGCCGGCAAGTGCTTTCCAGTGCGGCTTCTTGTACTTGTCATAGCTATGCGGCCCGTTTAACTGGTAGACGAGCGAAATTTCGATGTGGTCCTGAAGGTTCTGGCCCACCCCGGGAAGGTGTTGCTCGACAGCAATCCCGTGCTTTTTCAGTTCCGCGGACGGCCCTATCCCGGAGAGCATCAACAGCTTCGGGGTGTTGAGCGCCCCCGCCGAGACGATCACCTCGCGATTGGCCCGCATTTGCTCGACTCGTCCGTTGCGCACGCATTCGACGCCGACGGCACGACCGCTCTCGATGAGAATGCGCGTGACGCGCACGCCAGTATGCAACTCCAAATTGGGCCGATTCAGTACCGGATGGATATATGCAACAGCAGCGCTGCTGCGCCGCCCGTCGCGCGCGGTGATTTGGTAGAGACCACAACCGGCGGGATGACCGCTGTTGAAGTCCTCGTTGTATGGCAAGCCGGATTGCTGGCAGGCCTTGAGCCACGCCTTGGTCAGCGGATGAATGTGCGCAATGTCGGACACGCCGAGCGGACCACCGACGCCATGGACCTCGTTACAGAAGCGCTCGTTGTCTTCCGAGCGCTTGAAGTACGGCAGAACGTCATCGTAACCCCATCCGATCGCGCCGGCGTCGCGCCATTGGTCGTAGTCCGACGGAACACCGCGGATGTAAATCATCGCGTTCACGGAACTGCCGCCACCCAGCACGCTAGCCTGGACCATCGTCGGCGTTTCGGTACGCGCTTGCTCCGCAGTCGGGTGCCAGGGGATGCGCTTGAGGAGTGGGCCTTGCGCCGTCTTGTAGTAGGCGCCAGGGATATGAATGTATGGACTGCGGTCCCGCGGTCCTTCCTCGAGGAGCGCGACGCTCACGCTTTTCTCTTCACTGAGGCGCGATGCAATAACGCACCCGGTCGAGCCCCCGCCGACAACGATATAGTCGACCGAATTTCTGTCTCGATTAGTCATTTCTCTACACTCGCTCAAGTAACTTGCCGCACTCTCTGCGCCGGTGCGGATGTCCATCGAGCTCGCACTGACCACGCGCAGAAGTCCATCGATGTCGCCGCCCCTTCCCGCCTTCACGAATCCGCCATGGCGTGGCTCGACCGACTCTCGACGTCGATTGCACCTCGCACAATGCAGTTGAAGTGGAAAGCCAGGCTTGTGAGTTCGTTTCTCGGAAGACGTAGTATCGAAGACCGGTTCGGCAACCCGTCTCCCGGATTTCCGGTGACCCAGCGAAATATCTTCAAGCAACGAGCAGGTTCCCGCAACTTCGCTTCGCCATCATTTATGACGCAAAGTGGCGCGATAAATCGCGTCGCATTGACGCTGCCGAATCACGTCTGAAGCGACAGCACCCACGCCGCGCCAACCCGCTCGCCAACTTCGCGCATTGGATGAGAACGTCGAACTTGTAGATGGATGCCGACAGCTGAGAGCCCGTAGGGGTAAACGTTGGCTATCCCGCAGTTGACACCGGAAATTGGCACACGGAAGATTTTACTTATACGTATAAGTCATCGTTCTGGTGACATGAGACCGTAGCGGCTCTTCTCTGGCGGCGGCAGGATTTCATGACCGACAATCCGGCCACTTGTGACATCGGAAGTTCATAAGGATGCTTAAGCAATGACAACCACAACCTCCCGGGAACTGGGAACCCAAGGAATCTCGAGCCCCACGGCCGGCAACGATTCCAATGGCGAATTGACATTGCGGCGTGCGCTCAGCGTCACGGACCTTGTCGTCTACGGTATGGTCTACATGCTGCCAATCGCGCCGTTCGCTCTATATGGCGTGATTGCGAATGCGAGCGGCGGCATGGTGCCGCTCGTTTATGTTCTAAGTGTCCTGGCGATGGTCTTCACTGCGCGCAGCTATCAGGTGCTCAGCAAGGAGTTCCCGGTCGCGGGGTCCGCATACACCTACGCACTGAACGGCCTGGGAGAATTCGCCGGCTTCTTCGCGGGCTGGATGGTCTTCCTGGACTACATCATCATCCCCGGACTGCTGGCGGTCGTCAGTGGCGCAGCGATGAATAGCCTGTTCCCCGGGATTCCGCGGTGGATCTGGATTATCGGGTTCGTCGGCATGGGGACGGCACTCAATCTTGTCGGCGTTTCCGTCACAGCGAAGGTGAACAAGATCTTCTTGTACGCAATGATGGTGGTCCTCGCCATCTTCGTGGTTGTCGGGATTTGGGCCCTGTCTCACGGCAAGGGACACGGAACGCTGACGATGGTGTCGTTCTTCGATGCCCGCACGTTCACGTGGGCCGGCATCGGCACGGGCATCCTGCTCGGCTCGACGAACTTCCTCGGCTTCGATGCGATTACGACGCTCGGCGAGGAAGTGCGGCATGACCAGCGCCATCTTCTCGGCTTTGCCGGCATGGCGACCCTGGCAATCATCGCAGTCCTCTTCGTTGCACAGACCTGGATCGCGGCCGATCTCGCGCCGGGCGCACATATACTGTCTCCCGACAGCGCGTTCTATGACATCTCGCGCTACGCCGGTGGCAACTGGTTGTTCGGCCTGACGTCCATCAGCACGGCTCTTGCGTTCGGGGTGCCTTGCACGATTGTCTGTCAGATGGGCGTGACGCGAATTATCTATGCGATGGGTCGCGACCGACAACTGCCCCATGCATTCGCTCGACTGAGCAAGAAGAACCGTCAACCATGGGTTGCAAATATTTTCGTGGCGGCAGTCACGCTCGTGCTCGCACTCGAGTTTCAAGACCGATTGGATGACATCGCCCTCTTTCAGAATTTCGGAGCGCTCACGGCGTTCATCCTCGTCAACATCTCGCTGATCGGATACTTCTGGTTCAAGAAGCGCTCGGGCAAGGTGTTCCAACACCTGATCCTGCCCATCATCGCCCTGGCAATCATCTTTGCCCTGATGTCGGCCATGCGTGTTTTGACGCTCAAGATGGGCGCCTGCTGGCTGGTCCTCGGCCTCGTCTACTACGTGGTGATGCGATTCGTTCTGGGTCGCAACGCGGCAATCAAGGTGTGACACATCCCGATCCGACGTGATCGCGAATCGTCGCGTCGTCCAGTCCCTGGTCGGCGCGCCCCTCGAACTCGACTCAGTGGAGTACCGCACTTTCCGACAAGGAAAGGACGGCACTCCACTGACGCACGTGGTAAGCAGACGGATATCTGTGCAATCGAAAAGCAGATTCACGCAACCAGCGCCAAGCGAATCTCGACTCGCGCCGGCTTTTTTTGGCCTACGGCCTGCTTCTCGCCGCTGGGCTCCATGGACGCCGCTAGCGAGGCTCAGGCGAGGTACGGAGATCGGACGATCGCAGCGTTGTCGACTTGATTCGGCGCACGATGCTGTTCGCGTTGCAAGCAGCCGTGTCAAAACAAGATTGATTCACGTCTCGACGTCAGGCAATAGATGACGCGAGACAGTTCCTCCCTTTACTGAACCGGACTCTTGAACATGACCGCGCAACATCAAGCGAACGCCTTGATTCTTCATACCACTGTCGCCAGGTTTTCCAACCTGGTCACTGACCTCGACACGATGACTGCACTCGGATTCGATGGCATCGAACTGGGCGCAAACAAGCTGGAGGCCTACCTCGCCGCGGGCTACAGCACTCGAGACTTGAACGCCCTGCTCAAGGACGTGTACGTTCCCGGGATGGGATTCCTGATCGACATCGAGCGGCAAGGCGAACAAGCATCCGCGATGTTCAAGCGTGCCGAAGAGCTATTCGAACTTGCGACGTTCGCTGGCGCACGAGGCGTCCAGGTGCTGACCGGACCGGTCGACGTGCAGGCTGTCATCGAATGGACGCAGTACGGGAAGACAGACCGTTATACGGGCGTTCTAGGCCTGCCTCACAGGGATCAAATCAACGTCACCGCGAAGAATCTTGCGCAACTGGCCGACATGGCCGCGGAGCGTGGCTTGGTCCTGTATCTCGAGACGCTGTCGTGGGCTCCCGTCAGCGGCATCGACAAGTCGATTCAACTGATCGACGCTGCCGGGCGCGCGAACGTGAAGATCGTGATTGACTACTGGCACTGTTATACGTCCGGCGTGACCCCCGACGAGATTGCAAAGCTGGACGCACGTCTCATCTACGGTGTACACGTATGTGATTCGCTGACGTTCAGCGGCGGAATCCCGAACGAAATCGTGCTACGCGACGTACCGACCGGAGAAGGCGTGCTCGACTTGCAGCAATGGACCGATGCAGTCAAGGCGACCGGTTACCTGGGATGGTGGAGCTGCGAACTGTTCTGCAAGAAGCAGCAGCAGCAAAATGCGGCACACGTAGCAGCTCAGCTCAGGAATACGATGGCGCGCCTGGTCATGTAACCCGGTGCTCCGCGTGGCGCCCCATCCGGCGCCATCCAACGTAGCATCGCTGACCGTATAGCCGCGGGGCGACATCGTTGTACAATTTCCTCATGCTATCTCAGCCCTGCTCGCCCGCGTATGAAGCGTACCGTATCAATGAAAGATGTTGCGATTGCCGCGGGGGTGTCACAGCCCGCTGTTTCATACGCGTACAACAAGCCCTCGGAGATATCCGGCTCTCAGCGCGAACATATTCTCAAGGTCGCGAAGGATTTGGGCTATCCCGGCCCGAACGTCCGAGGCCGCAGCCTGCGCTCAGGACGAGTCGGCGCCATTGGCTTGATGATCATGGATGCGCTCCCCTATGCATTCGCGGACCCGTCGACCATCGGCGTATTGAAAGGCATTGGCGAGTTCGGCGAGTTGTCGAGCGTGGCTTTGTCCCTCTTCCCACTGCAAAAGGATATTGCTGGCGGCAGCGGGGATGCCAGGAGCATGAGCCTCGCCCTTAGAGGTCTCGTGGATGGCCTGATCGTTCACTGCCTGCCCGACGACTATCCCGGAATAGACATCGCTCTCAAGCAAGGCATTCCGATGGTGGTGGTCGATGCGCCCGTCATCGAAGGCGTTCCATTCGTCGGCATCGACGACTTTGGCGCCGGCAAGCTTCAAATGCAGCATCTTCTTGATTTGGGGCATCGCCGTATTGGAATCATTGCCGAACGATTAAGACCTGATGGCCACAAGGGGCTCGTCTCCAGACGCCGGATCCAGGCGTCCACGGAACACGTGGTATCGGAGCGCCTCTCCGGACATCTGGCGGCCGCACAGGCTGCCGCACTTTCGTTCGACGATCTGGTCGTCGTCGAAGCCGGCGGGTTCGACTATGGCGACGGATATTGGGCTGCCGAGCGGCTGCTCGAGAAGAAAGGCATCACCGCAGTTGCCGCGACGTCCGACGTGATGGCTCTCTCGATGCTGGCGATCGCCAGGGAGCGGGGAATATCGGTGCCCAAACAGCTGTCGGTAGTCGGTTTCGATGATATCCCCGAAGCCGTGGGGGCGGGCCTGACGACTATCAGGCAATCGCTTGTCGAGAAAGGGCGCGTTGCAGCCCAAATGCTTCACGAACTTCTGAACGCGGACGGTGCCGGGCCCGCCGAAGCAAAGAAAGTGATTCTGCCGACAGAACTGATCGTTCGCACAAGCACGGGGACGTGCAAGGCCTAGCTCGAATCGCGCGAGCGCATCGCAACCATGGACCAGGGCTGTCGGCACGACAGTTCGCGCGAGACAGCCCCGTCACTTTCCCGCACCGGATCCATCCGTTATGCGACGTCACATCAACCCTCGCCGCCCCAGATGACGTTTTGGTCGCTGGCATTCAAATAGTCTCGTATCTCGACAGGAATCGAGTGGTCTAACGGCAGCAATGCCGTCGCGTCGCGCAGGTGTCTTTTCCGAATCGGCCCGCGGTCGACATAGCTGACCGCGAGCTTGGTTGAAAACGGCTGCCGAAAGGACGACGAAGCCACCCCGGTCAACAATCCATACAGATACCGTATCGGCCGCCGATGCTGAGGTGTGAGCACCGAGAACGTCATCTCGTTCTTCTGGCGGCCCTCGAAGTCGATCATGAATATCCGGTCGCCGAGCAGGAAGCAAAACCCGTGATAGGTAAAGGAGTACCCCACACCACGTTCGCTGCCCTGGAGAGGGAACCGCTCTACCGTGACGTACTCGACGATCGAGTCGCGCTCGTACAGGCACGTAACCGACCTGAGGATCTTCCCTTTGTAGATCGATGAGGTGTGGTATCGATAGTAGACGCCGAGGAAGTCGCGCAGGGCTGCCGTGGAGGATTTGATCAGCGGCAGGAATTCGATGAGGCGCGGCGCCGAGCGAAGATCGAACGGCAAGTCGTGCTCGAGCCCCTCGTAGAACGCACGGAAATCGCCAGGTTTCCTGAATAGGTCTGACGGCTCCATCATGAAGAACTTCGATATCTTGATCAGTACCTTTTGCGAGGGGACGTGATGACCTGCCAGGTACTTGTTGAACTGCTGGCGGTTGATGTTGAGCCTACGGCAGAACCCCGCTACCGAATCAAAGGTAGACACCAGGACCGCCAGGTTTGCGGACAAGTTCGCGCAATCGGTTTCGCGGTTCATATTCAGGTATTTCGTCATGTGCGTTTGCGTAGCAATCTACCCGTCAGATCGGGCAAGCGAGCCGCGGCGTTGACCTCACGCTCCCGCGGCAGAGCATCACTGTGCGTCACGTTTTCATCATTTGCGAAATAGAACCCTCCATCGGCGCTGATGTATCTTTCGGTACTACCCGTATTGTTTAGCGTCTTTGCAACGGACGCGCCCAAACGGAGCGCCTATCGTCGGCCACCATGCGCATGACAAGCCAACCCGATACAGATTCGCGAAGCGACTACCTCGAAACCGTTTCGGAACTGTGCGTTCTCGCACGCTCCTTCGCGAAAGAAGCCGCTGACCGCCGGTTTGACGTAGTACAGAAAGCGGACAGGTCCCCCGTCACGGATTTCGACAAGACGCTGGAGCGCGCGCTCCGCTCACGCATTCGAGACCGGCACCCCGACGACGCCATCGTCGGCGAGGAATACGGTGCGAGTATCGGGTCGTCAACCTCGCGGCGACGCTGGATACTGGATCCCTTGGACGGTACACGCGCATTCGTGACAGGTAGCCCACTATGGGGAACATTGATCGGCGTGCTGCACGATGGCATACCGTGGATTGGCGCGGTCGAGTTGCCGATGCTCGGCGATCGCATCATTGCAGCCACCGATTCGCTTCACAGCCCGAGCGGTTCCGCCCGACCACGCGTAGAGTCGCTATGCGTCGCTCGTCTCTGCACGACCACGCCCGACAAGTTCACGGCTCGCCAAAGCGAATCATATAAGGCGCTCGTTCGCTCGGTTTCGGTTCATCGGTACGGCGGCGACTGCTTCAACTATGTCGCACTCGCACGCGGGCAATGCGATCTCGTGGTGGAAGCCGGGCTTGCGCCACACGACTATCTGCCGATCGTTCCCGTCATCGAAAGCGCGGGTGGCCGCATCACGGATTGGCACGGGCGAGATCTCACCGAGTCATCCGACGGTACGGTCCTGGCCGCTTCTGGCGACGCCCTGCACTTCGACGCACTTCGTCTGCTTGCCTGACCCCACGCTGATCTGCATCCGTTTCATCGAATGATGTTCGACCCCGCACGGTACTGCCGTGCGGGGCTGCGGCGCTGCATTCATTCGAAGCGCCAACGCCAGGCATCTTTACAGATGCTGCTCCGATTGACGCAGTTCAGCGTACTCATCCTGACGCTCGTCCGTGATGTAAGCCGGAATCGGGAAATCCCACCAGCCCGGAACCCACGGGCCTGCCGCGTCGCGATCGGTCGGGATTTCGATGAGGCACGGCTCGTTGCATTCGAGGGCCTGCCTGAGAATCGGCTCGAGGGCATCGTTGCTGTCGACGCGCCACGATTTGAGACCGAACGCTTCGCCCACAGCCTTGAAATCCGGCGAGTACGGCCGACCATCCGGGTAGTTGAACTCAGTGCCGATATGACGGCTGGTTTGCTTGCGCTGCCCGCCCCGAATCGACATGTAACCCGCGTTGTTCTGGATGATGAAAACGACCGGCAGGTTGTTGGTTACACAGATGGCGATTTCTTGCGAGGTCATCAGGAAGTCGCCGTCTCCGAGAATACAGACGACCGGACTCTCCGGTTTGGCCAGCTTCGCACCGATTGCCGCCGGCACTGCCCAACCCATCGACGAGAAGCCGCCCGACGTCAGGTGGGTACGCGGCTCATACACCGGGAACGTCTGCTTCACCGCGCCCTGCGTGTTGCCCGAGCCGACGACGACAATCGTGTCCCGCGGGAAGATCTTGCGGAGCGCGCCCAGCGGGCGTTGCGAGGTGAACGGGAAACGGTCCGAATCGCGCCGCGTGGACAGCTTGGCCTCCCAATCTGCCTTATGCCCATTGACTTCGGCCAGGTATTCCGAGCGCTCGACCTGGTCCGCCTTCAGCGCTTCGACGATATGCGCCAGCGCATGCCTGGCGTCCGACACGATACCCACTGCCACCGGATAGTTCTTGCCGATTTCGTGCGGGTCGATGTCGATATGGATCAGGCGACCCGGCGGAATGGAAAATGTCACGCCCTTTGCATAGCTCGACGACGACCAGTCCGTGAAGCGGCAGCCGACAGCGATGATGACGTCGGCCGTCGACGCAACCGTGTTGCCGCACATCGTGCCGGTCTGGCCGACGCTCCCTGCGAAAAGATCGTGATCTTCCGGGAAGCCACCCTTGCCATTCCAGGTCGTCACGACGGGAATCTTCCACTTTTCTGCAAGCGCGAGCACGTCGGCCGAAGCCTCGCCCGTAATCACGCCGCCGCCGATCACCATGACGGGCCGCTTTGCCGAGCGCAGCACTTCTGCGGCCTTTGCAATGGCCTCGGGGTCCGGGAACACCTTGCCGACCGGAACGCGTTCTTCCAGGCTATGGAGTTGCACTTCAGCTGCTTCCGCTTGCGTGTCCATCGGGATTTCGACGTGGACCGGGCCTGGTCGGCCGGTGACCATCGAACTGAACGCACGATGCATGATGAACGGCAGCTCTTCAACGCGTTGCGCGACCCAGTGGCGCTTCGAAACGGCTTCCGCGATCTTCGGGAAGTCGTTGTCGGTGTAGCGTTCGAGCTCCTGCAGCAGACCGTGGCCCCGCATGTGGGTCGGCGGCCCACCGGTGATGAGCATCACGCTGGTCGAATCGGTGAAGGCCGTCGCCATACCGATCACGGTATTGCTCGCGCCGGCACCAATCGAGGTGACCGCGGCCATCGGCTTGCCCGAAACACGATAGTAGCCATCCGCGAGGTGAACGGCACTCTGCTCGTGGAAAACCTGAATGAAGCGGATCTCCGAGTCCTTCTCCAGGAATGCGTCCGTCAGCGTCCAGATGCCGTGTCCGGGGATACCGGCGACATAGTCGACCCCATAATTCTTTAACGTCTGTGCGACGATTTGACTGCCAGTAAGCTTTGCCATCGTTAGTCCTGCAAAGTTAATGAAACAACATCACGCTCATCGATACGGAACGCGACGTGCTGGTGCGACGTGCCGGTGGTCAGCAAGTCATGGAAATTACTTGGCGCCGCGCACGGCCCATTGAAGCCCCTGCTTCGTCAGGCGACGCACGTTCGGGTCGGAGAGGTTGCCGGTATCGTGGCCGATGGAGTGGTAGAAGACCCGACCATCGCCCCAGTTCTTCACCCAGGCCACGGGGCTCTTGTTGCCCTTGAGCCAGGGGAACGGGTTGCCGTCGAAGGTCGTTTCGGCAAGGACGTGATTGTTCGGGTCGACCTGCATGTAGTACTGCTCCGACCGCACTTCGAAATCCTCGACATTCTTCGAGACGGGATGCTCGCGGTCGATGAAGTTCACCCTATACGGATGCGGAAATCCTTCGCCCGCCGGGTGCTCCACAAACGACCCGCCCAGCACCATGTGATAGCGCAAGCTCGCACGAAACGCGGCGCCGGCACCGTGCCATGCCGCCAGTCCGGTGCCGCTTTCAATCGCTTCGAGCAGGTGATTCTCCTGCGAGGCCGTCAGCGTTTCGGTCGTGACGGCGTTGTTCCAGCCGATCACGATCAGGTCGTAGCCCTTCAGGTCGCGATCGAGCGTAAAGATGTCGGTCGACTCCTCCACTTTCCAATCGAGCTCCTTGAGCAGTTCTCGTGTCCACGCAGCCACCTCGTAGGGGTAATGACCGGGCCAACCGCCGAAGAGATGAAGAACGCGACTCATGCTCAAGCTCCTGTGTGAGGGAATAACTTATACGTATAAGTCGCAATCCTGTTTTATCGAATACTCGTTGTCAAGGGTGGGTAAACCCATGCCTTTCAGGGGGTACGCCAGGCTTACGCGTAACGCCTGCTCGGGTGCGTCACCATTTTTGGGCGTGGGAAGAACGACTTGGCGGTCGCGACCGATGGCGGAAAGCAATGTGACGCAGGCGCAAGGCGCGGCACAACGACTGTCCCGGCCGAGTGCGTGCGACCGGAAAACCGCGTCACCATGCTGCGTCAGTTCGCGTCACAGCGACCGGGAGTGCGAAATTGCCTCGGGTAAGACGCCGTCCGAGAATCCGTCCATCAATTCACTTGATGGTTGTGTTCCAGGAGATTCGTCGTGATTCAGCACCTTAAGAAAAGCAAGCCTGTTGCCGCTCAGGAAGAAATCGCGAAGCAGGTGCGCGATACTGTAGAACGCATTATTGCGGACGTGGCCGCCAATGGCGACATTGCTGTCCGCGAATACTCGAAGCGTTTCGATAAATGGGATCCGGCGTCGTTCCGGCTGAGCGATGAAGAAATTCAGGCCTGTGTGGCCAGCCTGTCCGCGCGCGAAATCGACGACATCAAGTTCGCGCAAGCCCAGGTTCGCCGCTTCGCCGAAGTTCAAAAGTCGGCACTGAAGGACGTCGAAGTCGAAACGCTGCCCGGCGTCATCCTGGGTCACAGGAACATTCCCGTGAACTCGGTCGGCTGCTATATTCCGGGCGGTAAGTACCCGCTGCTCGCGTCTGCACACATGAGCGTGCTGACCGCCAAGGTTGCAGGGGTCAAGCGTGTCGTCGCTGTTGCCCCCCCCTTCGACGGAAAGCCCCATCCCGCCATCATCACGGCGATGCATCTGGCCGGCGCGGACGAAATTTACTGCCTCGGTGGCGTACAAGCAGTTGCAGCGCTCGCGCTCGGCACCGAGCAGTTCGCACCGGTCGACATGATTGTCGGACCGGGTAACGCATACGTCGCGGAAGCGAAGCGTCAGCTCTTCGGCAAGATTGGCATCGACCTGATTGCCGGGCCGACCGAAACACTGGTTATCGCCGACGAAACGTCGGACGTGGAAATTGTTGCCGCGGACATTCTCGGCCAGGCAGAACACGGCGTGAATTCCCCGACGGTCTTCCTGACCAACTCCAAGGAACTCGCAGAAGGCCTGCCGGCCGAGATCGAACGCCAACTCGCCGTCCTCCCCACAGCGGCGGTTGCATCTGTCGCGTGGCGAGACTACGGCGAAATCATCCTGTGCGACACGGTCGACGAACTCGTTGAAGAAGCCGACCGCATCGCATCAGAGCATGTCCAGGTAATGACGCGCGACCCGCTGTACTTCCTGCAGCACATGACCAACTACGGCGCACTCTTCCTTGGCGATCGCACGAACGTGTCGTACGGCGACAAGGTCATCGGCACGAATCACACGCTTCCTACGATGAAATCCGCTCGCTATACGGGGGGCCTGTGGGTCGGCAAGTTCATCAAGACCTGCACATACCAACGTGTGCTCACGGACGAGGCGTCGGCCTTGGTCGGCGAATACTGTTCGCGTCTCTGCGCGATGGAAGGCTTCGCCGGACACAAGGAGCAAGCCGACATCCGCATCCGCCGATTCGGGAAGAAGCCGGCATAACCGAGGCTACGACGCACGGTAGACCCCATGGTGTGGGCGCCCGAGAGGGCGCCCATTTTCAATTCCGTCGATGCATCGGAATTCATGCGCGTGCCACGCGAGCCCTGCCTCCCTGCCCCCATCCGGGTTCGCCGCGCGCCGACGCAGATAGAGCGTCAATGTGCGCCGAATATTCCCTGCTTGCGAAGTTGAGTGAACTTTTATAGCTGCAAATACTACATCGCATACCTATCCAAAAAAATTCATGAGGAGACACATGGATTCGCATATCGCATTCACTTTGCCCCCCTTTCCAGCGCGTCGACTGAACCTCTTGCCCCGCCGATTTCGATAGCGTGCTCGGAATCGACGCTGCGTTGATTTCGACACACCCCCGGCGAACTCGACTCATCCATTGAAGATCTCGTCGCCGCGCAATTTATTGAACACGAAGGCCTGGAAGATGAAAAAAGCTTGTGCTTCGGCATTCTTGACGCTGCTTGCTTCGACGGCGGCCCATGCGCAGAGCAGCGTTACTCTCTACGGTATCCTGGATACCGGGTTGAATTTCACTTCGAATGCGAACGGACATCGGGCGCTCGCGATGGTCAGCGGCGACCCGGCCGAAACGAGTTTCGGCATCAAGGGCACGGAAGATCTCGGTCGTGGTCTATCCGCAATCTTTGTCCTCGAGAATGGCACGAACCTAAACACCGGCGCTCTGGCCGAGAGCGGACGGCTGTTCAAGCGCCAAGCCTTCGTCGGCCTTGCTTCCTCCACGATGGGGACAGTCACCCTCGGCCGCCAGTACGACGCGACGATCGACATGTGGAGCCCGTTTACGGCAGCGGGCAATACGATCGGCGATTTGGCGGCGCATCCCTTCGATAACGACAACGCGGACTACGACTACCGGCTGAACAACTCGGTGAAATACGTGTCGCCAACCATCGCGGGATTTCAGGCGGAAGGCGTCTTCGGGTTCAGCAATTCGCCGGGGTTCGCAAACAACCAGGCATATAGCGTTGGTATTTCCTATGCCGCTGGCCCGCTGTCGGCCGCCGTGGCTTATCTCCACCAGTCGAACAGCAACGCAAGCGATACCGGTGCAATTGCCGAGGGTGTTTTCTCCGCGGAGCGTCAGGAGAATATCGCGGCCGGTGTCAGGTGGATGTTCTCGGGCGGGTCGAATGTCGCCCTTGCTTACTCGCACGTGAGCGTCAACAACCCGACGGCCAATGCCTACGTCGGTGACATCGGCCCACAGTATTGGACGTCGTGGCGCTTCGATAACTTCGAAGTCAACGGTCAATATTTCCTTGACCCCGCACTCTCAATCGTAGGCGCTTACACGTTCACTCGCGGCCGCCTCTCGAGCACCGCAGAGGCCTCCACGATTATCTGGCACCAGGTATCGATGATGTTGAACTACGCATTGAGCAAGCGGACATCGGTGTATCTCCAGGGAGCCTACATGAATGCCCACGGAAAAACCGGAACCGGACTCGATTCTGCTTACATCATTGGCTCTGCCGGAACGTCGTCGACAGGAAACCAGTCGGTATTTCGGCTGGGCATGACGCATCACTTCTGACACCTGACGCCCAGGAACGAAACCACGAACACTCAAAAAACACTGAAAAGTCGCGGCTCGTGGAGGATTTCCGCGGAACCCGGCGGACCACCCAGTTCCCGCAAACCCTTGTCAGACGCGGCGTAGGCAGAATTCAGCGGATCTGGGTGCATCACCCGGACAATCATCACAAATCCTTTAACTTTCCGTGAGGACTTCGACACCGGCCGCTGCCTACTCTGTGCGCATGTTTTCAGGACCTGCTTCCAGGAGCCCATCATGCCCACCCGCAGACATTTGCTGTTCGCCGGCGCCACCGGCCTCGCCGCGCTCGCGGCGCTGTCGTCGGCCGGCCGCCGCGCGCTGGTCGGCCGTGCTTTCGCCGCGCCGCCCGCCGCCCCCGGGTCGGCCGCCACACCGATGGCCACCCCGTTCGAAATCACCCGCACCAACGCCGAATGGCGCCGCCGCCTCACGCCCGCGCAATACACGGTGCTGCGCGACGCCGGCACCGAGCCGCCGTACAGCAGCCCGTTGAATGACGAGCACCGCCGCGGCACGTTCGCGTGCGCCGGCTGCGACCTCGCGCTGTTCTCGTCGAGCACCAAGTTCGACAGCCACACCGGCTGGCCGAGCTTCTGGAAGCCGCTCGACCACGCGGTCGCGACCGAGGCCGATGCGTCGTACGGAATGGCACGCACCGAAGTGCACTGCCGCCGCTGCGGCGGCCATCTCGGCCACGTGTTCGACGACGGCCCGCCGCCCACCGGCCTGCGCTACTGCATGAACGGGCTCGCGCTCGCCTTCCATCCGGCCGCCGCCTGACGGGCCGCCGCCTTCCTGAACGACCGGAGACTGCCCCATGCTGCTCATCGTCCTCGCCTATCTCGGCGGCGTGCTCACGATCCTGAGCCCGTGCATCCTGCCCGTGCTGCCATTCGTGTTTGCGCGCGCCGACCAGCCGTTCGTGCGTACCGGCCTGCCGCTGCTGATCGGCATGGCGCTCACGTTCGCCGTCGTCGCAACGCTTGCCGCCGTCGGCGGCGGCTGGGTCGCGCAGGCCAACCAGGCCGGCCGCTGGCTCGCCATCGTGCTGCTTGCGGTATTCGGCCTGACGCTGCTGCTGCCGCGCTTCGCCGAACACCTGACGCGCCCGCTCGTCGCGGCCGGCAACCGGCTCACCGGGTTCGCGCAGCGCGACGGCCGCCCGGCGGGCCCCGCATCGTCGCTCCTGCTCGGCGTCGCGACCGGTCTGCTGTGGGCGCCGTGCGCGGGCCCGATCCTCGGCCTCGTGCTGACCGGTGCCGCGCTGCGCGGCGCAAGCGTCGGCACGACGCTGCTGCTGGTCGCGTATGCGGCCGGCGCGGCGACGTCGCTCGGTGTCGCGCTCGTGATCGGCGGCAAGGTGTTCGCCGCGATGAAGCGCTCGCTTGGCGCCGGCGAATGGGTCCGGCGCGGGATCGGCGCGGCGCTGCTGGCCGGTGTCGCCGCGATCGCGCTCGGCCTCGATACGGGTGCGCTCGCGCAACTGTCGACCGTCACGACGGGCGGACTCGAGACGAAGCTCGTCGACCGGCTCGGCGGGCGCTCGAATGGCGCGCCGACGGCAATTTCCGCGACGGGCAATGCCGCCAGCGGCAACGGCGACGCGGCAGGCGCCGCGATGATGGCCGCGACGACCGATGCCGCACCGGCAGCCGGCAGCGCAATGATGCGCGCCGCCGACAGGACGCCCGCGACGCAGGCGCAGGCCGCGCTGCCCGTCGAAGGCACGCTCCCGTCGCTCGACGGCGCGGTGCAGTGGCTGAACTCGCCGCCGCTGACCGCGGCCGGCCTGCGCGGCAAGGTGGTGCTCGTCGATTTCTGGACGTATTCGTGCATCAACTGCCTGCGCACGCTGCCGTACACGACCGCATGGGCGCACAAATACGCGAAGTACGGGCTCGTCGTGATCGGCGTGCACGCACCGGAGTTCGCGTTCGAGCGCGACATCGGCAACGTGAAGAAGGCCGTGCACGACCTCGGCATCGACTACCCGGTCGCGATCGACAACGGCTATGCGATCTGGCGCGCGTTCGGCAACGAATACTGGCCCGCGCACTACTTCGTCGACGCGCAGGGGCGGATCCGCCACCACCACTTCGGCGAAGGCGAGTACGCGCAGTCGGAACGCGCGATCCAGTCGCTGCTCGCCGAAGCCGGCCACCCGGAAGCGCTGAACGTGCCGCTCGGCCTCACCGGCGCGCCCGCGAAGGGCGCGCTCGCGGCGGCCGACAGCGCGGACGTCCGCTCGCCGGAAACCTATGTCGGCTATGCGCGCGCGGAAGACTTCACGTCGCCGGGCGGCGTCGTGCGCGACGCGGCGCACCGCTACGACGCGCCCGCGCAGCCCGGCCTGAACGACTGGGGCCTCGCCGGCACGTGGCAGGTCGGCGCCGAGCGCGCGACGCTCGCCGCGCCCGCCGGCAGGATCGTCTACCGCTTCCATGCGCGCGACCTGCACCTCGTGCTCGGCCCGGGCGCGAACGGCAAGCCGGTGCGCTTTCGCGTGACGCTCGACGGCGCGGCACCGGGCGCGGCACACGGCGCCGACGTCGATGCACAGGGCTACGGCACCGTCACCGGCCAACGCCTGTACCAGCTGGTCCGGCAGCCGGGCGCGATCGCCGACCGCACGTTCTCGATCGAGTTTCTCGATCCCGGCGTCGATGCGTATGCGTTCACGTTTGGTTGAGCGCGGACGCAGTTGCGGACGCAGCCCGACCAGCTTATCCCGTCCCGCATTTCGAAGGAGCAAATCATGACCCCGACATCCACTCCCGATCCCGCACCGCGGCGACGGGCGGCCATGCTGCGCCGGATCGGCGCGCTCGCCGTCGCGGCCGCCGCCGTGTTCGGCTACCAGCGCGTCGTCAGTTCCGCGGAACCGATGCGCACCGTGCCCGCGCCGACGCTCGACGAAACCCCGGGCGCGTCCCACGAGGAAGCAGCCGTGCTCGCCGGCGGCTGCTTCTGGGGCGTGCAAGGCGTGTTCGAGCACGTGAAGGGCGTGAAGCAGGTCACGGCCGGCTATGCTGGCGGCGCATCCGAAACCGCGCATTACGCGATGGTCGGCACCGGGCTGACCGGCCATGCGGAATCGGTGCGCATCGTCTACGACCCGACGCAGATCACCTACGGCCGGCTGCTGCAGGTGTTCTTCTCGGTCGCGCACGATCCGACCGAACTCGACCGTCAGGGCCCCGACGAAGGTTCGCAATACCGGTCCGCGATCTTCCCGACCACCGCGCAGCAGCGAGCGGTCGCAACCGCGTACATCGCGCAGCTCGGCACCGCACACACGTTCCCGGCGCCCGTCGTCACGCGCGTCGAGGCGTACAAGGGCTTCTATCCGGCCGAGGCGTATCACCAGAACTACCTCGAGCTGCATCCCGACGCGCCGTACATCGCGTTCAACGACCTGCCGAAGGTCGCCGGGCTGAAGCAGCGCTTCCCCGCGCTGTACCGCGCCGACGCGGTGCTGTGGCGCGACGCCCGCCAGTGACGGACCGCCGGCCGTGCGGCGGGTACGCGGCCGGCCCGCGCCACCGGCCGCGTTTGCGCTGCATCAACGAAACGCATGCCGGCCCGACCGGGCAAACCCGCAATGCATCAGCTTCGCGGGCCAACTTCGCGTAGACTTCTCCAGATCAGCTCCCCGCCGCGACCCGCGGCGCCCGGAACGCTTCAGCCCGCCAGGAGGCGTCACGCATGCGCGCAGTGCCTTTGCCTGACAGCAGTGCTCTCGAAGAACCGTCCACCGGCTCGGTCGTGCGCGACCTGCGCCGCGTGCCCATCCATCCCGATCACTGGTATCCGCTCGCGTGGTCGCGCGAGCTCAAGCGCGGCCAGACGCTCGGCGTGCGCTTCGCCGGCGATCCGATCGTGCTCGTGCGCACCGAATCCGGCGCCGTGTATGCGCTCGAAGATCGTTGCGCGCACCGCCAGGTGCCGCTGCATGCGGGCGTCGTGACCGGCGAAACGCTGCGCTGCTGCTATCACGGCTGGACCTACGCGTGCGACAGCGGCCGCTGCGTCGACGTGCCCTACCTCGGCCGCGAGCGCCTGCCCAACGGCGTGCGCGCGTATCCGTGCCGCGAAGCGCACGGTCTGGTCTTCGTGTTCCCCGGCGACGCGACGCTCGCCGACGAACGCCCGTTCCCCGCGCTCGAATCAGCGGACGACCGCGCATTCAAGACGCGCCGCTTCGGCCGCGAGGTCAAGTGCCACTACTCGTTCATGCACGAGAACCTGATGGACATGAACCATCAGTTCCTGCATCGCAAGCAGATGGGGCAGATGCGCGCGCGCAGCATCGGCCGGCGGCGCGGCGACGACTGGGTCGAGGTCGACTACACGTTCGCGCGGATGGAAGGCAAGCAGCCGGTCGGCGAGGCGCTCGTGTTCGGTTCGAGCAAGAAGCCCGGCGACCAGGCCGACAAGAGCGTGATGACGGTGCGCACCGGCTACCCGTACCAGACGCTGCAGATCCGCTCGAGCGAAGGCACGCTCGTGATGGACCTGTGGATCGTCTACGTGCCGCTCGACGCGCAGCAGCGCACCAACCGCACGTTCGGACTGCTGTCGATCCACAAGCCCGGCATTCCGTTCGCGCTCGATCTCGCGTGGCCGCTGCTCGTCTGGTTCACCGAGCGGATCTTCCGCGAGGATCGCTGGATCGTCGAGCGCGAGCAGGAAGCGCACGACCGGCAAGGCGCCGACTGGAATCACGAGGTGTTCCCGGTCATCAACGAACTGCGCGACCTGCTGCGCCAGTGCGGCGCGCGCACCGTGATCCCGATCCGCGAAGCGAACGCGGGCGACGCGCGCTGACCGCCGCGGCGCGCGCCCGCTTTCGCCCGCTTCGCGCTCGCTCAGCCGGTGCGCTCGACCGGATGCGGCTCGCGCAGCCGGTTCGCGATCCGTGCGGCCTCGTAGTAGCCGGCCGCGGGCGGGCGCTTCAGGTAGCGGCCCGCGCCGCGCACCGCACGCAGTTCGCCGTCGGCCCATGCGAGCGCGCCGCGCGTGAGCGTGTGCGTCGCGACGCCCTGCACCGTCATCCCCTCGAACACGTTGAAATCGACCTGCTGGTGATGGGTCTTCACCGAGATCGTCTTCGTCGCGGCCGGATCCCAGACGACCAGGTCCGCGTCGGCGCCGACCTGCACGGCGCCCTTGCGCGGATACAGGTTGAAGATCTGCGCGGCGTTCGTCGACGTGATCCGCACGAACTCGTTCGGCGTGATGCGGCCGTGATTCACGCCGTGATGCCACAGCACCGACATGCGGTCCTCGACGCCGCCGCAGCCGTTCGGGATCTTCGTGAAATCCTCGCGGCCCATCGCCTTCTGCGACGCGCAGAACACGCAGTGATCGGTCGCGGTCGTATGCAGCTGCCCGGCCTGCAGCCCGCGCCACAGCGCCTCGCGATGCTCGGCCGAGCGGAACGGCGGGCTCATCACGTGCGCGGCCGCACGCGTCCAGTCCGGGTCGCGATACACCGCCTCGTCGATCACCAGGTGGCCCGGCAGCACCTCGCCGAACACGCGCAGCCCCTCGCTGCGCGCGCGCGTGATCGCATCGACCGCGTCCTTTGCCGACACGTGCACGATATACACGGGCACGCCGAGCACCTGCGCGATCCGGATCGCGCGGTTCGCGGCCTCGCCCTCGACCTCGGGCGGCCGCGACAGCGGATGCGCCTCCGGCCCCGTCATCCCGCGTGCGAGCAGCGCCTGTTGCAGCCGGAACACGAGCTCGCCGTTCTCCGCGTGCACGGTCGGCAGCGCGCCGAGTTCGAGCGAACGCGAGAAGCTGTTCACGAGCACTTCATCGTCGGCCATGATCGCGTTCTTGTACGCCATGAAGTGCTTGAAGCTCGACACGCCGTGCTCGCGCACGAGCGTGCCCATGTCGCGGTGCACCGATTCGTCCCACCAGGTAACGGCCACGTGAAACCCGTAGTCGGCCGCCGCCTTCTCGGCCCAGCCGCGCCATTCGTGGAACGCGTCCATCAGCGGCTGCTTCGGGCTCGGGATCACGAAGTCGATGATGCTCGTCGTGCCGCCCGACAGCCCCGCGGCGGTGCCCGAATAGAAATCGTCGCTCGCCGTCGTGCCCATGAACGGCAGTTCCATGTGCGTATGCGGATCGATGCCGCCCGGCATCACGTACTGGTCGTGCGCGTCGACCACCGCCGCGCCGGCCGGCGCGTCGATCGTCTCCGCGATCTGCAGGATCGTGCCGCCGTCCTGCGGGTCGGCACACAGTACGTCCGCGCGATAGGTGCGGTCCGCATCGACCACGGTGCCGCCGCGAATCAGGATTGCCATGTCGTTGCCTCCTCGTTGACTGTCGGATGCCGCATGCGTTCGCGCATCACGCGCTCGCGACCTGCGCGCGCTGTGCTGCGCGCCACTTCATCCAGGTGCCGTACACGCCGGACGCCAGCACGAGGCCGACGAACCACGCATACGTGTAAAGCGTGTTGAAGAATACCGGTACGTTCGGAAACGACGCCGGGAATGCGGTGTGCAGGAAGCCCGGCAGGTTCGGCAGCACGCCGATCGCGAGCGCAACCAGTGCGGCCGGGTTCCAGCCGCGCGCATAGCTGAAGTCGCCGCGCTCGTCGAACAGTGCGTGTGTATCGAGCCGCGTGCCGCGAATCAGGAAGTAATCGACCATCATGATGCCCGCGACCGGCCCGAGCAGCGCCGAATAGCCGACGAGCCAGGTGAAGATATAGCCGTCCGTCGTCGCGAGGATCTTCCACGGCATCATCACGATCGCGATCGTCGCGGTGATCATCCCGCCGGTGCGATACGAGATCACCTTCGGCCACAGGCTCGAGAAATCATAGGCAGGGCCGACGAGGTTCGCCGCGAGGTTGCAGCACATCGTGTCGAGCGTGAGGATCACGAGCGCGATGCCGACGCCGATGCCGGTCATCCGGCTCGTCAGGTCGATCGGATCCCAGATCGCGTTGCCGTAGATCACGACGGTCGCCGACGTCACGACGACCGACACCACCGACAGCAGCGCCATCGGCAGCGGCAGCCCGATCGACTGCCCGATCACCTGGTCGCGCTGCGAATGCGCGAAGCGCGTGAAGTCGGGAATGTTCAGCGCAAGCGTTGCCCAGAAGCCGACCATCGCGGTCAGGCCTGGCCAGAACGTCGCCCAGAAGAGTCCCGCCTTCCTGCCGCCCGCGACGAACTGCGACGGCGCCGACAGCATCGAGCCGAAGCCGCCCGCCTGCGACGTCGCCCACCACACGAGCGCGATGCACATCACGACCTTGATCGGCGCCGACCAGCTCTCGAGCCAGCGGATCGAATCGGTGCCGTGCAGGATGAAGTACAGCTGCAGCGCCCAGAACGCGAGGAAGCACGCGAGCTGCCCGAACGAGATGCCGACGAGCGGCAGCGCAGCGCCGTGCAATGCGTTGCCGGTCAGGATGTTCAGCAGCGTGTAGATCGCGCTGCCGCCGAGCCAGGTCTGGATGCCGTACCAGCCGCACGCGACGATCGCGCGCAACAGCGCGGGCAGCTTCGCGCCCTGCGTGCCGAACGACGCGCGCACGAGCACCGCGTACGGAATCCCGTGCTTCGCGCCCGCATGGCCGATCAGCAGCATCGGCGCGAGCACGATCAGGTTGCCGAGCAACACCGTCAGCACGGCCTGCCACGGCGACATGCCTTCCTGGATCAGCCCGGCCGCGAGCATGTACGACGCGATGTTCATCACCATCCCGACCCACAGCGCCGCGAAGTGGTACCACTTCCATGTGCGCTGCGCCGCGGTCGTCGGCGCGAGGTCGTCGTTGTACAGGCTGCCGGCCGGCGCCACGGCGCTGTCGGGATCGGCGGGAATCGCTGCTGGTTTCATCGGAACGCGCTCCACGTAAACGTCAGCGCCGGCATCGTGCGATGCCGGCCGCCGAACAGAACAAAAGCGGCGGGGACGGCCCGTACCGCGCCGCCGGCCGCCGGTCAGGCCGCCTTCGCGTGCTTCGCGGGTTCCGCCGGGCTTGCACCCGCGTCGGCGCGCGCCGGGTTGTTCGGATGCGTGGTCCAGTTCGCGTAGTCGCCCGCGTCGACCCGCTCCATCGTGATGCATTGCTCGACCGGACACACATGCATGCAAAGATTGCACCCGACGCACTCCGCATCCACCACCTCGAAATGCCGCACGCCGTCCTTCTCGGCGGTGATCGCCTGGTGCGACGTGTCCTCGCACGCGATATGGCACAGCCCGCACTGGATGCAGCGGTCCTGGTCGATGCGCGCCTTGATGTCGTACTTCAGGTTCAGGTATTTCCAGTCAGTGACGTTCGGCACCGCGCGGCCGCGCACGTCGTCGAGCGTCGCGTAGCCCTTCTCGTCCATCCAGTTCGACAGCCCGTCGGCGAGATCCGACACGATCCGGAAGCCGTAATGCATCGCGGCGGTGCACACCTGCACGCTGCCGGCGCCGAGCACCATGAACTCGGCCGCGTCGCGCCACGACGAAATGCCACCGATGCCGGAAATCGGCAGGTTCGGCGTTTCCGGGTCACGTGCGATCTCCGCGACCATGTTCAACGCGATCGGCTTGACCGCCGGGCCGCAGTAGCCGCCGTGCGTGCCCTTGCCGTCGACGGTCGGCATCGGCGCCATCTGGTCGAGGTCCACCGCGACGATCGAGTTGATCGTGTTGATCAGCGACACGCCGTCCGCGCCGCCCTTGTAGGCGGCACGCGAGCCCGTCCGGATGTCGCTGATGTTCGGCGTGAGCTTCACGAGGCATGGCAGCTTCGACCCTTCCTTGACCCAGCGCGTGACCATCTCGACGTATTCCGGCACCTGGCCGACGGCCGCGCCCATCCCGCGCTCGCTCATCCCGTGCGGGCAGCCGAAGTTCAGCTCGACCGCATCGGCGCCCGTATCCTCGACGAGCGGCAGGATCCATTTCCAGTCGCGCTCGTTGCACGGCACCATCAGCGACACGATGAGCGCCCGGTCGGGCCAGTCGCGCTTCACCTGCGCGATCTCTCTCAGGTTCACGTCGAGCGGTCGATCGGTGATCAGCTCGATGTTGTTCAGCCCGGCGATCCGCTGGCCGTTCCATTGCACCGCGCCGTAGCGCGAGCTGACGTTGACGACGTGCGGATCGAGCCCGAGCGTCTTCCACACGACGCCGCCCCAGCCCGCCTCGAATGCGCGGTTGACGTTGTATGCCTTGTCGGTCGGCGGCGCGGACGCGAGCCAGAAGGGATTCGGCGAAGTGATGCCTGCGATGGTGCAGCGAAGGTCGGCCATGTTCGGCTCCGTGAAAATGGGGCGTTTATCGTGATCCGCGCGGCGTGCGTGACGCTCGCGATGCCGTTGCGTATGCCGCGTTCACGCGGCCTTGGCATCGCGCTGCGCGAGCGCCGCGGCGATCGCCGCGGCCGCGCGCTTGCCGTCCTGCACGGCCTGCACCGTGAGATCGATGCCGCCGGTTGCCGCGCAATCGCCGCCGGCCCACACGTCGGGCCACGCGGTGCGTCCGTCCGCATCGACCGCGATGCGCGTACCGTCCGCCGTCAGCAGCGCGGCCGCGACACCGTCCGGCACCAGCGTCTGGCCGATCGCCTTCAGCACCACGTCCGCGTCGACGGTGAAGCGCTCGCCCGACGCGGCCTCGAATTCGACGCCCGTCACGTGCCCGTCCGCGCCCGCGATGCGCACCGGCTTCGCATGCGTGACGAGCGTGACGCCGCTCTTTTGCGCGAACTCGCGTTCGGCCCAGGTCGCGCTCATCGTGTCCACGCCGCGCCGGTACACCATCGTCACGCGCACCGCGCCGAGCTTGCGGCTCTGCACGGCCGCGTCGATCGCCGTGTTGCCGCCGCCGATCACGACCACGCGCCGCCCGACCGGCACGTTCTCCAGCTCGTCGGCCTGCCGCACCTGCTCGATGAAGTCGACCGCGTTCATCACGCCTGCCAGTTGCTCGCCGTCGATCTCGAGCGTGCGCACGCCGCCCAGGCCCATCGCGAGAAACACCGCGTCGTGCCGCTCGCGCAGCGCGTCGAGCGTCACGTCGCGGCCGAGCGCGACGCCCGTCTCCAGCGCGATGCCGCCGACCGACAGCAGCCACTCGACCTCGCGCTGCGCGAAATCGTCGACGGTCTTGTAGGCAGCGATCCCGTATTCGTTCAAGCCGCCCGCCTTCGGTCGCGCATCGAACAGCGTGACGCGATGCCCGGCCACCGCGAGCCGGTGCGCGCACGCAAGCCCGGCCGGCCCTGCACCGACCACCGCGACATGCCGCCCCGTATCGGGCGCACGCGTGAAGCGCACCGCGCCGGTCGCCATCGCCCAGTCGGTCGCGTGCCGCTGCAGCGCGCCGATCGCGACCGGCTGCGCATCCTGATGATTGCGCACGCACGCGCCTTCGCACAGGATCTCGGTCGGACACACGCGTGCGCACATCCCGCCGAGCGGGTTCGCGGACAGGATATCGGTCGCCGCGCCCTTCAGGTTGCCGTTGCCGATCTTGCGGATGAAGCTCGGTATGTCGATCTGCGTCGGGCAGGCCTGCACGCACGGCGCGTCGTAGCAGTAGTGGCAGCGGCTGGCGGCGGCCGCGGCGGCAGTCGGATCGAGCAGCGGCGCGATATCGGCGAATTCGCACGAGAGTTGCGTGGACGACAGGCGATGCGCGGCGATATCGCCGGTTGGCTGGGTGGTCATACGCGTTCCTTCGACTGGGTGGAGACAAAGCCGTCCCCGCCGGCTGCGAATGCACAGTCGGGGCGGTCATGCTTTGGCGTGCCATGGTCAGGCGGTGAACCGCCTGGCGGCTGCGCTACATTCGATCCGTCATGAAACCGGCTCGCAGGCACGCGACAGCATCGCGTGCAGCAGCACGTTCGCGCCGGCCTCGATCCACGCAGGCGTCGCGTCCTCGATCTCGTTGTGGCTGATGCCGTCGACGCAGGGCACGAACACCATCGACGTCGGCGCGACCTGCGCCAGGTAGCACGCGTCGTGTCCCGCACCCGACACGATGTCGCGATGCGAATAGCCGAAGCGGTCGGCCGCGCCGCGCACGGCGGCCACGCAAGCCGGATCGAACGCGACGGGTTTGTAGTAGAAAATCTGCTCGAGTGCGGTGTCGAGCCCGATCTCGCCCGCGATGCGCGCGACGCCGTCGCGCAGCGCGGCGTCCATCTCCGCGAGCACGGCGTCGTCCGGATGCCGGAAATCGACGGTGAAGAACACGCGGCCCGGAATCACGTTGCGCGAGTTCGGGTGGACCTGCATCATCCCGACCGTCGCACAGCCGAACGGCGCGTGATTGAGGCCGATCCGGTTCACGAGATCGACGACGCGCGACGCGCCGAGCAACGCGTCGCGGCGGCGCGGCATCGGCGTCGGCCCCGCATGCGCTTCCTGGCCGGTGAACGTGATCTCGTACCAGCGCTGCCCCTGCGCATCCGTCACGACACCGATCGTCTTGCACTCCGCCTCGAGTATCGGCCCCTGCTCGATATGCAGCTCGAACGCCGCGTGCAGCTTGCGGCCGCCGCACGGCACGGCGCCCGCATAGCCGATGCGCGCCAGCTCCTCGCCGATCGTCTTGCCGTCGACGTCCTTGCGCGACAGCCCGTACTCGAGCGGAAAGACGCCCGCGAACACGCCCGACGCGACCATCGCGGGCGCGAAGCGCGAGCCTTCCTCGTTGGTCCAGATCACGACTTCGACCGGATGCTCGGTCTCGATGCCGTGATCGTTGAGACTGCGAATCACCTCGAGGCCGCCGAGCACGCCGTAGATGCCGTCGAAGCGGCCGCCCGTCGGCTGCGAATCCGCATGCGAGCCGGTGACGACCGGCGCCGCGTCGGCCACGCGGCCCGCGCGGCGCATGAACACGTTGCCCATCGTATCGACCGTCACCGTGCAACCGGCCGCCTTCGCCCAGCTAACGATCAGGTCGCGGCCGGCCTTGTCGAGATCGGTCAGCGCGAGGCGGCAGACACCGCCCTTCGGCGTGGCGCCGATCTTCGCGACCTCCATCAGGCTGTCCCACAACCGCCTGCCGTCGACCTTGATCGACGTGTCGAATGCTGCCCGCTTCACTGTTTCCGATACCGCGTCCATACGTATCGCTCCTGTGGGGTCGGTCATGTCGTCATCCCGGTCGCTGCCGGTGCACGCATTGCTGCAGTCGGGGCAAACCCGCACCCGCAAGGTGCAGATGCGCATCGTTCGCGCGATTCGTCCGATCGATCGGCGGAGTACCGGCACCGCGCTCCGCCGCTCGTTGAATCCTGTCCGATTGGACAGGTTTTAGACGATCAAAATGCGCAGCGCAATGTCTTTCTTGCGTGACTCGGTCGAGCGAGAAACGTGCCACCGCATCGCAGCATCTCGCATGCGCGGATGTGCGCACGCACGTGCGCTCGACGCGAACCAGCGGCTAGAATGAAGCCCAACGCGGCATGCATGCCGCGCGAGGGCAACGATGAGACATGACGAAGCGGCCGCCGAAGCCGGCGGCCACGACGAAACGGGCACGCCTTTGCGGCGACGCAAGGCGCACATCCGCGAGTCCAACGAGGCGCATCTGCTGGCCTGTGCGGAAGCCGTGTTCGCGGAGCGCGGGCTCGACGGCGCGAGCACCGCGATGATCGCCGAACGTGCGGGCCTGCCGAAAGCGAACCTGCATTACTACTTCCCGACGAAGCTTGCGCTGTACCGCCGTGTGCTCGACGACCTGTT
Organism: Burkholderia sp. Bp9140; assembly: GCF_003853425.1. Lineage (NCBI taxonomy): Bacteria > Pseudomonadati > Pseudomonadota > Betaproteobacteria > Burkholderiales > Burkholderiaceae > Burkholderia > Burkholderia sp. Bp9140. The sequence continues at coordinate 149,833 of NZ_QTPQ01000015.1, forward strand.
CGAAGACTGGCACCGCGCGGCCGGATCGTTCGAGGCCGGCGACGATCCGGTCGAAGCGATCGGCAGCTACGTGCGCGCGAAAATGGATCTGTCGCGACGGCGCCCGCTCGGCTCGAAAGTGTGGGCCAACGAGATCATCCACGGCGCCACGCACATGCAGGACATCCTGTCGGAACGCGTGAAGCCGTGGTTCGACACACGCGTGAAGGTGATCGAAGGCTGGATCGCGCGCGGACTGCTCGCACCGATCGATGCGCATGCATTGATGTACCTGATCTGGGCGACCACGCAGCACTATGCGGATTTCGACGCGCAGATCCGCGCGCTGAGCGGCAAGCGTGCGTTCACGCAGAAGGCCTTCGCCGAGAAGACCGAGCAGGTCGTGCAGCTCGTGATCCGCGCATGCGGTGCGGTGTCGCCGAACGCGAACGTATAGCGCGTAGCGCGATCGCGCATTCCCGGGAAAGCAAAACGGGCGACGGGCACGATGCCCGTCGCCCGCGTCGCGAGACGGCGTACGTGCCGTCCCGTGCGTGATGCGCGAATGCGTTCGCGTTACGCGACGCGCTCGATCGCGATCGCCGTCGCCTCGCCGCCGCCGATGCACAGCGATGCGATGCCGCGCTTCAGCCCATACGCCTCGAGCGCGGCCAGCAGCGTCACCATCACGCGCGCGCCCGACGCGCCGATCGGATGGCCGAGCGCACACGCGCCGCCGTGCACGTTGACCTTGTCGTGCGGCAGGTCGAGATCGCGCATCGCGGCCATCGCGACGACCGCGAAGGCTTCGTTGATCTCGAACAGGTCGACGTCGCGCAGGTTCCAGCCGGTTTTCTCCGACAGCTTGCGGATCGCGCCGATCGGTGCCGTCGCGAACAGGCCCGGCTTGTTCGCGTAGCTCGCGTGCCCGATGATCACGGCCTTCGGCGCGAGGCCGAGCCGCTCCGCTTCCGAGCGCCGCATCATCACGAGCGCGGCCGCGCCGTCGGAGATCGACGACGAATTGGCCGCCGTCACCGTGCCGCCTTCGCGGAATGCCGGCTTGAGCGTCGGAATCTTGTCGAGCTTCGCGTTGCCCGGTTGCTCGTCGATCGACACGACGGCTTCCGTCTTGCCGGCCTTCACGGTCACCGGCGCGATCTCCGACGTGAAGCGCCCGTCCGCGATCGCGCGTTGCGCACGCGTCAGCGATGCGATCGCGAACGCGTCCTGTTCCTCGCGCGTGAATTGATAGGCCTGCGCGCAGTCCTCCGCGAACGTGCCCATCAGCCGGCCCTTGTCGTATGCATCCTCGAGCCCGTCGAGGAACATGTGGTCGAGCACCTGGCCGTGACCCATGCGCATCCCCGCGCGCGCCTTCGGCAGCAGGTACGGCGCATTCGTCATGCTCTCCATCCCGCCCGCGACGGCCACGTCCGCCGACCCGGCCAGCAGCAGATCGTGCGCGAACATCGCGGCCTTCATCCCGGAGCCGCACATCTTGTTGACCGTGGTCGCACCCGCGCCCAGCGGCAATCCGGCCTTCAACGCGGCCTGCCGCGCCGGTGCCTGCCCCTGGCCGGCCGGCAGCACGCAGCCGAACACGATTTCATCGATGCGCTCGGCGGGCACGTTCGCACGCTCGAGCGCCGCGCGGATCGCCACCGCGCCGAGCTCGCTCGCGCTGGCCGCGGCCAGGTCGCCCTGAAAACCACCCATCGGCGTGCGCGCCGCGCCGACGATTACGATCGGATCCTGTGTCGTCATGATCGAGTTCCTCCAGTTCCAGTGTCAGCGCGGTGCCATGCGCAGCGCGCCATCGAGACGAATGACTTCGCCGTTCAGCATCGTATTCTCGGCAATGTGGCGCACCAGCGCCGCGAATTCATCGGGGCGGCCGAGCCGCGGCGGGAACGGCACGCTCTTGCCGAGCGCGTCCTGCACGTCCTGCGGCATGCCGGCCATCATCGGCGTCGCGAAGATGCCCGGCGCGATCGTCACCACGCGAATGCCGAACCGCGCGAGTTCGCGCGCGATCGGCAGCGTCATGCCCACCACGCCGCTCTTCGATGCCGCATAGGCCGCCTGCCCGATCTGTCCGTCGAACGCCGCCACCGACGCGGTGTTGACGATCACGCCGCGCTCGCCTTCCGCGTTGGCGTCCTGCTTCGACATCGCGTCGGCCGCCAGCCGGATCATGTTGAACGTGCCTACCAGGTTGATCGACACCGCGCGCGCGAAGCGATCGAGCGAATGCGGGCCTTCGCGGCCGACGACCTTCTCGCCCGGCGCGACGCCCGCGCAGTTCACGAGCGCATCGATGCGGCCGAACGCGTCGCGCGCGGCGGCAACGGCCGCCTGACCGTCGGCTTCGCTCGTCACGTCGGTCTTCACGAAGCGTGCGGACGTGCCGAGTTCATGCGCGAGGCTCACGCCGGCGTTTTCATTGACGTCCAGCAGCATGGCGTTGCCGCCTTCGGCGACCACCATGCGCGCCACCGCCGCGCCGAGGCCCGAACCGGCGCCCGTAATCAGAAAAACGCGATCCTTGATATTCATTCGCACTCCGTATTCGGTATTCAGGATTGAGCGGTCTTGTCGGCTTCCATCTTGCGCAGCACGAAGCGCTGGATCTTGCCGCTCGGGGTTTTCGGCAGCGCGTCGACGAAGTCGATCGCGCGGGGATAGGCGTGGGCCGACAGTCGCCGCTTCACGTGCTGGCTCAGTTCGTCGGCCAGCGCCGGCGTGCCCTCAAAACCTTTCGACAGCACGACGAACGCCTTGACGATCTCCGTGCGCTCCGGGTCCGGCACGCCGATCACCGCGGCCTCGCTCACGGCCGGATGCTCGATCAGCGCGCTTTCCACGTCGAACGGGCCGATCCGGTAGCCGGACGACGTGATCACGTCGTCCGCGCGGCCGATGAAGCTCACGGTGCCGTCCGGCTCGAGCTCGACGTTGTCGCCGGTCCGGTAGTAGCCGCCCGCGATCGCCGGCGTGTCCTGCTGCCAGTACCCGTGGAACCACAGCAGCGGCGAGCGCGCGATGTCGATCGCGAGGTTGCCGGGCTCGCCCGGGCCGAGTTCGCGACCGGCTTCGTCGAGCACCGCGACGCGGTAGCCGGGCATCGCGAAACCGGCCGAACCGGCATGAACGACGTGCGTGAGTCCGTGATGGTTGTTCACGACCATCCCGAGTTCCGTCTGCCCGTAGTGATCGTGGATCGGCGCGCCGAGCGCTGCGTGAAACCAGCGCACGACTTCCGGATTCAGCGGTTCGCCCGCGCTGCTGACGACCCGCAACTGCCCCTTCAGCCGCGCCGCCGCTTCGGTGCCGGCCGCCATCAGCATCCGGTACGCGGTCGGCGAACCGGCGAGGCTCGTGATGCCGAACCGTTCGATCACGTCGTAGGTGCTGTCGACCGTGAAGCCGCCCTCGTACAGCGTCGTTGCATGGCCGAGCAGCAGCGGGCCCGTGATCGCGTAATAGAGACCGTATGCCCAGCCCGGATCGGCGATGTTCCAGAAGCGGTCGCCGTCGCGCAGGTCCACCGCGTCGCGCATGTATGCGCCGAACGCGAGCAGTGCGCGCAGCGGCACCGGCACCCCCTTCGGCAAGCCCGTCGTGCCCGACGTCGACATCATCATGAACAGGTCGGTGCCCTTGCGCGGCACCGCCTCGAAGGTGTCGGACTGCGCGTCGAGCGCCGCGCGGAAATCGACGTCGCGGGCCGGCAGCGCGTCGCCCGGCTCGCGCACCGTCGCGACCCGCGGGCAATCCGCGATCTCGTCGAGCTTCGCGCGATTCGCGATGTTGGTGACGACCAGCCGCGCATCGCTCATGCGCAGCCGGTGCTCGATCGCCTTCGGTCCGAACGCGGTGAAAAGCGGCTGATAGACGGCGCCCGCGCGCCACGTGCCGAGGATCGTCGCGACGAGTTCGGGCGTGCGCGGCAGCAGGCCGGCCACCACGTCGCCCGGCTTCACGCCCTGCTCGACCAGCAGGTTCGCGACACGCGCCGACAGCGCCTGCATCTGCGCGAACGTAAAGCTGCGGTGCCGTCCGCCGGCGTCGATCCAGTCGAGCGCGATCGCGTTCTCGTCCGCCGCCGCATGCCGGTCGCAGCATTCGACGCAGGCGTTCAGGCCCTGCTCCAGGTCGCCGTGCAGACAGGCAGCGGCGGTCTCGATACGGAAGCCGGCCACGGCGTCGGCGTAGGCCGGCACCACCCGGGCAGTTGCTCCATCACGCATGCGTGTCTCCTGTTCGTTATGACCGCCGGCGAACCGGGGGTATATCGATGATGGTAGACAGCCGTCACATTGCAATCAATGACAAACAGAATCTAGAATCGTGATCGCTTTTGCCATATCTGGGGGGCATGAAAAATGGGGCCGCAGATGATCTCGCCGGATTTCGTCGAGGATGCGCTCGAGAGCCTGCGCCGGCAGCGGATTCCGGCCGGGCCCGTGCTGCGCGCCGCCGGCCTGTCGGCCGCCGTGCGCGAGCCCGTCACGCCGCAACAGTACGGCCGGCTGTGGCTGGCGATCGCCAGCGCGATCGACGACGAATTTTTCGGGCTCGCGGCCCGCCCGATGCGGCGCGGCAGCTTCACGCTGCTGTGCCACGCCGTGCTGCACGCGGGCACGCTCGAGAAGGCGCTGCGGCGCGCGCTGCAGTTCCTGCGCGTGGTGCTTGACGAACCGCACGGCGAGCTCGTGGTCGCCGACGGCCAGGCGCAGATCGTCCTCGCGCCGTCCGGCGCGCCCTATTCGGCATTCGCTTACCGGACCTTCTGGCTGATCCTGCTCGGCGTCGCCTGCTGGCTGATCGGCCGGCGCATTCCGCTGCAGCGCATCGATTTCGCGTGCCCGAGCCCCGATCAGCGCAGCGACTACCACCAGTTCTTCGGGGTACCGGTACATTTCGACCGCCCCGACAGCCGGCTCGCATTCAACGCCGCGTATCTCGCGCTGCCGACGATCCGCTCCGCGCAGGCGCTGAAGACCTTCCTGCGCGGCGCGCCCGGCAACCTGCTGGTCCGCTACCGGCACGACACCGGCTGGGTCGCAAAAACGCGCGCCCACCTGAAAGCGCAGCCGGCCGCCGAGTGGCCGGACTTCGACACGCTGGCCGTGCGCCTCGGCACCACGCCCGCGACGCTGCGGCGACGCTTGCGCAGCGAGGGACAGAGCTTCGCGTCGATCAAGGACGAACTGCGCGGCGCGCTGGCCCAGTCGCTGCTGCGCGGACACACGCTCAGCGTCGCGGAGATCGCGGCGGAACTCGGCTTCACCGAGCCCAGTGCGTTTCATCGCGCGTTCCGGAAATGGACGGGCACGAGCCCGGGCGCGTTTCGGCGCGACGTCAATGCGGCGCAGCCGGAGCATTGATGCGCGACGCGGCCCGGGCACGCTGCGGGATCAGCACGACATGCCGTCGATGCTGGCGGCCACACCCTGCAGCGGACGCGAAAACGGCTTGCAGCCCTCGTCGTGGGCGAGCGACGTCGACGACAGCCCGACGATCCACGGGATGTCGGCCCCGCCAAGCCGGCTCGCCGGCTTCCCGGTATAGCGCTCGGTCGCCATGAACGGCGCCTGCGCGACGATGCCGATGAAATACGACTTGACCGCGATCGCATTGAAGTGCTGGTAGATGCCGCCGTCCTGCCGGAAGAACGAATCGACGTCGTATTCGCCGTGACACGCGAGGAAGTCGTCGACCAGGTTGGTCGCCGTCCACGGCACGAGCACGCACAACAGCAGCAGGATGAAGTTCGTCTAGCCGGTTTGTGTTCGATCGCTTCAGTGCCCGACCGCGACTCACTGCGCGGCTATCGATACTCGTCACCGGCACAACGTTGCGCATGGGCCGATCCGATCACATACTGATCGGCTCGTGCGAACCGGACCGCTGCGATGGTGACTGTCGATCAGGGTGCCGCTTCAGTGCTGGGGATCGTCGGATCTGCCGTGTCCCTGCTGGCAGCGATTCCGTACGCGCTCGCGATTTACCAGCGCACCGTTCGTCCGCATATGTTCACCTGGCTCATCTGGTCGATCGTCACGGCGATCGCGGCCGCCGGCCAGTTCGTTGCGAGCGCCGGACCGTCCGCGTGGTGCACGGCGGCGATTGCGCTCACGTGCTTCCTGACTTTCGTCGCGAGCCTGTTTCGAGGCGAATGCGGCTGGACCCGCATCGACTGGTTTTTCCTGTGCGCGGCGCTATCGGCGATTCCGCTCTGGATGCTGACCGACGACCCGACGATGTCGATCTGTCTGGTCACGCTGATCGAGCTTGCCGGCCTCGGCCCGACCGTGCGCAAGACGCTCCGCGATCCGTGGAGCGAGAGCCTTGCGTATTTCGCGTTGTGCGTGCTCAAGTACGCGCTGGCGCTGCTGGCGTTGAGCACGTGGAATGTCGCGGTCGCGTTCTATCCTTCGGTCAACATCCTCGCGTCGATCGGCATCTGCTTGCTGATGATGGTGCGGCGTCAGGCGCTGTCGAGACCGGAGTAGCCTCTGTCGCGTAGCTGCGGCGCCCGAATGTGCCAGCCGCCGCCCGCTTGCCGATCATGCGCGGAATCCCGATCCTTCGAACCGATGCGAGGCCCCGATATGAATGCAGTTCGTGCAGTCATCGAACCCTATGAAGCCGCACTTCGAGCAGCGATGCTGGCCAACGACGTCGACGCGCTCGACGCGTTGCTGGATGACGATCTGATCTTCACCATTCCAAGCGGACAGGTGATTTCGAAGCACGATGATCTGTCCGCGCATCGTGCGAAGCTGCTGCGTCTGGAAGCGCTCGATCGCCAGGAGACGCAGGCGAATGCGATAAGCGAGATGATCCTCACCACGACCAAGGCAGTGCTTGCCGGTCATTTCGGCGGCGTCGCGTTCAACGGTACATTCGCCTATACGCGCCTGTGGCGCCGATCAGGGAGCACCTGGCGTGTCGTTGCCGGACATGCATCGCAGATCGGTTGAGTCCGCGACGGCCACGCCCCCCGCCTCGCGGCCATCGCGCGTTTCCGGCGCCACAAATGCAAAAACCCCCGCCTTTCGGGCGGGGGTTTCTGGCTTAGGGAGCCTGACGATTACCTACTTTCACACGGGAATCCGCACTATCATCGGCGTGGAGTCGTTTCACGGTCCTGTTCGGGATGGGAAGGGGTGGGACCGACTCGCTATGGTCATCAGGCAAAGAGGGTTGTCGCGCTGCTTCGCAACGCGACCAATCTTGGAAGAAGCAGTAATTTAGGTTGTGTGTATCACACACGAGAATCCAACTTGTCGCCTCGATCTCGCTCAGTGCTTGCGCACGGCGCCGATCTACAAGGCAGACTTGTTATAGGATCAAGCCTTACGGGCAATTAGTATCAGTTAGCTGAACGCATTACTGCGCTTACACACCTGA
>NZ_QTPQ01000016.1:0-151216 GCF_003853425.1 Burkholderia sp. Bp9140
GAAGGCAGCCGGAGTCGAACCGACCCGGGAGTGTCTGACACCCCCAACCGGGTTTGAAGCCCGGCCGTACCACCGGATACGACTACCTTTCTCGGAGAAAAGAACAGCAGGCGGCCGTTTGTTGCCGGTGTCCAGGCCACCGGCCGAAACAGGACGCCCCAGTGATCAGGCCGCCCTGACTGGCGTTCCGAATGCCTTCCCTACTTGCGCAATCCAAGTACGCCGAGGTAGGCATCGAGCGAGCGCTGGACAGACTCGGCCACCAGGCGCGTGATGCCGCTGTAGTCGCCGGTCACACACGCCTCGTCCAGCGTATCGTAGTAAGCCAGCCGATCTTCCTTGCGAATGACGGCAGGCGGGTAGCCGGACTTCATCAGTTCGAAATTCAGCAGCAACCGCCCCGTTCTTCCATTGCCGTCGACAAACGGATGGATCTTCACGAACCGCGTATGCAGTTCGGCGGCACGCGCCACGGGATGCATCGCCCCCGCCTGTGTGTCCCAATCGATGAGCGCGGCCATTTCGGCCGGCAAATGCAGGAAATCCGGCGGCGTCGTGCTGGCGCCTGCGATCACGACGTTCTCCCGGCGATACCGCCCGGCCTCGCCGTCGTCGATACCCTTCAGTACCAGCCCATGAATATTCCGGATTTGCCACTCGGACAGCGTCTCCTGCTTGCCGACGATTTCTTCGACATAGAGAATCGCGTCGCGATGATTCGTGGCTTCGAAATGCTCGCGCAGCGACTTGCCGCCGACCGTAATGCCTTCGAGCACGACCTTCGTTTCCCGCAGGGTCAGCGTGTTGCCTTCGATCGCATTCGAATGATAGGTCCACTCCAGCATCAGCTTTTCGCGCAATGACGCCAGCGTATGCGGCGGAAGCGGACGCGCTGCGTCCAGCTTTGCCTTGTCGGCATCGACGGCTTCCAGCAGAAGCAGTACGGACGAATCCATGAAATCACCCATTTCGGCCAATTCGAGCCATTTTAGTCCCCATCGGGGAGGGCTAGTGGCGGAAGGCAGCCGGAGTCGAACCGACCCGGGAGTGTCTGACACCCCCAACCGGGTTTGAAGCCCGGCCGTACCACCGGATACGAATGCCTTCCGTGGGGAAAAGAACCAAAAGAGCGAGAAGAACGACGAGCGCCTACGCCTGAATACCCACCCAACCGCTGTCAGGCCGCAGGAAGTGAAGATCGCGGTGGAAGCGAGTATACCCAACCCGATCGAAGAACTCGAGAATCTGGATCGCGCGCTTGCGGCCGAGCCCGGTCGCGTCGCGAAACGTCGCCGCGTCGAGCCCGCCGCCGCGCGTCGGCGCGAGATGCGCCACCAGCCCGGCCAGTTCGCGCACGACATCCGCGTGATAGAACAGGTCGCGCACGACCTGATGCACGTCACCGCGTCGCGCGAGCTTGCGCAGCAGCGTGCGCACGGCTTCCTCGGCCGCGCCCGTGTCGCGCGCCAGATCGCGGACCCACGGCGGATCGAAGCGCCCGGCATGAATCAGCGGCAACAGTTGCTTTGCCAGCGCTTCCTCGCGCGCATCGAAACTCACCGAATGCGACGGCAGATGCAGCCACGGCCCGCTTCGCGCAACCTCCGCGCCGTTCACCAGCGCATCGACCAGCGCGCGCCATGGCGCATCGCCGACGAGCGGCGCCGCCATCCGCCGCAGGCGCGCCGCATCGAGCCCCTGCTCGTCCGGCACGCGCTCGTGATACGCGCGCAGCGTGTCGATCGCCCGCGCCCGCAGCGCATCCCAGTGCGCCCGCGCGATCACCGTGCCGTCGTTCGATGCGGCGTCGCGCTGGCCGATCGCCAGCGCGTCGTCCGGCAATGCGAGCGTATCCGGCGCGAACCCCGTCAGGTGCGTGAGCGTCGTGCGTGCGATGCCGAGCGGCGCCTGCGCGAGCAGCGCATCGACCCGCCCTTCATCGAGCCACGCCGCCAGCGCATCGAGCCATGCGCGGCGCGCGGGCGTGCGGCGCTTGCGCGCGGGACCGAACGGGTCGAGCACGCGGCCGCCGCCGACGGTGCGCGTCGCTTGCGGATTGCGGACGATGAAGCGATCGCCCGGCAGCGCGAACACGGGTTCGTCGAACACCAGTTGTACGCGCATCTTCCGGCCGGCCGCGAGCGTATCGCCGTCGAGCAGCGCAACGTGCGCGACGCGGTGCAGCGTGCCCAGATGCACGTGCAGCGGCGCCCAGTGCGTCAGCGTGAGCCCCGCGTCGGCCAGCAGCGTCAGTTCGACGTCAAGCCGCGGCGACGTCGCGACGAGCCGCGCATCCGCGACGGTATCGCCGCGCTCGACGGCCGTCTTGTCGACACCGGCCAGGTTCAGCGCGCAGCGCTCGCCCGCGCGGCCCGTATCCACCGGACGATTCTGCGCATGGATGCTGCGCACGCGCGCCGCGCCGCCGGTGCGCACGACCGCGAGCGTGTCGCCGGTCGCCACGCGGCCCGCGAACGCGGTGCCGGTCACGACGGTGCCCTGCCCCGCGAGCGTAAATACGCGATCGACCGCGAGCCGGAACAGGCCGTCGTCGCGACGCCCGCGCCACGCGAGCGCCGCGTCGGCGAGGTGACGCTTCAATGCGGCGACGCCCGGATCGTCCTCGCGCGTCGCGCAGGTTTCGAAGATCGGTACGCCATCCAGCGTCGAACCGTGCAGCCATACGACGATCTCGTCGCGCACGGCCGACAGGCGTGCGGCGTCGACGCGATCGCACTTCGTCAGTGCGACCGCGCCATGCGTGACGCCGAGCAGTTGCAGGATCGCGAGATGCTCGCGGGTCTGCGGCATCACACCGTCGTCGGCGGCGATCACGAGCAGCGCGAAGTCGATCCCGCACGCGCCGGCCGCCATCGTATGTATCAGCTTCTCGTGGCCCGGCACGTCGATCAGGCCGAGCACGTCGCCATTCTCGAGCGGCGTATACGCGTAGCCGAGCTCGATCGAGATGCCGCGCGCCTTCTCTTCCTTCAACCGGTCGGTGTCGACGCCCGTCAGCGCCCGCACGAGCGTCGTCTTGCCGTGATCGATATGTCCCGCGGTACCGACGATCATGCAGCGGGCCCCGCGATCTGCACGCATTGCGCGACGAGTGCCGCTTCGTCGGCCGCCTCGAGGCAGCGCAGGTCGAGCCGCAGCGCATTGTCGGCCACGCGGCCGATCACCGGACGCGGCCATTCGCGCAGCCGCTTCTCGAGCTGCGCGAGCGCACGGCCGCCGCGCTTGCCGTCCGGCGTGCGCACGACGAGCCCGGCACTCGGCAACTGATCGACCGGCAGCGCACCGCTGCCGATCTGGCTGAACATCGGCTCGACATGCACGTCGAAGGCGCTGCCGAGCGCCGCCTGCAACACCGGACGCACGCGCTCGGCGGCCTCGGCGATGTCGCGTTGCGGCCGCGTCAGCAGCCGCAGCGTCGTGAGCCGCTCGCACAGGAATTCCGGCGCCTGGTAGAGCCGCAGCACGGGCTCGAGCGCGGCGAGCGTCAGCTTGCCGACGCGCAGCGCGCGCTTGAGCGGATGCTTCTTGATCTTCGCGACGAGCGCGCGATCGCCGACGATCAGGCCGGCCTGCGGCCCGCCGAGCAGCTTGTCGCCGCTGAACGTGACGAGGTTCGCGCCGGCCGCGACGGTTTCCTGCACGGTCGTCTCGTGCGGCAGCCCCCACTGCGACAGATCGGCGAGCGTGCCGCTGCCGAGATCGACCGCCACCGGCAGACCGTGCTCGCGGGCAAGCGGCGAGAGTTCGGCAAGCGCCACCTCCTTCGTGAAGCCGCTGATTGCGTAGTTGCTGCAGTGCACCTTCATCAGCAGCGCGGTACGCGGGCCGATCGCGTCCGCATAGTCGCGCAAATGGGTGCGGTTGGTCGTCCCGACCTCGCGCAGCTTCGCGCCCGCGCGGCTCATGATGTCGGGAATGCGAAACGCGCCGCCGATCTCGACCAGCTCGCCGCGCGACACGACGACTTCCTTCTTCGCTGCCAGCGCCGACAGCGTCAGGAACACGGCCGCCGCATTGTTGTTGACGACGGTCGCGGCTTCCGCGCCCGTCAGTTCGCACAGCAGATCGTCGATCAGGTCGTCGCGGTCGCCGCGGCGGCCGGTGGCGAGATCGAATTCGAGGTTGACGGGTTGGGTCAGCGCGTCGACCACCGCGCGCACCGCGTCGTCGGGCAACAGCGCGCGTCCGAGATTGGTGTGCAGCACGGTGCCGGTCAGATTGAACACCGCGCGCACGGCGCCCGCGCTCTGCGCGGCCAGCGTGCGGGCGACAGCGGCCGCGATGCGCGGCTCGTCGAGCGGCTCGGCCGCCGACGGATCCTGCTGCGCAGCGGTGCGCCAGCGTTCGAGTTCGGCGCGCACCGCGTTCAGCACGCGCGTCCGGCCATAGTCGGCGAGCAGCGGCTGCAGCGGCGCCGACGACAGCACGCGCTCCACCGACGGCACGCGCGCGAGGACGGCATTCAGTTCATTCAAACCCGGTTCGGTCACGTAATGGTGGCTCCATTTCCAAGCGCGGCAGGCAGCGGGCGCCGGCGCTCGCGCACCCGGCTGCCTGCCGTCAGTCCACGTCGGCTTCGCGCGACATGTCCGGCCACAGCAGCGGGTTCGGCGAACTGCGCTGGTAGCCGGCTTCGTTCATCAGCAGGTCGAGCGTGAGGCTCGCGAGATCGTCGGCCAGCGGCTCGAACTCGTAGTCCTTCTCCTGGTAGCCGATCTTGCGATAGGTCTTGCATTCGTCGCACGATTCGGCCTTGACGGCTTCGCTGCCGCCCTCGATCCCGTGGTAAGCGATGCCCTTGGTCGAGTCGCAGTGCGAACATTTCGTGCGCACCATGTGCCACTCGGTCGTGCACAGCCCGCACTGCAGGAAACGGTAGCCCTGGAACTGGCCGCCGACACGCACGACGCTCGCGACCGGATGCGTGCCGCACACGGGGCACAGCCCCGGCTGGTCGAGATACGGGACGTCGGCCGGCGCGACGCGGCTCGCGAGATCGGTCCAGACGACCTGCAGCGCGGCCATCAGGAACGGCGCGGTGGCCGGGTCGACCTCGGCGAAGCGCAGCGCGAGGATCGCGTCGGCCTGTGCGTCGAGTTCGGCGGGCGCCAACAGGCGCAGCCGGTCGAGCAGCTTCGCGAGCGACGGATTGACGAGCCCGGCGCTTTCGACGCGGTCGAGCAGTTCGTACAGCACGGCCCGCCACTGCGGGTTGCGCTCGCCGTCGAGCGCCGGCACGAGCGGCATCGAATGCTGCTGCGCACGCGCGATCGCTTCGGGCGACGGCATCGGCAGGTTCAGCGCCTGCAGCATCGCGTGCTGCGCGTCGGCAACGGTCGCCATCAGCCGCAGGTAGCCGCTGATCGGGTTCAGGTCGGCGAGCTTGCGCAGCCGCGCGGCGCGCGCCGCGAACGCGGTCGCGCGCTCCGGCAGGCGAAAGCGCGGAATGGCCGAATGATCGAGCGCCGAGATCTCGGTCGGTTCGAGAATGCGTTGTGTCACAAAAATGTCTTCCAAAAAAAACAAGCGCCGACAGGTCGGCGCTTTCAGGCGGTTCCGACGGCCGACGGGGCGGCCCGCCTCAATCGGCGAGCCGCCCCGCTCCGATGCGTTATTTCACGCTTTCACGGAACCACTTCGGGTGATGCTTGCGGGCCCAGCCCAGCGTGACGGTGCCGCGCACCATCGCCCCGATCGAGCCCTTCACCCACAACGCCGCGTAAATGTGCACGATGATGCTCGCGATCAGCACGAAGGCCGCCACGGCATGCACGACGGCCGCCGCGCGGATCACCCCGATCGGGAAGTAGAACGAGAAGTAGCGCCGCCAGATCACGATCCCCGACAGCAGGAGCAGCAGCAGGCACGCCACCAACGTGAAGAATAGCAGCTTCTGTCCGGCGTTATAGCGGCCGACCGGCGGCAGCTTGTCTTCCTGGTTGGTCAGCACGTCGCCGATCTGCTTCAGCCACTGGCGATCGTCCGCGTCGAGCGCGTTGTGGTGCCAGAAGCGCACCACGAGAATCGCGAACGACACGAACATCACGAGGCCGACGAACGGATGCAGGATCCGCGTCCACTGGCCGCCGCCGAACAGCGCGGTGAGCCAGAACATCGACGGATGGAACAGCGCGAGCCCGGACAGCGCCAACAGCACGAAGGTGATCGCGGTGATCCAGTGGTTCGTGCGCTCGTTCGGCGTGTAGCGGACGATCAGGTTGGGGTCGTCGTGCTTCATTTTGCGTCCTCCTTGATGCGTCGCGCGTCGTCGCGGGCGGCGGCTTCTTCCTCGTCGCTGACCTCGTTCGGACCGACCCGCGTGTAGTGGAAGAACCCGGCCAGCGCGGTCAGCGCGAGGCCGGCGACCGCGAGCGGCTTCGCGATGCCCTTCCACAGCTTCACCATCGGGCTGATCGACGGATTGTCGGGCAGCCCGTAGTACAGCGACGGCTTGTCCGCGTGGTGCAGCACGTACATCACGTGCGTGCCGCCGACGCCCTGCGGGTCGTACAGCCCCGCATGCTCGAAGCCGCGCTCCTTCAGGTCCTCGATCCGCTCGGCCGCGTGCCGCTTCATGTCCTCCTTGGTGCCGAACACGATCGCGCCGGTCGGGCAGGTTTTCACGCAGGCCGGTTCCTGGCCGACCGCGACGCGGTCGGAACAGAGCGTGCACTTGTACGCGCGATGGTCCTTCTTCGAGATCCGCGGCACGTTGAACGGGCAGCCGGTCACGCAATAGCCGCAACCGATGCAGTTCTCCTCGTGGAAATCGACGATCCCGTTGTTGTACTGCACGATCGCGCCCGGCGACGGGCATGCCTTCAGGCAGCCCGGATCCTCGCAGTGCATGCAGCCGTCCTTGCGGATCAGCCACTCGAGGTCGCCTGCCGGGTTCTCGTATTCGGCGAACCGCATCACCGTCCACGAGTGCTCCGACAGGTCGGCCGGGTTGTCGTACACGCCGACGTTGGTGCCGACCTCGTCGCGCAGGTCGTTCCACTCCATGCATGCCGTCTGGCACGCCTTGCAGCCGATGCACTTCGATACGTCGATCAGCTTCGCGACGCTCCCGGTCACCGGTTCGCGCACCGTGGGCGGCGGCGTCGTGGTGGCCGAGACGCGCTTGATATCCAGCGATTGCAATGCCATCTCTTCCCCCTTACGCCTTTTCGACCTTCACCAGGAACGACTTGAATTCCGGTGTGTACGAGTTGCCGTCGCCCACGGACGGAGTCAGGGTATTGGCGAGATAGCCGGGCTTCGTCAGACCCTTGAAGCCCCAGTGCAACGGGATGCCGACCGTCTGGACCTTCTTGCCTTCGATCGTCAGCGGCTTGATCCGCTTCGTGACGAGCGCGACCGCGACGATGTAGCCGCGCTTGGACGACACCTTCACGCGATCGCCGTGCGCGACGCCGACTTCCTTCGCGAGGTCTTCGCCGATCTCGACGAATTGCTCGGGCTGGATGATCGCGTTCAGCCGCGCATGCTTGGTCCAGTAATGGAAATGCTCGGTCAGCCGGTACGTCGTCGCGACGTGCGGGAACTCCGACACCTTGCCGAACGACGCGCGGTCGTCCGGGAACACGCGGGCGGCCGGGTTGTTCAGCGCCTGCGGGTTGTCAGGGTGCAGCGGGTTCGCCGCAAGCGGCGTCTCGAACGGCTCGTAGTGCTCGGGGAACGGACCTTCGTTCATCCCCGCGCGGGCGAAGAAGCGCGCGACACCTTCAGGGTTCATGATGAACGGCCCCATCCCGTTTTCAGGCGGCTCGTCCGCCTTGAAGTCGGGCACGTCGACGCCCTTCCACGCGCTGCCGTTCCAGCCGATCAGCTTGCGGGTCGGGTCGAACGGCTTGCCGCTCACGTCGCACGACGCGCGGTTGTACAGGATCCGCCGGTTCGCCGGCCAGGCCCACGCCCAGTTCAGCGTCTGGCCGATGCCGGTCGGGTCCGAGTTGTCGCGCCGCCCCATCTGGTTGCCGGCCTGCGTCCAGGCGCCGCAGAAGATCCAGCAGCCGCTCGCGGTCGTGCCGTCGTCCTTCAGCTGCGCGAACGCGGCGAGCTGCTCGCCCTTCTTCACGAGCGTCTTGGTCGGGTCCTTCGGATCGGGCAAGTCCGCGAGCGCACGGCCGTTGAACTCCATCGCGAGCTCTTCGGGCGTCGGGCTTTCCGGGTTCGCGTACGGCCAGGTCAGGTTCACGATCGGATCCGGATACTTGCCGCCGTCCGTCTGGTACATCTTGCGCATGCGCAGGAACAGCCCCGACATGATCTCGAGGTCGCTCCGCGCCTCGCCCGGCGGCTCCGCGCCCTTCCAGTGCCATTGCAGCACACGGCTCGAACTGACGAGCGAGCCGTTTTCCTCCGCGAAGCAGGTGGTCGGCAGGCGGAACACCTCGGTCTGGATCTTCGACGAATCGACGTCGTTGAAGTCGCCGTGATGCTTCCAGAACTCGGACGTCTCGGTCGCGAGCGGATCCATGATCACGAGCCACTTCAGCTTCGCGAGGCCTGCTGCCGTCTTCACCTTCGACGGCGCCGCCGCGAGCGGGTTGAAGCCCTGGCAGATGTAGCCGTTCATCTTGCCGGCACTCATCAGCTCGATCGCCTGCAGCAGGTCGTACTGCTTGTCCAGCTTCGGCAGGTAGTCGTAGGCCCAGTTGTTCTCGGCGGTCGCCGCATCGCCCCACCAGGACTTCATGAAGCTGACGTGGAAGGCCTTGTAGTTCTTCCAGTAGCTCAGCTGGTTCGGCCGCAGCGGCAATTGCGTGCGCTTCTTGAGGTAGCCGTCGAAATCCTGCTCGGCCTGCATCGGCAGCGTCATGTAGCCCGGCAGCAGGTTCGACATCAGCCCGAGGTCGGTCAACCCCTGGATGTTCGAGTGGCCGCGCAGCGCGTTCATCCCGCCGCCGGCGATGCCGATGTTGCCGAGCAGCAGCTGCACCATCGCGCCGGTGCGGATCATCTGCGCGCCGATCGAATGGTGGGTCCAGCCGAGCGCGTACAGCACCGTGCCGGCGCGGCCGGGAACGGCCGTCGTCGCGAGCATCTCGCACACCTTCAGGAATTTCTCCTTCGGCGTGCCGCACGTCTGCTGGACCATGTCCGGCGTATAGCGCGCGTAGTGCTGCTTCAGCAGGTTGACCACGCAGCGAGGATGCTGCAGCGTCGGATCGACCTTCGCGAAGCCATCGTCGCCGCGCTCGTAATCCCAGCTCGATTTGTCCGGATACGCGTGCTTCTCGGCGTCGTAGCCGGAATAGATGCCGTCGTTGAACGCGAAATCCTCGCGCACGATGAACGAGAAGTCCGTGTAGTTCTTCACGTACTCATGCTGGATCTTGTCGTTCGTCAGCAGATAGTTGATGACGCCGCCCAGGAAGACGATGTCGGTGCCGGTGCGGATCGGCGCGTAGTAGTCGGCCACCGAGGCCGTGCGCGTAAAGCGCGGGTCGACGACGATCAGCCGCGCCTTGCGGTGCGCCTTCGCCTCCGTTACCCACTTGAAACCGCACGGATGGGCCTCGGCTGCATTGCCGCCCATCACGAGAATCACGTCCGCGTTCTTGATGTCGACCCAATGGTTCGTCATCGCTCCACGGCCAAACGTCGGGGCAAGACCTGCCACCGTCGGGCCATGTCAGACACGCGCCTGATTGTCGAATACGAGCATTCCCAGACTGCGGACAGCCTTGTGCGTGAGGTAGCCGACTTCGTTGCTGCCCGCCGACGCGGCCAGCATGCCGGTGGTCAGCCAGCGGTTGACCTTCGCGCCGTCTTCCGCCGCCTCGACGAAGTTCGCGTCGCGGTCGGCCTTCATCAGCTTCGCGATCCGGTCGAGCGCGTCATTCCACGAGATCGGTTCCCACTTGTCCGAGCCGGGCGCACGGTACTCGGGATGCGTCAGGCGGCTCGGGCTGTGGATGAAGTCGATCAGGCTCGCGCCCTTCGGGCACAGCGTGCCGCGATTGACGGGGTGGTCGGGATCGCCTTCGATGTGGATGATGCTCGGCTGCGCGTTCTTCGCGCCGTCGCCGAGGCTGTACATGAGGATGCCGCAACCCACTGAACAATAAGGACAGGTGTTGCGCGTTTCGACGGTGCGCGCCAGCTTGTACTGTCGGACTTCGGCAAGCGCTTCCGTCGGAGAAAAGCCCATCAGGGCAAGACTCGATCCGGCAAGCGACGTGGCCGTCACCTTCAGGAACTGGCGCCGGGACATTTGTAGCATGATGGTCTCGGCGTTTTTGTGGGGTGGGGTGAAACTGAAAGGAATTATAGACAGTTCAGGCAACTATGATTGAATCCTCGGATCAATACCGATTTGTCTGATCCACCGATGCCCGGCGTTCAACGCACAACCCAACCGTCATGAAACGACAGATCACGTCCGAAGCCACCCGTCTCGCGCAACAACAGGCCAACTGGGCACTCAACGCGTTCAGGCGCTTCTCGTCCGACCGCTGCTCGGCAATGGCCGCGAGCATCGCGTTCTTCTCGGCGTTCTCGCTCGCGCCGACGCTCGTGATGGTGATCGCCGTGGCCGGATGGTTCTACGGCGACGACGCCGCGCGCGGCCAGGTGTTCGAGCAGGCACACCAGTTGATCGGCGACGATGCGGCGGCCAGCATCCAGACGATCGTGCAGAACGCGCATCGCGCGGGCGAGCGCGGCGGCATCGCGACGCTGATCTCGTTCGCCGCGCTCGCGCTCGGTGCATCGGCGACGTTCGCATCGCTGAACACGGCGTTGAGCGTGATCTGGCCGAGTACGGAAAACCGCTGGTCGAGCATGCTCGGGCTCGTACGCGTGCGGCTGGTTTCGTTCGGGCTCGTGCTCGGTGTCGCGTTCCTGCTGATCGTGTCGCTCGTGCTCGATACCGCGATCACATTCGTCGGCACCTGGCTGCTAGGGAATTCACCATACGTCGCGATCACCAACCTGTTGCAGTTCTTCGTCGGCATCGCGGTACTCGCGGGCGCGTTCGCCGCGCTGATGAAGTTCCTGCCCGACGCGCGCGTCGCATGGCACGACGCGATGGTCGGCGGGATCGTATCCGCGATCCTGTTCTCCGGCGGCAAGAAGCTGTTCGCGCTGTATCTCGCGCGCGCGGGCACGGCAAGTGCATTCGGTGCTGCCGGATCGTTCGCGGTCCTGCTGATGTGGCTGTACTTCTCGGCGGCCGTGCTGCTGCTCGGCGCGGAATTCGCGGCCGCGCGCGGCGATGCGCATCGCCGCACGGGCAACGTCGCGGCCGTGTCCGCGCCGACGGATCGCGCAAGCGGCAACTGATTCCCCACGGATTCCCCGCGTATTGCTTCCCGCGCGGCCGCGCATCGCGCGCGCCGCATCGTCGCCCTACGCGACTGCCTTCCTTTCCGCAACCACCCCCGCCCGCCGCGCGCTGATGCGTCCTTTGCATCGGCGCGCGATGCAGGCTGCAACGGCAAACGTTTGCATGCCTCGATTTCCGTGCACCAATCGTCGAAACTCGCCCTTCCGCTGCCGGACGCACCAACCGTTGCAACAATCGCAACGCAGCAACTGTCAACTATTTCAAAAAGAGGAACAGTTCTTGATGTGCTTGATATATATGAACTTTTTCTCGCTGTTACCTTTTCGAGACACTTTATTTTTTAAGCTTTCTTGCCTGTCTTGCACTGCGCTATTCTCCAATCCGCAACAAATAACGAATCACGAATCACTTGCGTGGAGATACTCAACGATGAAGAAACTCGCTCTCTCGACCCTCTCGCTCGCCCTGCTGGGCGCCGCCGGCGCTGCTCACGCTCAGTCGAGCGTGACGCTGTACGGCGTGATCGACACGTCGATCGCATGGGTTCACGGTAACGACGGCCAGGCCAACAACTCGTGGCAAATGCTGTCGGGCAACCTGCAAGGCAGCCGTTGGGGCCTGAAAGGCGCTGAAGACCTCGGCGGCGGCCTGAAGGCGATCTTCCAGTTGGAAAACGGTTTTGATCCGGGCACCGGCCACCTGAACCAGGGCGGTCGCATGTTCGGTCGTCAGGCATACGTCGGCCTCGAAAGCAACCAGTACGGTACGCTGACGCTCGGCCGCCAGTACGACCCGCTGGTCGATCTGGTCCAGGCAGTGACGGCTGACAACTACTTCGGCAGCGTGATGGCAACGCCGGGCGACGTCGACAACAACGACAACTCGCTGCGCGTCAGCAACGCGATCAAGTACACGTCGCCGGTCTGGGGCGGCTTCCAGGTCGAAGGCATGTACGCCCTCGGCGGCGTCGCAGGCAAGACGGGTTCGGGCCAGACGTGGGCGGTTGCGGCTGCATACAACAACGGCCCGGTCGGCGTTGCTGCAGGCTACTTCTACGCAGCCAACCCGTCGCCGACGACGGCTGTCGGCCGCGCAGGCTGGGGCTCGACGACGTCCGACGCGATCTTCGACGGCCCGATCAACTCGGGTTACGCAACCGCGAAGTCGATCGCCATCGCGCAAGTCGCGGGCCAGTATGCAATCGGCCCGGTGACGTTCGGTCTCGGCTACAGCAACGCACAGTACAAGCCGGACGCATTCTCGGGCTTCGGCTCGACCGAAAAGTACAACACGGGCCGCGCGTTCGTGACGTACCAGGTCACGCCGCCGCTGCTGCTGGGCCTCGGCTACTCGTACACGAAGGCAAGCGGCGACACGACCGCGAAGTACCACCAGGTCGGCGTCGGCGCGGACTACTCGCTGTCGAAGCGCACGGACATCTACCTGGTTGGCGCATACCAGCACGCGAGCGGCACGCAGCTCGTCGACGGCGTGCAGCAAAGCGCGCAAGCGTCGATCGCTTCGTACGGCTTCGCCGGCAAGAGCTCGGCCGAACTGGTCGCGCTCGGCATTCGCCACAAGTTCTAAGAAGTACGTTTCCGGTGTGCATGGCGTCTCCGACGCCATGTCGCCGAACTGCAAAACCAGTCATCGGCTTCGGCCATGGCTGGTTTTTTTTCGTCCGTTGCCGGCGGCGCCATGGCAGGCGACGACCGCGGCCGGGGCCTCGGGTACGGCAACCGGCCGGGAGCGGCGCCTGGGCCGCCTGTCACGCGCGGGAAGCCCATTTGCAGGCATGCCGGACACCTCGCCCTGCCGACTCCGATACACCGATATCCCCGATACGAAGCACGTATGCTTCGACATGTCGATTTCGGCGACCTGCATCCGTCGTATCGATGGCGGCATGCAGATTGCCCGTCCCTCACCGACAGCTGACAGGAGACGCTCCATGACGATTCAGAAGATCACGCCGTTCCTCTGGTACTCGGCGGAAGCCGAAGAAGCCGCGGCCTTCTATGCGGGCATTTTCCCGAACTCGCGGGTCGTGCGTGTCACGGCGGTGTCCGGCACCAGCGGCACCCGAATGGTCGAGTTCGAACTGTTCGGGCAGCCGTTCATCGCGATGAGCCACCCGCGCACCGAGACGTTCAACCACGCGATCTCGCTGATGATCAGTTGCGCCGACCAGGCCGAACTCGACCGTTACTGGAGCGCGCTGCTCGACAACGGCGGCACGGCCGACGGCTGCGGCTGGCTGCGGGACCGCTACGGCGTCTCGTGGCAGATCGTTCCGGACGCACTGATCCCGATGATGGCCGACCGCGACGAGGTCAAGGCGGCGCGTGTGGCCGCGGCGATGATGCAGATGACGAAGTTCGACGTCGCCGCGCTGAAGGCCGCGCATGCCGGCACGGCGGGCTGACGAAGCAACGGGGCGCTGCACGTCCTTCGCGGGGTACTGGCACGTTCGTGGCGCACGTGCGGCCCGCGCCTGACCGCATCCGTCGACGCGATTGCATCGCGCGGCGACGCAATCGCGGACAGCGGTCATTCTTGCGCCGCTACACCGGCAGCATTGCTTCGACGATCCGTCGCGCGTCGCGCACGAACGCAGCGACCGGTTCGCCGGACAGCAGCGCATCGTCGCCCTCACCGCGCAGATAGACGGTACGCGCGGCCGACAGGACGGGGCGGTACGCGTCGGGCAGGCGCGCCAGCACCCACGCCGCGGCGACATCCTTCGGCGCGATCCTGCCGGTCGCGGCGCTGTACCAGATGCGTGCGAGCGCGAGCACGACGTTGCATGCGTCGCCGCGCCAGTCCGGCTCGGCATGCCACTGCGCAACGGTGGCCAATAGCGCGGCGGCGAAGACGCGCGCGGGCACCGGCTCGAACCACGCCGCCGCGCAACGTCATGCTGCCGCACCGTCGTCAACAGAATCGCCAGATCGTGATCGACGCATGGCGGCTCGACGATGCCCGCGTGCAGATCGCGGCGCAGCCACTCGCCGAACTGCAGCGCGCGCCGGGCCGGATGACGCCACGGAACCACGTCGCCGCGCACGACGACCGTCTCTTCCAGCGCGCGCATGCGCGCCGTGCCCCCCGGCGGCGCCGACACATCGAGCAAGTCGAGCATCAGCGCACGCCGCACCGCTTCGTCCGGCGATGCAGCGACCGTCACCAGCAGGTCGATGTCGCTGCGCGGTTTCAGCCCGCCGTCGAGCGCCGAGCCGAACAGATGCAGCGCCTGCAGCGTTGCGCCGAGATGCCGTTCGATCACGGCGCACGCGGCAGCCACCGGGCCGGTGATCTCGACAGGAACGATCGCTGCGCTCATGACGTGCGCGACGCGCGGCGATGCAAGGCCGTGGCCGGCACGATGACGATCCGGCCATCCACACGAGCGGCCCGCAGCACCGGATGCGCATCACGTCTGCCGCATCCGCGCTGCACCACGTCGTCGCCGCGCGATTTGCGCAGCGCAATAAAAAATCCCCGCACGCTTTCGCGTACGGGGACCGTCGGACATCGCAACGGTCGCCGACATGCATTCGGCAACCGTTACGCGGCATTACGCAGCCGCGTCCTTCAGCTTCTTCAGCGCACGTGCCTTCACGCGCACGCTGGCCGGCTTTGCCGGGAACCAGCGCTCTTCGCCCGTGAACGGATCCTTGCCGAAGCGCTTCTTCTTCGCCGGCACGACTTGCGCCGTGATCTTCAGCAGACCCGGCAGCGTGAACTCGCCTGCGCCCTTCTTGTGAACCGAGCCCAGCACGACGTTCTCGAGTGCGACGAGCACTGCCTTGACCGCCTTCAGTTCGACAGCGGCACGCTCAGCGATGTGCGTTGCGAGCGATGCCTTCGTGAACTTGTCCTTCAGCGGCGTCGGAGCGGCCGGTGCTGCCTTCGCGACAGCCTTCTTGGCCACTACTTTCTTCGCGGGCGCAGCCTTTTTGGCAGCCACTTTCTTGGTGGCCGGTGCGGCAGCCTTCTTGGCCACCTTTTTTGCGGAAGTCGCCATGTTTCTCCTACCAGGTGTGGTCGTTGGATACACGAAGCGTGCAACGCGCGCGCTTCAACGCCGGATTCTACAAGCGCCTTGACGCTTCGTGCAGTACTTTTATGCGTTTTCGCGGGGTTTCCCGCAGGTTTTGTTGCGCGAGACCGACTTCATCGACGCTCCAGGGTCTGTTTACGCCTGTAACGCAGATGCGCAAACAGCCCCCCGCATCGAAAAACGCCTTCACGTATACGTCCGAACGCGAATTACGTTCGATATTTGCGCACCTATACTGACCTCGCTCAGTGCCCCGGATGCCTTCATGCGCGAAGTCAGATACGTCAAAGGACTCGACGGCCTGCGAGCCCTCGCCGTCATCCTCGTTTTCCTGTCCCACAAGGGCCACGTCCTCGCTGTCGACGTGGGCAAGCTCGGTGTGTGGACGTTTTTCCTCATCAGCGGATTCCTGATCGTCGGCGAGCTGCATCGCAACCGCCAGGCGATCGAGCGCGGCACGATGACGCGCCGCCACGCGCTGGCGCTGTTCCTCGCGAAGCGCGCGCTGCGGATCTTTCCCGTCTACTACCTGCTGCTCGCCGCGCTCGCGATCGCGCACGCGCTGTTCTACCAGCGCGGCGTCAATCTCGGGCTCGCGTGGCACGCCGCGTTCCTGTCGAATTACTGGATCGGCGTCGTCAAGGACGGCTGGCCGGGCTCCACGTCGCACTTCTGGAGCCTCGCGGTTGAGCAGCAGTTCTATCTGATTGCGCCGCTCGCGCTGCTCGCGGTGCCGGCCGCGCGCCACGTCGCGCTCGGCGTCGCGGCCGTCGCGCTGTGCGCGCTCGCGCATCTCGTGCTCTACGCGCTCGACGCATCGCCGGTGCTGATCTACGCGTTTTCCCCGTGGAATTTCGCACTGATCGCGCTGGGCGGCGTCGGCGCGATCGCACTTGCCGATCGCGGCCCGAGCGTCGTCCGTCGCATTCCGCCCGGCTGGCTCGGCGCCGCCGGCGTGGTGTTCTTCCTCGCGCTGCCCGCGTTTGCGACGCTGCCGGATGTCGTCACGGGACTCGCGGATCTTGGACTGTCCGTGTCGCTCGGCACGCTGATGCTGTGGATCGTCACCGAGCCCGACCATCCGGCCGTGGCGCTGCTCGACCGGGCGCCGCTCGTCTATCTCGGCACGATCAGCTACGGCTTCTACCTGTTCCACAACCTGATTCCGGCACGTTTCGGCGAGATGCCCGCGCTGTTCGCACGCGTGCCGATGCCCGCAAGCGTCCGGGAAGCGCTGCCCGAACTGCTGCAGTTCGCGCTCGCCGTGCTGCTTGCCCATCTGTCGTGGCGCTATCTGGAAAGGCGCCTGCTCGACTTCAAGAAGCCGATCACCGCGATGCTGGCCCGGTACTTCGTCGCACGGCCGAGCACGTCGCCGCGCTGAGCGGGGCACGGCGCGACGCAACCGGAAAACGTGCGCCGGGGCCGGCGACGCCGGGCGCCGAAGCGGTGCGGCCGCCGGCCGGTTCGCCCCGCCGGGACACGCGTTGCGCCGGAAGATGAACGTGCCGCACGGCACCGCGGCGCCGCGTTGACGTCCGCGGCGATTCGACACTCTGGACCAGGTATCAACGGCGGCTATTGCGAAGCACAGCCCTCGCCCATCGGGCCGCATGCAACCGGCATGTCGGCACCGGCTTCATCGCCATGGCGCCCGGCATCGCGCGCACCAGGAAACAGCATCGCCGCCTGGCGGCGCACCAGAATCGCCACGCCCCTCCTTGTTTGTTCACGTCGGATTCAACACCGTCGATCGCCCGCCACCCCGCGGCTCCGCCTCGCCCGCCCGCACGCAAAAAAGCCCCGACGCACAAGGCAGCCGGGGCCAACGGAACAACCACCACCTGAAACAGCGGAGCAGCGCGGCTGCTTATGCGACAGCAGCCAGCGCGGGCAGGCAGGTACGCAGGTACGCCTCGAATTCGCGGCTCACTTCCGGATGCTGGAGCGCGAGCTCGACGGTCGCCTTGAGATAGCCGATCTTGCTGCCGCAATCGAAACGCGTGCCGTAGTAGCGATAGGCAAGCACCTGTTCGTTCGCGAGCAGCGACTGCACCGCGTCGGTGAGCTGCAGTTCGCCGCCGGCGCCCGGCTTGAGCTTGCGCAGATGATCGAAGATCGTCGGCATGAACACGTAGCGGCCGACCACGCCGAGGTTCGACGGCGCGTCTTCCGGCGCCGGCTTCTCGATGATGCCCGACAGCTTGATGATGTCCTCTTCCCACTCGCGGCCTTCGACGACGCCGTACGAGCGGCTGTCCTCGCGCGGAATCGTCTCGACCCCGATCACCGAGCTGTGATAGTGGTCGAACACGTCGACGAGCTGCTTGAGCACCGGCTGTTCGCCGTGCAGCAGGTCGTCGGCGAGGATCACCGCGAACGGCTCGCCGTGCACCAGCTTTTCCGCACACAGCACCGCATGGCCGAGACCCAGCGCTTCCGGCTGGCGCACGTAGAAGCAGTTCACGTGGCTCGGCTTGATGCCGCGCACGAGCTCGAGCAGCTTTTCCTTGCCACGCGCCTCGAGCTCGGCCTCGATCTCGTACGACTTGTCGAAGTGATCCTCGATCGCGCGCTTGCTGCGCCCGGTCACGAAGATCATCTCGGTGATACCGGCGTTGATCGCTTCCTCGACCGCGTACTGGATCAGTGGCTTGTCGACGACGGGCAGCATTTCCTTCGGGCTCGCCTTCGTTGCCGGGAGGAACCGCGTGCCGAGACCGGCAACGGGGAACACGGCCCTGGTGACTTTCAACATGTTCGCATCCTGATTGCGTTGACTGCGCCGCGTCGCCCTGCGACCCGGCGCGATTGTTTTCCGAACGGCATATCGAGAACCGACGGCACGGCCAATTCCACTCCGCTCATTTTCGATATGGACTGATTGCCCATGTTTCCGTAAAAAGAGATAATCCGCGAACCCGGTCGATATTGCCGAACCGATTGCCGAAACAGAAACAAATTACCGATTTTCCGGATACAAATTCTTACGATTCGAATTCCTCGATATACGGGACGCCGCCCCGCTCGAGACCGGGGCGAATCGGCTCGTTCTTCAGCGCCTCGCGGTACGCCGACAGCACGGCCATGACCAGCAGTACTGCCGCGCTCGCGATCCAATGCATGTCCATCTTGCCGCTCCTTGCATCAATCAACTGGAAGCTTCAAGCTATCAGAAAAAAATCGGCAAATAATTGTGGCGCCAGCGGAACCGCTTTCAGACCCGAATAAAACCACCATCTGAAATGCCGTTATTTCGCGACGGGATTTTTTTATTCATTCGATCGAATTCTTGCGCATTACGATTGGACCATCCCCTTCATCCGTCGCAAGGAATCGAATCGCATGCAAGCTTTCAGCGGACCGTCTTTGACTGCGCCGCCCGTCGCCGACCACAAGGAACACGTGATCGACGCGATGCGCGGGTTCGCGGCGCTGCTCGTCGCCTATTTCCATTGCCGCCAGGTCGTCTGGGTCGGCATGCAGAGCTTCCATCGCGCTTACGGTCATGCGCTCGACCCGAGCGTGATCGTCGGCTACCTGACCTTTCCGTTCGGGTGGGGATCCGCGGGCGTGCCGATCTTCTTCGTGATCAGCGGCTACTGCATCCACCGCAACGCGGCGCTCAAGCTTGCGGCCAACCCCGCGTACCGGCTCGACGCGCCGAACTTCTGGGCGCGCCGCTTCACCCGCATCTACCCGGTGCTGCTCGCGGCGCTGCTGTTCACGCTCGCGATGGACGCGGTCAGCCTGCAGATCGCGCCCGTCAGCCACAAGATCCGCGACGTCGGCCTCACCGCGTTCCTCGTGAACCTGTTCTCGCTGCAGGGCGTCGCCGGCTATACGTACGGGTCGAACGGCGCGCTGTGGACGCTGTCGCTCGAAGTGCAGTTCTATGCGATCTACCCGCTGCTGTTCGCGTTGCGCCGGCGCATCGGGATGCCGGCGATCGTCGCGGCCGTCGCGCTCGTCAACGTTGCGTCGGCCTGGCTGCTCGAACGGCACGACCTGCAGTTCTTCACGTCGTACTGGCTGTCCTGGACGATCGGCGCGTGGATCGCCGACGTGCGCGCGCAGCCGGCGCGCGGCAAGGCCACCGTGCCGTCGCGCGCGTGGTACCTCGCGGCCGGCGTGCTGCTGGCCGCGGGCTGCGGCGCCTTCCATGTCGGCCAGTACGGTGCGTTCCAGCTGTGGGCGGCCGGCTTCGCGTGCTTCCTGTACCGCGCGCTCGCCTGCCCGCCGCGCCCAACGCCGCTCTTGCGCGTGCTCGGCTGGTTCGGCGACTTCAGCTACTCGCTGTACCTCGTTCACCTGCCGCTGTTCGTCTGCCTCGGCTCGGTGCTGTTCCATTCCGAGCTGCAACTGTCGATCTGGCCGTCGTTCGCGTTCATGGCCGCCGCGATTCCGGTCGCCTACGTGTTCTACCGGCTGTTCGAACGCCCCGCGATGATGTGGTCGGCCAGCCTGAAACCGACGCGCACCGCTCGCGTCGTCTCACCGGCGCCCGAACGGGCTGTCTGAGCGGCATCGTTCCCGCGCTCACTGCCCCCGCCCGGCGTCAGGCTGCGCGGGGGCATTTTCCTGGGTGGGACGAGCGAGCCCGGTGACGCATGCGCCAGCGCATCGCCGGCCCATCCGACAAACCTCCGCCTGACCGCGCGACAGGCGCCCGCCCCCCCCAAAGCAAAGCCCTCATGCAGCGCGACACCGCATGAGGGCTCGTTTCCCGATGCATGGCGCATCAGTTCGCGCCGCGCCTACCGCTTCTTCGCCTTCGCGGCCTTCGCCGTATCCGAGAGAATCTTCTCGACCCGCTCCACATAGGTGTCGGTGCCGAACCGGCGCACCGCGGTCGCCCGCCCGCTCGCGACGAGCCGCTCGCGCAACGCGGCGTCGTGCTTCAGCCTGCCCAGCGCAGCGGCCAGCGCGGCCGCATCGCCCGGCTCGCAGAGCAGCCCGTTGTCATCGTCCTCGATGATCTCGACGACCCCGCCCGCGCGGGCCGCGACCACCGGCCGCCGCGCAAGCATCCCCTCGACGATCACCCGCCCGAACGGCTCGGGCGTGATCGACGTATGCGCGACCACGTCGACCGCCTTCATGCACGCGGCCACGTCGCGCTGGAATCCGAGGAAGTGGACGCGGTCGTCCATCCCGTGGCGCGCGACGATCTCGTGCAGCTGCGCCGCGTATTCATCCTCGCCGAACAGCGGCGCGCCGACCAGCACCACGTGCATGTCGGGATGGCGGGCCGCGGCCTCCAGCAGCAGGTGCTGCCCCTTCCAGTGCGCGAGGCGGCTGAACGACCCGACCAGCCATGCGTGCTCGGGCAGCCCGAAGCGCGCACGCAGCGCGGCCTGGCTGACAGTGTCCAGCGCGTCGAACGGTGCGGCCGAAATGCCGTTGAACACGACGTCGACGTGCTGCGGCGTGAAGCCCGTCAGCGCGCGGAACGCCTGCGCGGATGCGTCCGAGTTCGCGATCACGCGCGTGACGCCGAACCGCGCGCCGTACTTGATCGCCATCAGCTGCTTGCTGCCGAAGTGGTCGCCGCTGACGATGTCGCGCAGGTGCCAGACCACCGGCTTGCGCGCGAGCCGCCCGGCCAGCGCCGCGACCACCATCGCGCGCTGCGTGTTCGCGTAGATCACCTCGGCGCGCCGCGCGCGCCGCGCGACGTCGCGCACCATGCCGACGAGCCGCTTCAACGCACCGGCCGACACGCCGCCCTGCTTGCGCACGCCGGCGAGCGCGCCCTGGTCGAGCACGTCGACGCGCGCGCCGATCTCGTCGAGCGCCGCGCGGAACGGGCCGTCGTCGAATAGCAGCACGTCGGCGTTCGCGCGCATGTGCTTCATGATCTCCAGCAGCGACAGCTCCGCGCCGCCGAGCACGCCGCTCTGGTCCAGCACGAGCGTCGCCGGGCCGCGCGCGGCCGGCATCGGCGCGACGGCCGTGCCGCGCTGCGCGGTCGAGCCGGGCAGCGCGGCCTCCACATAATCGAGAAAACGCCGGCGGAACGTGCCGGCGGAGAAGCGCTCCGCATTCGCGCGGCACGCGTGCGGCGTGAAGCGCTGCGGCGCCCGCTCGAAATCGTCGACCGCCGCGACGATCGCGTGCGGCGTCTGCTCGTCGAAGAACAGCCCGGTCGGGTTCGCGTGCGAGCGCGGTTCGAGCACGGTTTCGAGCGCACCGCCCTTGCCGTACGCGATCACGGGCGTGCCACACGCCTGTGCCTCGACCACCGAAATTCCGAAATCCTCTTCGGCCGCGAACACGAACGCCTTCGCGCGGCGCATCCGGTCATGCAGCACCGCGAAAGGCTGGTAGCCCATGATCTCGACGTTCGGGCCGGCCTTCGCGCGGATCTTCTGCATCTCCGGGCCGTCGCCGATCACGACGAGCTTGCGCTCCGGCGTGCGCGAGAATGCCTCGACGATCAGGTCGATCTTCTTGTACGGCACCATGCGCGACGCGGTCAGGTAGAAATCGTCCTTCACCTCGTTCAGCGAGAAGCCGTCGACGTCGACCGGCGGGAAGATCACCGCCGCATCGCGGTGATACACCTTGCGGATGCGTCGCGCGATGAACGCGGAGTTCGCGACGAAGCCGTCCACCGCGTTCGCGGTGCGCGTGTCCCAGTTGCGGATGTAGTGCAGGATCATCCGCGCGAGCAGCGACTTCGGCCCGTGCGTGAGGTTCGACTGTTCCAGATACTGGTGCTGCAGGTCCCACGCATAGCGGATCGGCGAATGCACGTAGCTGATGTGCATCTGGTCCGGCCCCGTCAGCACGCCCTTCGCGACCGCATGGCTGCTGGAGATCACGAGGTCGTAGTCCGACACGTCGAGCTGCTCGATCGCGAGCGGCATCAGCGGCAGGTAGCTGCGGTACTTGGTGCGCGCGAACGGCAGTTTCTGGATGAACGAGGTCGTCACCGGTTTGCCGCGCACGAACGCACGATCGTCGAGAAAGTCGACGAGGCTGAACAGGTCCGCGTCGGGAAAGCACGCGACGATCTGTTCGAGCACGCGCTCGGCGCCGGCGTACGTGACGAGCCAGTCGTGGACGATCGCCACGCGCAGCGGACGCCACGCATCGCGTGCGCCTGCCCGCCCGGCGGGCCCGGACCGGCGCAGCGCGGCGGCGTCGCCGGCTTCGGCCACGGCGGCATCGGCCGTGGCCACGTTCAGGATGGCGTGTTCCGCCAGATCGCGATTCATATGGTTTTCCTCGCATTGAGACGGACGAACAGGTCGCGCACGAGCGCGCGCAGCCCCGGCGTCATCGTGAACGACCACGCCAGGTTCAGCACCAGCACGACCGCGCACAGGCCGATCGACTCGCCGAGCCCCGACCACGCTTGCGCGAGCAACAGGCTCGCGAGCAGGAAGGCGAGATGCGCGAGCATGTCGAGCACGATGGCGCGCATCCGGATCGCCGACAGGTAAAGCAGCACGCCGTAGTCGACCAGCGCCCGCGTCGCGACGACCACCGCCGCGCCGATCAGCCCGAAGTGATGAATGCCGAACCACAGGCCGCCGACGAAGAACGGCATTTCGATGAGGCCGGCAAACGCGGCGCGCGCCGGGTTGACCTGCGACTGGATCAGGATCCGCGTGACGCTCGCCTGGCCGACGAGCCACACGCTGACCACCAGCACGCGGCCGACCGGCGCCGAATGCGCGGCGAGATCGGCGCCGACCCACAGCGTGAGGAACGGCGCGAGCGCGAAGATCGCGACGATGCCGACCGGCGTGAACACGCCATTCAGGAATTCGAGCGACTGGCGCGCGAGCGTGTCGGCGTGATCGCGGCCGACCGCCGACAGGCGCGGGAACAGCGTGCGCACCAGCGCGTTCGGCAGCATGTTCAGGCGCGTGACGAGGTTCTGCGGCACCGTGTAGTAGGTGACGAACTTCGCGCCCATGCCGGCGCCGAGCATCACGCGATCGAGCGTGTCGGCGATCATGCTCGTCGTGCTCGCGATCAGCATCCAGCCGCCGAAGTTGAACAGCCCCTTCGCGGTGCCCCACTGCGGCGGGTCGATGCGCCGGATCCCGAGCACCTTGATGCTCGCGTGACCGAGCATCACCGCCGCGATCAGCCGCGCGACGACCGCGGCCGCCAGCACCGTCTGCAGGTTCGGCGCGATCCACCACGCGGCGCCGAGCGGCAGCAGCTGGAACAGGAACGTGCCGATCGTCTGGTTCGTGTTGAACACGCCGAACCGTTCGGCGCCGTTGATCGCGCCGGCGAACACCCACGATACGTTCGCGAGCGGAATCGCGAGCGCGAGCCACGGCAGCGCGAGATACACCTCGTGCTGCATGGCCGCCGACGCCTTCGTGAAATACGCGGTGTAGACGAACGCGCCGAAATAGATCAGCAGGCCGCCGACGATGCCGGTGCCGAGGTTCAGCCAGAACGCGCTCCAGAAGACACGCGCGCTTTCGTCCGCGTTGCCGCTCGCGAGCGCCTTCGAGATGTGGTTCTGCGCGGCCATGCTCATCCCGAGATCGAGGATCCCGAAATAGCCGATCAGGGTCCACACGAGGCTGACGACGCCGTAGCGCTCGACGCCCAGCGCGTGGATATACGCGGGCACCGTGACCAGCGACACGAAGGTCGGCAGGATCAGCCCGATGAAGTTGATCGAAACGTTCTTGAGTATGCCTTTGTCCATGCTTTTGCCCATGGGCCTGTTACGGTTTCCAGCGGTACATGAGCACCTTGCCGCGTGCGTCTTCCTCGACGAACACCAGGTATTCGCCGTTCTCGCGCCGGAACGCGCTGATGCCGAACGGCACGTCGACCCAGCCCGACGCCTTGCCGACCTCCGCGCCCGGGCTCATCACGCCGACTTCCTTGCCGGATTCCTTGTCGTACACGTGGATCTTGCCGACCGGCTCCACCGTGAAGAGGTAGCGGCCCTCGACCGTGATCCCGATCAGGTCGAGGATCGGCTTCGCGTCGAGCTGCCACGGCAGCGCGACCGTGTAGCGCACCACCGGCGAGCCGGTCGACCACTTGTCGAAGCGCACCAGCACGCGGCCGACTTCCTTGTTGATGCCCGGCTGCGGCGGCGCGTCGGCCGTGTAGCCGGTCACGTACAGCGTGTCCGTCTGCGGTTCGTAGATCGCGCGGCGCAGCTGCGTGAACGGCTGCGGCATCGGATAGGTCGTGACCTTGTCGTACGCGTAGACCGGGTTGCCGGCCTTGTCGACGCCGCCATAGCCGAAGCGGTGGATCCCGCGCACGTCGCTCGTGCGCCAGATGTCGCCCTTCGTGTCGACCCACCAGCCCCAGCCGCCCGCCTTCGCCTTGCCCGTCGTGTTGGTCGTGAACTCGTCCTCGTCCAGCCGGCCGTTGCCGTTCGCATCGCGCCAGATCCAGTCGCCGCCCGGCGGCTTGTTCGGCACCTTGTCGACCGGCCGCGCGCGGCCCGCGATCAGGCCCGACGGAATCGCGACCTCGCCGTCGCGCTTCGCGTCGAAGCGGTAGATCTTCAGGTGATCGGCGTACATGTCGGTCAGGTACAGGAACGTGCGGCCGTCGACGCGCCGTGCGAACGGCATGCCGGGATACTGGTCCGTGTGGAACACCGGATCGTCCGGATACTTGAAGCGGTTCGACAGGAAGCCGGCGTATTTCCAGTCCTGGCCGGGCGGCTTCGACAGGTCGAGCTCGAAGCGCTTGTTGCCCGTATACACGCTGTTCGGCCGCGCGGGATCGAGCCACGCGCCGTCGACGAACAGCAGCCCCTGTACCTGCCAGCGCAGCTTGCCGTCCGGCGTATAGCTCTCGAGCACGGCGCCGAGCCCCGCGCCGATCGTGTCGTGACGCGGCCCGATGCCGTTCATGGACACGTACACGTTGCCCGCGCGATCGACGCCCACGCCCGTCAGCCCGTTGAAGCGCTGCGGCCCCGGGCGGCCCGGCACCGGGCCCGTGAAGATCCCGCCGCGCTCGCCGAGCGTGCCGGACGGCGCATAGCCCTTGCCGCCTTTCGAGAAGATCAGCACCTGCTGGCGCGGACCGTTGTCCGCCACCAGCACGCGCCCTTTCGCATCGACCGCCACGTCCACCGCTTCGGTGCCTTCGGGCAGCGCGGGCGCGTCGTCGAGCTTGCGGCCGTCCGCGCGCACGTGCACGAGATGCGCGGGCCCGTTGATCGTATCGGTGAGCAGCCACAGCGTGCCGTCGCCGGCAAGCGCGATGCGGCCCGGCTCGTGCGCACTCCAGGTGCCCTTCTTCTGCATCGTCTCGGCGTCGTACACGTCGACTTCGTCATGCGCCGGGTTCGTCGCGAACAGCGTCCTGTCGTCCGCCGCAAGGCCGCCCACTTCAGCCTTCGCCTCGCCCACCTCCGAGCGCGCGGGGGCCGCCACCTCGTTCATCACCATGAAGCTGGCGGCCATCCGCGCGCGGCCGGCATCGGCGCGCCCGCCGGGCGCGACCTGCGGCGCCGCGCGGAACGGCGCCGGCTGCTTCATGTCGCCGATCGTGCGCCGCGAGATGCCGAACCACTGCTTGCCCTTGTCCGGCCAGATGCCGGGCGACTGCAGGTGGCCGCGCTCGTTGCCGACGCCGATCGCGACGTATGCATACTTGCCGTTCACCGCGACCGCG
Organism: Burkholderia sp. Bp9140; assembly: GCF_003853425.1. NCBI lineage: Bacteria > Pseudomonadati > Pseudomonadota > Betaproteobacteria > Burkholderiales > Burkholderiaceae > Burkholderia > Burkholderia sp. Bp9140. The sequence goes on from NZ_QTPQ01000016.1 coordinate 26,013, forward strand.
TTGCCGCCGAGGTTGCCCCAGCCGTGCGTGCCGCCTGCGAAGCCGAGCATCTTCCCGTCCTGGTAGACGCTCGCCTCGGCACCGCTCTCGTCCCACGGCGCGTTCGTATACACCTTGCCGTCGGGCGTCACCGCGATCGCGCGGATGTCGATCTGCGTCCAGCTGCCGTCGCCATAGCCGAACGTGTTGCCGATCCACGACGTGGTCGCGGGCAACACGGTTTCAGCCGGAGCGGCGCTCGCGGACAGCGCCGCGCATACCGTCATGCCAACCAGAATCAGACGTCGCAATGCGCTCTCCAGACTCGATGCGGAAGCGACCGGCGCCGCGGCGAAACTGCCTGCCCGGATGCCCTGTCGCTAAATAGGTTTCAAACGTCGCGATGCAGGTTACAAGCAAAAATAATCACAAGAAATTTGGAAATATTTGGGGATGTTTCCGCCTGAAATATCGAGCCGGAACAGACTTGAATCGGCCCGGCGAAGCGGAAATATCGACCGCCCTTCACGCGACGATCCGTAGAAAATGCCGCTCCAGCCCGTCCGACGGGGCGCACAGCCTGCAAACCTTTCATGTCGCGATTGAAACGACCGGCATTTGAATGTTTTCAATCGGATAAATGCCATGCGTTTTTTTGCCGATTTCTTTTCCCTAGAATCGATTTCGACTCAATATTTCATTTAAACGCATGCATTACGTTCACGCATCGGATGCGCGGCGCGCCACGGCATCGGCCGCGCGTCGCGAAGGAGCGGCGCGATGACGGGCATCTCGCGCACCGCCGACCTCGCCCCGCCGCAACACGGCCGCATCGTGCAACTCGACGGGTTGCGCGCGATCGCCGTCGGCGCCGTGTTCCTGCAACACGCGCTGAAGGCGCCGCTGTGGATGGGCGTCGACCTGTTCTTCGTGCTGAGCGGCCTGCTGATCACCGGCATCCTGCTCGATCGCAAGGCGCGCGGGCAGTCGTACTTCAGCCACTTCTACGCGCGCCGCGTGCGCCGGATCCTGCCGCCGTACGTGCTGCTGCTGGTCGTGTCGACGCTGCTGTTCGGCGCGAGCTGGCTGCCGCACTGGCCGTGGTTCGCGTTCTTCTCGACCAACATCGGCCTGTCGCTCGGCAGCATCGGCCACGACAGCCTGAACGTGCTGTGGTCGCTCGCCGTCGAGGAGCAGTTCTACATCTTCTGGCCGTTCGTCGTGCTGTGGTGCTCGGAACGCGCGCTGCTGTGGATCGCCGCCGCGCTGATCGTCGCGGCGCCCGTGCTGCGCGCGATCGCGACGCCGTGGTTCGATTCGTTCTGGCCGATCTACTACCTGACGCCGTTCCGGATGGACCTGCTCGCCGCCGGCGCGCTGCTCGCGATCGTGCTGCGCCGCGACCGGCGCGCGCTGGAACCGTTCTACCCGCTCGCGATCGTCGGCGCGCTCGTGTCGCTCGCGATCCTCGGCTGGCTGCACCTGTCGTTCCCGCGCTTCCGCGCGGCGAACACGCCGATGTCGAATGCCGCGCTCTACAGCATCTCGCTGCTGCTGTGCACGTCGATCGTCGTGATCGCGCTGCGCGGACGCGGCTTCGTGCAGCGCGTGCTGACGAACCCGCTGCTCGTGTACGTCGGCACCGTCAGCTACACCGTCTACCTGATTCACCTGAGCGTGCTGTACGCGCTGTGGCCGCTGCACCTGAACCGCTTCGTCACGGCCGCGCTCGCACTCGCCATCACGCTCGCGTACGCCACCCTGAGCTGGTACGGCTTCGAGCGGCGCCTGACACGCGGCCCGGCGCGCCCCACGGTGCCCGCCGCCGCGCGCACGACCGCCTGACTTTCTCAATCCATCGTTTCGACCAGGACATTGCCATGAGCCAAAACCGCAAGAAGGCCATCATCACGGGGATCACGGGGCAGGACGGCGCCTACCTGACCAAGCTGCTGCTCGACAAGGGCTATGAGGTCACGGGCACCTACCGCCGCACCAGCTCGGTGAACTTCTGGCGCATCGCCGAGCTCGGCGTCGACACGCACCCGAACCTGTCGCTCGTCGAGCACGACCTGACGGACGCCGGCTCCAGCCTGCGGCTGCTCGAACGCACGCAGCCCGACGAGCTGTACAACCTGGCCGCGCAGAGCTTCGTCGGCGTGTCGTTCGACCAGCCGGCGACGACCGCCGAAGTCACGGGCCTTGGCCCGCTGAACCTGCTCGAGGCGATCCGCGTGGTGAGCCCGAAGACGCGCTTCTACCAGGCGTCGACGTCCGAGATGTTCGGCAAGGTGCAGTCGATCCCGCAGACGGAAACGACCGCGTTCTATCCGCGCAGCCCGTATGGCGTCGCGAAGCTGTACGCGCACTGGATGACCGTGAACTACCGCGAATCCTACGACCTGTTCGGCTGCAGCGGCATCCTGTTCAACCACGAATCGCCGCTGCGCGGCCGCGAGTTCGTCACGCGCAAGATCACCGACACCGTCGCGAAGATCAAGCTCGGCAAGGCGACCCGGCTCGAGCTCGGCAACCTCGACGCGAAGCGCGACTGGGGCTTCGCGCTCGAATACGTCGAAGGGATGTGGCGGATGCTGCAGGTCGACGAGCCCGATACCTACGTGCTCGCGACCAACCGCACCGAGACCGTGCGCGACTTCGTGCGGATGGCGTTCGCGGCCGCCGGCTACCAGCTCGAATGGACCGGCAAGGGCGAGCAGGAGCGCGGCCTCGACGCGTCGAACGGCAACGTGCTCGTCGAAGTGAATCCGAAGTTCTACCGCCCTGCCGAAGTCGACCTGCTGATCGGCTGCGCGGACAAGGCCAAATCCAAGCTGGGCTGGGCGCCGGAGACGACGCTCGAACAGCTCTGCCAGATGATGGTCGAAGCGGACCTGACGCGGAATCGTCACCATGACACGTACTGAAGCCGCACGCCCGTCGCGGCGTGCGTTCGTCACGGGCCTGACGGGCTTCACCGGCCGCTACATGGCGCAACGCCTCGAAGCGGCCGGCTACGACGTGTGGGGTACCGTGGCGCCCGGCGCGGCACGGCAGGACGATCCGGCGTTCGCGAACTGCACGCTGCTGCCGGTCGACCTGCTCGATGCGAACGCGATGCGGGCAGCGGCGGCCGATGCGCGGCCCGATGCGGTCGTGCATCTCGCCGCGCGTGCGCATGTCGCGCAGGACGAGCCGTCGCAAACCTACGCGGTCAACATCGCCGGCACGCGCAACCTGCTGGCCGCGCTCGCCGGCCTCGACCGCCGTCCGTCGGCGGTGCTGCTCGCCAGCAGCGCGAACGTCTACGGCAATTCGACGGCCGGCGTGCTCGACGAGACCGTCGCGCCCGCGCCCGCGAACGACTACGCGGTCAGCAAGCTCGCGATGGAATACGCGGCGAAGCTGTGGGCCGACCGGCTGCCGATCGTGATCGCGCGGCCGTTCAACTACACGGGCGTCGGCCAGGACGACGCGTATCTGCTGCCGAAGCTCGTGTCGCACTATGCGCGCAACGCGCCGCGCATCTCGCTCGGCAATCTCGACGTGAGCCGCGATTTCTCCGACGTGCGCGACGTGACGGCAGCCTATCTGAAGCTGCTCGAAGCCGCGCCGGCCGGCGAGACGTTCAACGTCTGCTCGGAGCGCGCGTATTCGCTGAAGGAAGTGCTGGCAATGCTGTCGAGGATTGCCGGCTACGTGATCGACGTGACGATCTATCCGCGTTTCGTGCGGCACAACGAAGTAAAGCGCCTGAGCGGGTCGCGCGACAAGCTGCGGCGCGCGGTGGGCGAGCTGCCCGCGACGCCGCTCGACGACACGCTGCGCTGGATGATGGAAGCGATGCGCAATGTGCAGCGGCCCGAGCAGGTTGGGCAGACCGGCTGATTCCGGCAACACAACGCGCGTTCGTCGCCAGTCAAAAGAAAACGGGCCGCTCTGTCGAGCGGCCCGTCGTCATGTCGGCCCTGAAATCGGAGCCGCCGCGCTCAGCCCTCGAGGCCGCGCGCGAGATCGTTGCGCACGTCGCCCGCATGCTCCAGGCCGACCGCGAGACGGATCAGCCCTTCCGTGATCCCCGCGGCCGCACGCGCTTCCGGCGTGATGCGCGCGTGCGTCGTCGTCGCCGGATGCGTGATCGTCGTGCGCGTATCGCCGAGGTTGCCGGTGATCGAGATCAGCTTCGTGCTGTCGATCACGCGCCACGCGTTCGCGCGCTGCTGCTCGGGCGTGTCGCCCTTCAGCTCGAACGACACGATCGCGCCGCCCGCCTTCTGCTGGCGCTTCGCGAGTTCGTGCTGCGGATGCGATTCGAGCCCCGGATAGAACACGCGTGCGACGGCCGGATGCGAATCGAGCCAGCGCGCGATTTCCAGCGCATTCGCCGACTGCTTCTCGACGCGCAGCGACAGCGTCTCCATCCCCTTCAGCAGCACCCACGCGTTGAACGCCGACAGCGTCGGCCCCGCGCTGCGCACGAACGGGAACACCTTGCCCATGATGAATGCCTTCGAGCCAACCAGCGCGCCGCCGAGCACGCGGCCCTGGCCGTCGAGGAACTTCGTCGCCGAGTGCATCACGACGTCCGCGCCGAGCTTCAGCGGCTGCTGCAGCACCGGGCTGCAGAAACAGTTGTCGACGACGAACAGCGCGTTCGCGGCCTTCGCGATCTTGCCGATCGCCTCGATGTCGGCGAGTTCGGTCAGCGGGTTCGACGGCGTCTCGAGGAAGAACATCTTCGTCTCGGGCCGCACGGCTTCCTGCCACGCGTTCAGGTCGGTCGGATCGACGAAGGTCGTCGTGATGCCGAACTTGCTGAAGATCTGCGAGAACATCCCGAGCGTCGAGCCGAACAGGCTGCGCGAACTGACGAGGTGATCGCCCGCCTGCAGCGCGGACATCACGACCGACATGATCGCGGCCATGCCCGACGCCGTCGCGATGCAGGCCTCGCCGCCTTCGAGCGCGGCGAGACGGTCCTGGAACATGGTGACGGTCGGGTTCGTGAAGCGCGAATAGGTGAAATAGTCTTCCGAATTCGCGAAGCGCTCGGCCGCCTCGGCCGCGCTCGTGAAGCAGAAGCTCGACGTCAGGAACAGCGCTTCCGAATGCTCGTTGAAGTCACTGCTGCGCAGCGTGCCCGCACGCACGGCGAGCGTGTCGAAGTTGAGGGAGTCGTCCATGTTCCGTTTTCCGTATTCGAGGGTCGCGCCGAGGGTCATGCATCAGGCGCGAACCCAGCCACAAAATCAGGCCAAAACAAAAAGCCCGCTATGCGTCGGCATCAGCGGGCTTCGGTGCGGTACGACAGCGATCGACTCGGGCCGGCTGGCGCCGGCCTTCGCTTTAGCTGTTTTGGGAAATCGCCCCGCGTCCGCAAGCTGAATCAAATCGACGCAAGGCCACATCCTATCACGCTTCGTCGGAAGCGTGCGCCGGCATCACTCGACCGACAGCTGCAGGTTCATCTGCGAACGCGCGGTGTCGCCCGCCGTGTCGCGATCGGCCTGCGACGCCGGCGCGAGACGGGCGCGCTCGATCGCATCGAGATACTCGGGCGTCACGGCGCCGGTGATGTAGTTGCCGTCGAAGCACGACGCCTCGAAGCGCTCGAGCTTCGGGTTGATGTCGCGTACCGCGCGGCGCAGGTCGTCGACGTCCTGATAGATCAGGTAGTCGGCACCGATGATCTTCGCGACTTCGTCGTCGGTGCGGCCGTGTGCGACCAGCTCGCCGCGCGTCGGCATGTCGATGCCGTACACGTTCGGGAACTTCACGGGCGGTGCCGCCGACGCGAAGATCACCGACTTCGCGCCCGCATCGCGCGCCATCTGCACGATCTCGTGCGAGGTCGTGCCGCGCACGATCGAGTCGTCGACGATCAGCACGTTCTTGTCCTTGAACTCGATGCTCATCGCATTGAGCTTCTGGCGCACCGACTTCTTGCGCACGGCCTGGCCCGGCATGATGAAGGTGCGGCCGACGTAGCGGTTCTTGAAGAAGCCTTCGCGGTACTCGACGCCGAGCTTCGCGGCGACCTGCATCGCGGCCGGACGCGACGAATCGGGAATCGGCATCACGACGTCGATCGGCACGTTCGGCAGCTCGCGCTTGATCTTCTCGGCGAGGTAGTCGCCCATGCGCAGGCGCACGTTGTAGACGGGCACGCCGTCGAGGCACGAGTCCGGACGCGCGAGATACACGTATTCGAACATGCACGGATTCAGCGTCGGGTGCTCCGCGCACTGCTGGCTGTGGAAATTGCCGGCCCTGTCGATGAAGATCGCTTCGCCCGGCCGCACGTCGCGCACGAATTCGAAACCGATGCCTTCGACCGCCACCGACTCCGACGCGACCATCCACTCGGTGCCGTGTTCGGTCTCGAGCTTGCCGATGCACAGCGGGCGGATGCCGAACGGATCGCGGAACGCGAGCAGGCCGTAGCCGGCGATCAGCGACACGATCGCGTACGAGCCCTGCAGGCGGCGATGCACGCCCGCGACGGCCTTGAACACGGCGGCCGGATCGAGCTCGAGGCCCGTCGTCGCCAGCTGCAGCTCGTGCGCGAACACGTTGAGCAGCACTTCGCTGTCGGAATTGGTGTTGATGTGCCGGCGGTCGATCCGGAACATCTCGTCCTTCAGCTGTTCCCAGTTCGTCAGGTTGCCGTTGTGCGCGAGGATGATCCCGAACGGCGCGTTCACGTAGAACGGCTGCGCCTCGGCTTCGCTCGACGCCGAGCCGGCCGTCGGATAGCGGACCTGGCCGATGCCGAAGGTGCCGGGCAGGCTGCGCATGTTGCGCGTGCGGAACACGTCGCGCACCATGCCGTTCGCCTTGTACATGTGGAAATTGCTGCCGTCCGCCGTCGCGATGCCCGCTGCGTCCTGACCGCGATGCTGCAGCAGCAGCAGGCTGTCATAGATCAGCTGATTGACCGGGGATTGGGAGATAACACCTACGATGCCGCACATGGCATGTCCTTCAAGATGACAAAATCGGTTCCGTCCTGCCCGGCCGCGTCGTCACACGCGCACATACTGGGCCATGCCGTCGGGCAGGAGCTGCTTCAGCTCGTGCACGCCCTGTTCGGCGAAAGGACGCAATAGCGCATTGCGCCAGAAATCCTGTTTGGGCAATTCGGTCAGCCCGGCCGCCGCGACCAGCAGCACCACCAGCACGCAGCCGCGGACGAGCCCGAACATCATGCCCAGCGAACGATCGACCCCGCCGAGGCCCGTCGCCTGCGCGATCCGCGACAACAGCGCGTTCGCAACGCCCGCGACGAACACGACGCCGATCACGATCAGCGCGAACGCGAGCACCCACTGTGTCAGCGCGCCGCCCGGCCAGTTCGCCGGAATATACGGCACCACCAGTCCGACATAGCGGGCCGCGATCACGACCGCCGCGATCCAGCCGATCAGCCCGAAAATCTCCGAGACGAAACCGCGCCATGCGCCACGCAGCGCAGACAACGCGATCACCGCCAATACAGCGTAGTCGAAAGCCGTCAGCATCGCACGTTACTGCGTGAGTCCGGCTTCGCGCACCTTCGCGATCGCGGCGGATGCCGCCGCACGATCCGCGAACGGGCCGGCACGCAGCAGTGTAGCCGCGCTGCCGTCCGCCTGCTTGCTGTGCTCGACATATGCGGGCACGCCCGCCGATTTCAACTTGGTGGCCCACGAACGGGCCGTCGCGGCGTCCTTGAACGAACCGAGCTGCACCGCGAAGCGCGCACCGGCCGGCGATGCCGGCGACGACGCGTCGCCGCTGTCGGCCGCGGCGTCGGCGTTCGCGACCGCCGCGGGCGCCGGCTTCGGCGCGACCGGCTTCGCCGCGGGGGCGGCCGCGGCCGGCTTGGCAGCGGGCTTCGGCGGCGTCACGCTCGCCGTGGTCGTCGAGGTCGTGGTATCGGGTTTCGCGGCCGGCTTGGCCGCATCCTTCGCCGCGGGCGCTGGAGCGGCCGCCACCGCGACATCGGAGGCCGGCAGTTCGTCGTGCGCGACGCCCGCCTGCACGTCGGACGCGTCGTCGTCACGCGACGCGACCGCCTGGTGCGCAGGCCGGTTCGGAATATCGATCGCGATATCGTCCGTCACCGGCTTCGGGTGCGAATCGAGCACCATCGGCAAGACGATCACCGCGGCGACGACGAGCGCGATCGCGCCGACGAGACGCCGGCGGGCGCGTTGCTTTTCAGGAAGGGTCGGATCGAGGAGCAGTGCGTCCGATTCCGGACGCTCGGTACGGCGCGTGCGTCGCTCGACGCGTTCAGTGCGCTCCGTGCGCACGTTCCGGGAGGCCCCGGTACGACCGCCGCGCCGGGTGGGCGCGTCGTCGTCTTTCTTGCCGAACGAGAAAATTCCCATGAATGGCTGAGTCCGAAACTGCCCGTCAGTCAGTGTTGCTGCGATTTCCGGTAGGCCATCACACCTGCCACCGTATGGAAACTGCCGAAAACCACGATTCTATCATTCTCGGATGCTCTTTTTAGTGCATCGCGAAACGCTTCGGCCGGCGACGCGAACCGCGTCACGCTCGAATCGGCCCCCTCCTCCACGCCGGCCTTGCGCAGCGCGGCTTCGAGTTGCTCCGCGCTCGCCGCGCGCGGCAGCGGCAGGTCGGTCACGCACCAGTGGTCGATCTCGCCCTTGAGGTGCCGCAACACGCCGTCGATGTCCTTGTCGTGCATCGCGCCGAACACCGCGTACGTGTACGGGAAGAAGCCCATGTTGCCGAGGTTCTGCTCCAACACGGCCGCCGCGTGCGGGTTGTGCGCGACGTCCAGCACGATCGCCGGCTTGCCGGGCAGCACCTGGAAGCGCCCCGGCAGCTCCACGTTCGCGAGCCCGAGCCGGATGTCCTGCGCGGACACCGGCAGCACCGGGCGCAGCGCCTCGAGCGCGGCCAGCGCGGCCGATGCATTGATCAGCTGGTTCGCGCCGCGCAGCGCCGGATACGCGAGCGCCGGATAGCGCTTTTCGCGGCCGAGGTAGCTCCATTGCTGGCGCTCCGCGCCCGGCTGCGCTTCATAGCGGAAATCGCGGCCGACCAGCCACAGGTCCGCGCCGATCGCCCGGGCATGGTCGACCAGCGTGTTCGGCACCGCGGGATCGCCGCAGATCGCGGGCTTGCCCGCGCGGAAGATCCCCGCCTTCTCGAACGCGATCTTCTCGCGCGTGTCGCCGAGGTATTCGGTGTGATCGATGTCGATGCTCGTGACGATCGCGCAATCGGTATCGATGATGTTGACCGCATCGAGCCGGCCGCCGAGGCCGACTTCGAGGATCACTGCATCGAGCCCGCGCGACGCGAACAGGTGCAGGATCGCGAGCGTCGTGAATTCGAAGTACGTGAGCGACACCGGCTCGGGTAGCGACGTGCGCGCGGCTTCGACGGCTTCGAAGTGCGGCAGCAATTCGACGTCGCTGACCTGCTGCCCGTTCACGCGCGCGCGCTCGCCGAATTCGAGCAGGTGCGGCGACGTGTGGCAACCGACCTTGTAGCCCGCATGAACGAGGATCGCCTCGAGGAACGCGCAGGTCGAGCCCTTGCCGTTCGTGCCGCCGACCGTGATCACGGGACACGCGAATTCGAGCTGCAGCGCCGCCTTGACCTGCCCGATGCGGGTGAGGCCCATGTCGATGCCGACCGGGTGCGCGCGTTCGAGATGCGAAAGCCACGCGTCGAGAGTGGGAAAAGTGCTCATCGGATCAAATCTGAATCGGTACCGCCACTACGCCAAAAAAACGAAACGCGCCGCCCGGCGGTTCAGCCGGGCGACGCGCGCGGTTCACAACGCCCGCCTGTCAGGCCAGCGCGTCGGCCGGCTGTCGCTGCAGCAGCGCGAGCAGCTGCGCGATCTCGTCGCGCATCTTGCGGCGGTCGACGATCATGTCGATCGCGCCCGTCTTCAGCAGGAATTCCGCGCGCTGGAAGCCTTCCGGCAGCTTCTCACGAACCGTCTGCTCGATCACGCGCGGGCCGGCGAAGCCGATCAGCGCCTTCGGCTCGGCGATCACGACGTCGCCGAGGAACGCGAAGCTCGCCGACACGCCGCCCATCGTCGGGTCGGTCAGCACCGAGATGAACGGCAGCTTGGCTTCGGCCAGCTTGGTCAGCATCGCGGTGGTCTTGGCCATCTGCATCAGCGACAGCAGGCTTTCCTGCATCCGTGCGCCGCCCGACGCCGTGAAGCAGATGAACGGCACTTGCTGTTCCAGCGCATTCTGCGCGCCGCGCGCGAAGCGCTCGCCGACGACCGAACCCATCGAGCCGCCCATGAACGAGAACTCGAAGCAGGCCGCGACGACGGGCAGCGTGTGGATCGCCCCACCCATCACGACCATCGCGTCGGTCTCGCCCGTCTCGTCCATCGCTTCCTTCAGACGATCGGGGTACTTGCGGCTGTCCTTGAACTTCAGCGAGTCGACCGGCACGATTTCCTGGCCGATTTCATAGCGGCCTTCCGGATCGAGCAGCCCGTCGAGGCGCTCGCGCGCGCCGATGCGCATGTGGTGATCGCACTTCGGGCACACGTGCAGGTTCGCGTCCACGTCGTTGCGGTACAGCACGGCCTCGCAGGACGGGCACTTGACCCACAGACCTTCCGGAATGCCCTTGCGGCTTTTCGGGTCGGTCTGCTTGATCTTCGGCGGCAACAGTTTGTCGAGCCAGCTCATCGTATGGTTTCCTGTTCCGTGGCGGGGCGGACCAATCGGCCCGTTCCCGCTTCCTGTGTTGTGTTTATCGCGCCGTGTCGCCGGCGCCGTCCAGGGCGGCGCGCAGTTCGGCGATGAATGTCTTCAGCGCGGCGGCGGCACCCTCCGGCGCGGCGCTCTCGAGCAGCTGCACCAGGCGGCTGCCGATCACGACGGCGTCCGACACTTCGGCCACCGCACGCGCCGTTTCGGCGTCGCGGATGCCGAAGCCGACGCCCACCGGAACCGGCACGCGCGACTTGATGGCCGGGATTTTACCCGCAATGCTCGAAACATCCAGATTTCCGGCGCCGGTCACGCCCTTGAGCGACACGTAGTACACGTAGCCGCTCGCGATCTTGCCCACGTCGGCGATGCGTTCGTCGGTCGACGTCGGCGCGAGCAGGAAGATCGGATCGATCTGCGCGGCACGCATTTTCTCGGCGAACACGCCCGCTTCCTCGGGCGGATAGTCGACGACGAGCACGCCGTCGACACCGGCCGCCTGCGCTTCGGTCGCGAACGCGTCGACGCCCATCCGCTCGATCGGGTTCGCATAGCCCATCAGCACGACGGGGGTCTTCGGGTCGGTCTCGCGGAAGCGCTTCACGTCGGCGAGCACGCTCCTCAGCGTGACGCCGCGCGCGAGCGCACGTTCCGACGAGCGCTGGATCACCGGGCCGTCGGCCATCGGGTCCGAGAACGGCACGCCGAGCTCGATCACGTCGGCGCCGCCTTCGGCGAGCGCGTGCATGAACTCGACGGTCTTCGCGGGATCGGGGTCGCCGGCCGTGATGAACGGGATCAGGCCCTTGCGGCCTTGTTCGGCGAGTGCGGCGAAGGTTTGCTGAATACGATTCATGGCAATTTTCCTTTGTCGACCGGAGTTAGCGCTTTAGCGCTTACTCCGGTCCCATGCAAAGCAGCGATCGGCACTGCGGCGGCGCGACTCACGCGCACGCCTGCGCGGCGAGCGCGTTCACGCGCTCATGCGCGATCGCACAATAACTTTCGTTGATCTCGTAGCCGACGAAGTCGCGCCCCTGCCGTGCGCAGGCCACCGCGGTCGTGCCGCTGCCCATGAACGGATCGAGCACGCGGCCGCCCGGCGGGCAGCTCGCGAGCACCATCCGCTCGATGATTTCCAGCGGCTTCTGGGTCGGATGATCGACGCGCTCCGCGTGCTGCCGATGCAGGCGCGAGACCGACCAGACGTCCTTCGGGTTGTAGCCCATCTCGAGCCACTTGCTGCCTTCGAACAGCTTGCGCGAGCGGGCCTTCTTCGTGTCGGCGTCGTACGGGATGCGGACCGGATCGAGATCGAAGTAATACGCCTTGGAAACCGCGAAAAAGCCGATGTTGTCGTGCACCGACGTGAAACGGCGCGTCGTGCCGCCCATGCTCGGCACGCGCCGGTCCCAGATGATCTCGTTGACCATCGTGAGCTTCGTCTTCAGGAAGCTGAAGATTTCCGGCGCGTACTGCCACGTGCAGAAGATGTACATCGACCCGCTCGGCTTGAGCTTCGGAATCGCGAGCTCGAGCCACTCGCGCGTCCACGCGAGGAAATCGTCGCCCGAACGCTTGTCCGAGTCGTTGCCGTAGTCCTTGCCGAGCCCGTACGGCGGATCGGCGACGATCAGGTCGATCGACGCATCCGGCAGGCGCGCGGCTTCGGTCGTGAAATCGCGGTTGTGCAGTTCGATCCCGGACGGCAGTGCGCGCGGCACGGCGACGGCAGGCTGCCCCGCCTCCGCTTCGCTCGCGGCCCCGCCGCCCGGCTGTTCGATCAGATCACGCATCGGTCGGGGTCAGAGCGCGATGCCCGATCGCTCGGCGACCGTGTGCATGTCCTTGTCGCCGCGGCCCGACAGGTTGACGAGCAGGATCTTGTCCTTCGGCAACGTCGGCGCGAGCTTCACGCCATACGCGATCGCGTGGCTCGACTCGAGCGCGGGGATGATCCCCTCGATCCGGCAGCAGTCGTGGAACGCTTTCAGCGCCTCGTCGTCGGTGATCGCCACGTACTGCGCGCGGCCGCTGTCCTTCAGCCATGCGTGCTCGGGGCCGACGCCCGGATAGTCGAGACCGGCCGACACCGAATGCGTCTCGATGATCTGGCCGTTGTCGTCCTGCAGCAGGTACGTGCGGTTGCCGTGCAGCACGCCGGGGCTGCCGGCGATCAGCGATGCCGCGTGACGGCCGGTGTCGAGGCCGTCGCCGGCCGCTTCGACGCCGATCAGCTGCACCGACGTGTCGTCGATGTACGGATAGAAGATGCCCATCGCGTTCGAGCCGCCGCCGACGCACGCAATCACCGCGTCCGGCTGCCGGCCGGCGAGTTCCGGCATCTGCACCTTGCACTCGTCGCCGATCACGCGCTGGAAGTCGCGCACCATCGCCGGATACGGGTGCGGGCCCGCGACCGTGCCGATGATGTAGAAGGTGCTTTCGATGTTCGTGACCCAGTCGCGCATCGCTTCGTTCAGCGCGTCCTTCAGCGTGCGCGAACCCGATTCGACCGGCACGACCGTAGCTCCAAGCAGCTTCATCCGGTAGACGTTCGCGGCCTGGCGGCGCACGTCCTCGGCGCCCATGTAGACGATGCACTCCATCCCGAAGCGCGCGCAGATCGTCGCCGTCGCGACGCCGTGCTGGCCGGCGCCCGTCTCGGCGATCACGCGCTTCTTGCCCATGCGCTTCGCGAGCAGCGCCTGGCCGATCACGTTGTTGATCTTGTGCGCGCCGGTGTGGTTCAGGTCCTCGCGCTTCAGGTAGATCTGCGCGCCGCCGAGCGTCTCGCTCCAGCGTTGCGCGTGATAGATCGGCGACGGACGGCCGACGAAATATTTCAGCTCGCGCTCGTATTCGGCGACGAAATCGGGGTCGCTCCGGAATTTTTCATACGCCGTGCGCAGTTCGTCCAGCGCGTGAATCAGCGTTTCGGCGACGAACACGCCGCCATACGGGCCGAAGTGGCCGCGATCATCAGGAAGGTTGTACATGGTGTCACTCTCGATTGGTCGATGCGCGCCGCTTTTCGGGGCCGCACCGACTTGCATCACCCGGCATCCGCTTCGCGCACCGCGCGTACGAACGCCGCCATCCGGGCGTGATCCTTCACGCCCTTCGCGCCCTCCACTTCGATGCCGCTCGAGACATCGACAGCAAACGGGCGCAACTGGCGGATCGCATCACCGACGTTTTGCGCGTTCAAGCCACCACTCAAAACGGCCCGATGCGCGAGCTCTGCGGGAATAAGTGACCAATCGAAGACCTTGCCGCTACCGCCGTAGTCCGGCACCAGGGTGTCGAACAGGAGGCCGCGCGCTTTCGAATAATGAAGAGCCGATTCTACCAAATCGGACGGCTGCGTCGAGGGGCCGACGCGCACCGCGCGCAACCACGGCAGGCGCGCCGCGCGGCCGAGCGTGTCGCACTGCTCGGGCGTCTCGTCGCCGTGGAACTGCAGCACCGTGAGCGGCACGTCGCGCACGACCGCCTCGATGTCGGCTGCCGTCGCGTTCACGAACAGCCCGACCACCGACACGAACGGCGGCGCGAGGCGCGCAAGCTCGGCCGCCTGAGCGATCGACACCGCGCGCGGGCTCTTCGGATAGAACACGAGGCCGATCGCATCGGCGCCGAGTGCCGCGGCGTGCAGCACGTCCTCGGGGCGCGACAGGCCGCACAGCTTGACGCGCGTGCGCGGCGCGAAACCGGTCGCGGCGGAAGTCGAGGGAGACACGGCGTGATCCGTCATGGTTGTGGGTCCAGATCTGCCCAGACGCCGCTCCACGGCACGCTGCCGAGCTGCGCGGGCGGGACGGCGAATTCCGCCGGGTAGCCGACATGGGCGAGATACAGCCCGTCGGCCATGAACGTGGGCGCGGCGAGATTGCGGTCGCGCCCGGCCAGCACGTCGGCGAGCCAGTCCGCCGGATAGCGGCCGCGCCCGACCGCGACGAGGCAGCCCATCAGGTTGCGCACCATGTGGTGCAGGAACGCGTTCGCGCGGAAACGAAAATGAATGAAGTGGCCCGCGCGCCGCACGTCGATCTGGTACAGGTGTTTGACCGGCGTCTTCGACTGGCATTCCGACGACCGGAACGACGAGAAGTCGTGCTCGCCGATCAGGTGCGCGGCGGCGGTGCGCATCGCGTCGTCGTCGAGCGGCGTGTGGATCCAGCCGGCACGGCCGGCCAGCATCGGCGAGCGCACGGGATGCACGTACAGCGCGTAGTAGTAGGTGCGTTCGAACGCCGAGAAACGCGCGTGAAACGTGTCCGGCATCGGCTTCGCCCACTGCACGGAGACGGTCGGCGGCAGGAATGCGTTGGTGCCGCGCACCCACGAGAAATCCGCGCGGTCGAGCTCCGTGTCGAAGTGCACGACCTGTCCGAGCCCGTGCACGCCCGTGTCGGTCCGTCCCGCGACCGTCGTGTGCAGCGGCCCGCACGCGAATTCGCCGAGCGCGCGCTCGAGCGCATCCTGCACGGTCTTGCCGTGCGGCTGCGACTGCCAGCCGCAGAACGCCGCGCCGTCGTACTGAATCCCCAGCGCGATCCGCATCACGCCTCTTCCGCCAGTTTCGCGAGCAGCGCGCGCGCATCGTCGCGCGTCGCGGCGTCGTTCGCGTCGACCACTTCCTGCAGCAATGTGCGCGCGCCGGACAGGTCGCCCAGCTCGACGTACTCGGACGCGAGATCCAGCTTGTTGCGCGCGATGCGCGCCAGCTCTTCCGGCGTCAGCGCCGGCAACGCGGCACCCGGCGCGGACGGCAGATCGAGATCGAAATCCAGCTTCAACGCGCCGAACTGCGCGCCGCCGAGCGGCGGCAGCGACGACGGCGCGGACGGACCACCCGTATGCGGCGCGGGCGTTGCCGCTTCCGGATCCCAGTCGAACGCGTCGTCCTGGTCGGCCGGGTGTTCCGGGGACAGATCGCCCGCGCCAATGGGCGGATGCGACGCGGACTGACCGTTAGTTGCGACTTGCTCGCTTTCGGCTTGCCCTTCCCGCGCGGCCGGTTCGTCCGCCGTACGCGGCGGCAACGGCATGTCGAGGCTGTTGAGCGCGGTGATCGCGTTCTGCATCAGTGCCGCGTGCTGGGCGTCGTTCGTCGAAGGCACCGCAGGCATTTGAAGCAACTTGTCCGCGGCCGCTTCCGTGACAGGCTGCTCGTCGTGCGTGGCCGGTGCTGCGTCGCGCTCCGGCGCGGCGTGCGCGGACGGCGCCTCCACTTGATCGGCATGCGCCTTCCCCCCTTCCGGCGGCGGCGAGAGATCGGCTTCGCGCGTATCGCTCGCCTGCGCCGCTGCCGCGGTAGCCGCGATCAGATTCGCATCGGCGGCCGCGTCGCGGGCAACCGGCGTCTCGGGAAGGATCGGCGGCAACGGGTCGACGGACGACGACGATGCGCCGGCATCGGCAGCAGCCGTCCCGCCGGATTCCGCGGCTACCGCACCGGCAGGCCGCGCTTTGCGGCGCTTGCGCCACGCGAACCCGGCCGCGAGAACGACCACGGCCGCGCCGGCCACTGCAGCCGGACGCCAGTCGATCTGTTCCGAACCGCGCGCGGGCGCGGCTGTCGTCACGGGCGCCGCCGGCCGTACCGACGCCGATGCCGGCTGCACCGCGCTGGCGGCCGCGCCGGACGCCGCTTCGCTCGCGACCGGCGACGATGCGGCAGCGAAGGCACCTGCGTCATTCGCGGCGGGGCGCGGAGCAGCGGGTGCCGGTGCCGGCGTAAGGTTGTTCGTCGCGGCCGGCTTGCCGATTCCGTGCTTCTGCAGCTCCATCAGCACGCGGTTCTTCAGCGCGAGCAGTTGCTGCAGGCTCGACGGTCGCGGTTGCGACGCGCCCGCGACGGGTGCCGCCGCGGACGGTTCGTGCATGCCTTGAGCCGAGCCGCCCGGTGCGGGCTGGGCAGCGGCTTCGCTCGCGGACGACGGGGCGGACTGAATCGCACCGCTCCACACGTGCGGCCCGCTCGCACCGGCCGCAGGCGCTGCCGGCTGAACGGGTTCGACCGTCGACGCGCCATGTGCGGCAGACGCGCCGATCGAAGCCAATGCCCCCGCCGCCCCCGCCCCCGCCGCCGCGACGCTCGCGCCGCTGACCGGCGCCGCATGCGCAGCCGATGCGGCCGGCGCGGTTTGCACGGCCGCCCCCGGGTGCGGCGCGGACGCACCACGCTGCGCGACTGCGACTGCGGCCGTGCCCGACGCGGCGGCCGGCACGACCGCTGCCGATGCAGCGGATGCAGCGGCCGGCACGAGCGCCGCGCCCGTCGCGTCGAGCGCCGGCACCGTCAGCGTCGCGCCGACTTTCAGGCGGCTCGGGTCGTGCTTCATGAACGCCTGCGGATTGGCGTCGAACAGCGCACGGCCGGCGCGCGCGAGCACGCCCGGGTCGTGCGACTGCGTGGCCGCTTTCGCGAGGTCGTTCAACGACTGGCCCGGCTGAACCGTCACGTTGAGCGGCACGGCGCCGCCGGCGGCGGACGCCGGCAGTTCACCGGTGCCGGCCGCCCAGGCCGACGCGGCCGCGCCGAGCGCGAGGATCGCCAGCGCGCCACGCACGGCACGCGACAGACGGGACTGACGCGGAAACAAGGAAATTCGGGACATCGTAGGCTCTATCGCCGCGCGCGGGCGCGGCTCGGATTCGCGTAGGGAAGCGTCAATAAAGTCGCCGCAGAAATGCAAAAGCGTCGCGCGGAACGCGACGCTTTCGGCGGCTCTGCGCGTCGTAACCGCATAGTTTACTTCACACGATCGGATTCCGGCCGAATTCGTCGCCGGCGGATGCGGCCGTCCACGCTCGTGCGTCGGCGCGACCGCTGCCCGCGCCGGGCTGCCGGCGCGCGGATCGGCGCGACTGCCGTGCCGATCCCCACAACGAATCGCGCGCGACGCGCTTTATCAAAAAAACGATCATCAATCGATGAAAATCCCGGCCACTGCATCGAGCCCGAAACGAATTCGGCCCCCTATATTTCGCATCGCCGCCGCTCCTCGCATCGAAGGGTTCGATCCAGGAAAGCGCCCGGCCGCGCGAGCGGTTCGGGCGCTCGGCATGGGCCGGCGCCGGCCAATAAAAAACGCCTGCCGCCCCGCGAAGGGCCGGCAGGCGTCTCGCGTCGCGCGCCAACGGCGCGCGGCACGGCCCGATCCTTACTTGTCGAGCAGGATGCGCAGCATGCGGCGCAGCGGCTCGGCCGCGCCCCACAGCAGCTGGTCGCCGACCGTGAACGCGGACAGGTATTCGCCGCCCATCGCGAGCTTGCGCAGGCGGCCGACCGGCACCGTCAGCGTGCCGGTGATCTTCGCCGGCGACAGGTCGCGCATCGACGCTTCACGCTCGTTCGGCACAACCTTCACCCAGTCGTTCGCCGACGCGAGGATGCCGTTGATTTCGTCGAGCGGGACGTCCTTCTTCAGCTTGATCGTCAGCGCCTGCGAGTGGCAGCGCATCGCGCCGATCCGCACGCACAGGCCGTCGACCGGGATCGAGCCCGGCTCGCCCATCGCCGGCTTGCCGAGGATCTTGTTGGTTTCCGCGCCGCCCTTCCACTCTTCCTTCGACATCCCGTTGCCGAGATCCTTGTCGATCCACGGAATCAGCGAACCGGCGAGCGGCACGCCGAACTGGCTCGTCGGCATCGCATCGCTGTTCATCGTCGCGAGCACGCGGCGGTCGATGTCGAGAATCGCGGAAGCCGGATCGGCGAGCTGTTCCTGCACCGCGCCGTGCAGCGCGCCCATCTGCGACAGCAGTTCGCGCATGTTCTGCGCGCCCGCGCCCGATGCGGCCTGGTAGGTCATCGCCGTCATCCAGTCGACGAGGTTCTCGCGGAACAGGCCGCCGAGCGCCATCAGCATCAGGCTGACCGTGCAGTTGCCGCCGACGAAGTTCTTCGTGCCCTTGACGAGCGCGTCCTTGATCACGTCGAGGTTGACCGGATCGAGGATGATGACCGCGTCGTCCTGCATCCGCAGCGACGACGCCGCGTCGATCCAGTAGCCGTTCCAGCCGGCCGCGCGCAGCTTCGGGAACACGTCGTTCGTGTAGTCGCCGCCCTGGCACGTGATGATCACGTCGCACTTCTTCAGCTCGTCGACGTTGGTCGCGTCCTTGAGCGTAGTCTCGTTTTTCGCGAACGACGGCGCCTTGCCGCCCGTGTTGCTGGTGCTGAAAAACACCGGTTCGATCAGGTCGAAATCACCTTCTTCCTGCATGCGCTGCATCAGCACGCTGCCGACCATGCCGCGCCAACCTACGAGACCTACGTTCATGACTAACCCTTTGAATGGAGCTTCCCCGCCATTTCCGCCCCCGGCGTGACCGCGCGGGGAAACAGGCGGGCACGACGGACGATCAGCGTTTAATGATCGTTTTCGTGGTAATGGTTTTCGTGATGACGATGGCGCGCGTACCCGCACGGGCAGTGTTGCCGTGGAGTTTCAGGACCGGGGAGATCAGGGAAATCAGCGCCATCGTTCGAGTCTACACAAAGCCGGTTGCCCGCACAACGGCCAACCGTGCGCGAACCGGCCGATTTCACGGCCCGTTCGCGCCCTTTCTACAATCAACTGCCGTACTGCATTGCCGTGCGCGTTACAGCGCGGCGATCACCGCGTCGCCCATCGCCGCCGTGCCGACCTGCTTGCAGCCCGGCGTCACGATGTCACCGGTGCGGTAGCCTTGTTCGAGCACCGTTTTCACCGCGCGCTCGATGCGATCGGCCTGCTCCGCGCGATTCAGCGAGTAGCGCAGCAGCATCGCGGCCGACAAGATCGTCGCCAGCGGGTTCGCGATGCCCTTGCCCGCGATGTCCGGCGCCGAACCGTGCGACGGCTCGTACAGGCCCTTGTTGTTCTTGTCGAGCGACGCCGACGGCAGCATGCCGATCGAGCCCGTCAGCATCGATGCCTCATCCGACAGGATGTCGCCGAACATGTTGCCGGTCACGATCACGTCGAACTGCTTCGGCGCCTTCGCGAGCTGCATCGCCGCGTTGTCGACGTACATGTGCGACAGCTCGACGTCCGCGTATTCCTTCGACACGTCGATCATGATGTCGCGCCAGAACTGCGACGTCTCGAGCACGTTCGACTTGTCGACCGACAACAGCTTCTTCGCGCGCTTTTGCGCGGCCTGGAACGCGACGTGCGCGATGCGGCGCACTTCCGGTTCCGAGTAACGCATCGTGTCGAAGCCTTCGCGCGCGCCGGCGAACGGGCCGTCCGGCGCTGCGCGCACGCCGCGCGGCTGGCCGAAGTAGATGTCGCCGTTCAGTTCGCGCACGATCAGGATGTCGAGGCCCGCGACGAGCTCCGGTTTCAGCGGCGACGCATCGACGAGTTGCGGATAGCAGATCGCCGGGCGGAAGTTCGCGAACAGCTCGAGGTGCTTGCGCAGCCCGAGGATCGCCTGCTCGGGGCGCAGCGCGCGCTCGAGCGAGTCGTACTTCCAGTCGCCGACCGCGCCGAACAGGATCGCGTCCGCTTCCTTCGCGAGTTTCAGCGTCGCGTCCGGCAGCGGATGACCGCTCGCCTCGTAACCCGCGCCGCCGACCGGCGCCTGCTCGAGTTCGAACTTCTCGTCGAGGGCGTTCAGCACCTTGACCGCTTCGTTGACGATTTCCGGACCGATGCCGTCGCCGGGCAGCACTGCAATCTTCATGCGTTATTCCTGACTGGGTAAGGGGTGGTGGCAAGTCGGCGAGCGCGCGTCATGCGCGCCCGCCCGGAGGCAATCTCAGCCGACCAGCTTGTTGTTGAGCCACGGCTGCTTCGCGAGCCGCTCGGCTTCGAACTGGCGGATCTTGTCCGCGTGACGCAGCGTCAGGCCGATGTCGTCGAAGCCGTTCAGCAGGCAGTACTTGCGGAACGCGGCGATGTCGAACGGATACTCGCGGCCGTCGCCCGTGCGCACGACCTGCGCGTCGAGGTCGATCGTCAGCTGATAGCCGTTGAACGCATACGTGTCGTTGAACAGGTGATCGACCTGCTGCTCGGTCAGCACGATCGGCAGCAGCCCGTTCTTGTAGCAGTTGTTGAAGAAGATGTCGGCGAAGCTCGGCGCGATGATCGCGCGGAAACCGTACTGCTGCAGCGCCCACGGCGCGTGCTCGCGCGAGCTGCCGCAGCCGAAGTTCTTGCGGGCAAGCAGCACCGATGCGCCCTGGTAGCGCGGCTGGTTCAGCACGAAGTCCGGGTTCAGCGGGCGCTTCGAGTTGTCCTGGCCCGGCTCGCCGTGGTCGAGGTAGCGCCATTCGTCGAACGCGTTCGGACCGAAGCCCGTGCGCTTGATCGACTTCAGGAACTGCTTCGGGATGATCGCGTCGGTGTCGACGTTCTCGCGATCGAGCGGCGCCACGACGCCGGTATGCACATTGAATTTTTCCATGATCCGTCTATCCGGTTGAAGGGCCGGCATTCAGCCGGCGCACATCGACAAATTCTCGGCGGGCGTCAGTCCGCGGCGCGCTGCAGCGCGTTGCCGGCGGCATTGACGTCCTCGCCGAAGCCTCGGACGGTATTGCAGCCCGCCAGGCCGAAGCCCAGCCCCGCGAGCGCCAGCACGGCAACCAGCCGCGCGATGAGCTTCGATGCCGTCACGCGTTACCCCAGCTTGCGAATGTCGACGAAATGGCCTTCGATCGCCGCGGCCGCCGCCATCGCGGGGCTCACGAGGTGCGTGCGACCGCCCGCGCCCTGCCGGCCCTCGAAGTTGCGGTTCGACGTCGATGCGCAGCGCTCGCCCGGATCGAGCCGGTCGGCGTTCATCGCGAGGCACATCGAGCAGCCCGGCTCGCGCCATTCGAAACCGGCATCGGTGAACACCTTGTCGAGCCCTTCGCGCTCGGCCTGCGCCTTCACGAGGCCCGAGCCCGGCACGACCATCGCGAGCCGCACGTTCGAGGCGATGCGACGGTTCAGCTTCTTCACGACATACGCGGCCGCGCGGATATCCTCGATGCGCGCGTTCGTGCACGAACCGATGAAGATCTTGTCGACCTTGATCGACTCCATCGGCGTGTTCGGCTCGAGCGCCATGTAGGCCAGCGCGCGTTCCATCGCGTCGCGCTTGACCGGATCCTTCTCGCGCTCGGGATCGGGCACGCGACCGTCGATCGACGTGACCATTTCCGGCGACGTGCCCCACGTGACCTGCGGGACGATCTCGGCCGCGTTCAGCTCGACGACGCGGTCGAACTGCGCGCCTTCGTCGGACCTGAATTCGCGCCAGTACTCGACGGCCTGATTCCATTCCGCGCCGGTCGGCACGAACGGACGGCCCTTCAGGTAGTCGATCGTCGTGTCGTCGACGGCAACCATGCCCGCGCGCGCGCCGGCTTCGATCGCCATGTTGCAGACGGTCATCCGGCCTTCCATCGTCAGCGCGCGGATCGTCGAGCCGCCGAATTCGATCGCGTAGCCCGTGCCGCCGGCCGTGCCGATCTTGCCGATGATCGCGAGCACGATGTCCTTCGCGGTACAGCCGCGCGGCAGTGCGCCCTCGACCTTCACGAGCATGTTCTTGCTCTTTTTCTGCAGCAGCGTTTGCGTCGCGAGCACGTGCTCGACTTCCGACGTGCCGATGCCGTGCGCAAGCGCGCCGAACGCGCCGTGCGTCGACGTGTGCGAATCGCCGCAGACGATCGTCATGCCCGGCAGCGTCGCGCCCTGCTCCGGCCCGATGATGTGCACGATGCCCTGGCGCATGTCGTTCATCTTGAACTGCGTGATGCCGAACGCGTCGCAGTTCGCGTCGAGCGTGTCGACCTGCAGCTTCGAGACCGGATCGGCGATGCCGTGGCTGCGATCCGTGGTCGGGACGTTGTGGTCCGACACGGCCAGGTTCGCGCTGATGCGCCACACCGGGCGGTGCGCGACGTTCAGCCCTTCGAATGCCTGCGGGCTCGTGACTTCGTGCAGCAGCTGACGGTCGATATAGAGCAATGCCGTGCCGTCGTCCTCGGTGTGGACGACGTGGGTATTCCACAGTTTGTCGTAGAGAGTCTGTGCCATGGGTATGCGGGGTCGTTGTGACTACAAGCCTTGCGAATGCGATCGATTATGCCACGCAGAATGCGCCACGGCGCAGGCCCGGCGCGAAAAAACCCATTAAAAACAGTGGTTTGGCTAGTAGTGCCAATACCTGTATCGGCATTACCCGGCAAACGGGTGTCCCTACCGATTAGTTTCGAAGACTATGGTCGATTAGTTTTAGAGACAACATGCACGAGCGGCCCGCCCGGCCTACTCTCCCAAGACGTCTCACGAACTAATCCCGCCCTCGGGAATGCGCGAAGTGTGTCGAACTTGATTAGAAGCGGATACAGCTGTCGACTAGATGCGGATACGGGTAGCCGCCACCGGCCCGGCACGCCCGCAGCACAACGCGTATCCGCATCTAATGAGATACGGCTTTGGCGTCAGCGGAAAAACGCACCCTCGTTTCCAGCAGCACGTCGATACGCAATCAGCAACGCCAGCCCTGTCGATTCAAGCAAATCTGCCCTCCTCCTCCGTCGAAATTCTCCCACGTTGGTTGGATAGCTTGGATTCGGCCTTGACATGGGCAACCGATTAGAAATCGAATGGATCGCGCTCTCTTAGTCCAAGCCATATATCAACAGAGCGACGCAGCGTTCGCAGAGCCTCCCCGTGCTCTGGAAATTCTGCGGGATCGAGCGCGTCGCACCTGACCTTGGCCACGTCAATGTCGACGAAGTCGTCGATCGTCTGTTTGTCGAATGTGTTGTGCGGTGTAGAGACTCTGTCACCCCACGCGTGGACTGTACCTCGGCTCATCATGCGTGTGGCCATCCTTGCGAAGCCCTCGTCGGTCCGGATCGCCTCAACCATCCACTCGCGTGGTTCGTCCAATGAACCCGCATAGTCCCTCCATCGGTACAGGAGCGACATGAGGTCCGGTTCGACGATCAGCGCGTCGACGTCCGCGGCGCGGCTCCTCATCAACCGCAGCCATTCGACTTTCATTGCCTCGACGGTATCAGTGTCGAGCGCCGGATCGAAGGCGTCGTTCTCTCCTTCCTTCCGATCGGCGGGATCGTTCAGATGAATCAGGATCGCAGCAATTGACAGCGCCTTGGTCTGGCGGAGCGCCTCAAGCGCCAGACCACCCCGCATACCTTCCGGCACCCGTTTCAGAAACCAGCTCGTCGCTCGCCATGCTGAAAGCCAGGGCGAATTGAAGGGGTCGCCGGCGCGCAGGCCAGCAAGCTTCTGGGCGATCCCGAACATCGCGGGAAGCAGCACGGCGGCGTTGTCGACCGGAAGGCGGTCGACGGACTCGTCGAACCTCGCGACGAGCGAGGGCAGAAGGCCGTCGGTCTCGACATCGGCGATCGCGGCAGCTAGCCCGTCCTCCGTCGCCGTCGCATCGAGGAACGCGACGAAGCGGCGCTCCGACATTTCGCCAGCCGCTGTCTGGAGTTCGAAGTAACGCGGGAAGTAGCGCCGGGAGCACACCCTCTTGGCTGTCAGCCACTTGAGCTGGAAGCCCTCCGCGTAGTTCGTGCCACCGTATGCCCATTCGAGTGGCGGAAAGAGGTCCTTGAGCACGTCCCGGGCGATGACGCGGCGCTCCTCCGGCACAAGCTCGAGAAGTCGCTCGGCCGCCGTCCTGTCCTCATCCCGCCGGCCATAGCCCGGGAAACGCCCCTCTTGGAGGACTAGTTCCCTCTCTCGGAACAGCGCCTCATGAAGGTCCGGCTCGAAGACCCGGAGCGCCTCCAGAAGAAGGAAGTCGACAATGTTGACCTCAAACACGTCGCCGGCCGCATGCAACGGTAAGTGCACAGCGATGGACGAGATCAATCGGCGCGCATCGCGCATGTTGCGCAATTGCGGCTGGATGCAGCCGACGAACGCGTTACCCCAACGCGTCTGCGAGAACCCATTCGCCTCCGTTGCATGCGTTCCCGCCAGCTCGGAGAGCTCTTCACCGAATATATGATGCACAATCGCTACCGGAACCGCCGGTAGATCGAAGCTAGCCTGCACGACCTTTTCGAGGAAAGCGCGACCGTCACCGTCTGCGACCGGATCGAGCGCACGCTCTATGATGCTGGGTTGGAACAGGAGGACAAAGACGATGTTCGGCAGGTTGGCGTTAGCCTTCACCTGCCGGAGAAGCATCCTGATCTGCTCGGGCTCGAGCCGGTCGATGTCGTCGACGAAGACAACCAGCGGTCGGTCGAGTTCGCGAAGACGAACCTCCAGCGCATCGCGCACCTTGTCGAGCGGTTCGCTGCCGCGATCACGTCCGAGATGCGACAGTGCTCGTCCCAGCACGGGCGTGCCGATCGAGAGGAGTGCAAGACCAGTCGCCACCTTCGCTGCCGTCGGGAGGTCGAAGCCTATTGCCGAGGCGACGGCGATCACCGAGGCGTTCGTCAGCACTGTCGAGATAAGATGACTTGAGCCGCCCGCCTTTTTTAGCGGCGCGCTGGCCCCCGTAAGGATCGCGCCGTACCGTCGAAGCGCTTCGGCGCGGGCGAGCGCTGCCTTCGAATGTTCGCCTCCCAGACGATCCGCTATCTGTCCGAAGAGGGCACGGGCGATCGCATCGCCCGCACCCCACTGCCAGGGATTGAAGTCAAGCCAGTCGGCCCCGTCACTCCTGGCATCGAGCCGCTCGGTGATTAGGTTCTTAAGTGAGGACTTGCCGAAACCCCACCCACCTCGGATTGCGAACACCCTGCCCTCGCGCAAACTGAGTTCCGAGAGCACGCCGGCTATGCGGCCTGCGAAGTCCGCCCTTCTCAGGCGATCCTCGGAAGCAGTCCGGATCGGTGCCTCCGCACCGATCCCGCCGTCCGGCCGTTCGGTTCTTGCGGCCTCCGCACTGAGCCTCGCACGGCGACGGGCACGCCAGGCGGACAGACGGACAAGCAGTCCGGTCATCGCGCAGCGACGCCGATCGGATCGCCGGCGCCACTGACGGGGCGAAACGCTGACGTCGAAGTGTGAAGCGACGGCACTGGCATCGGGATAGAGACTCTCGAATGTCTCTCGCTACCTCTGCGTCCGCGACCACTCTCGAAACGTTTTCGACACATAGTTATATTCCCAGTAATACTCAAGGAGATCCCACCGCGTTTGCGCATCCTAGCTCTTCCCGTCCGCTAACGGCGAGTCAGCCGACATTAATCGAATGGGCAGCGAATGGCAGATTCGAGAGAGACGGCATGACGCTGGCTTTCCGAGGCCGAATTACCGCTTGACAGCCGCCGCACTGAAAGCTTGATCGAACTGCCTGGCTCGCTGCACCTCGTCACTATGCAGATAAGTCGACGTCGTCGAGATTGACGCGTGCCGCAGGTTGTCGCGGACCATGAGCAACTCAGCCCCACGCGCCAGCGCGTGCGACGCATGCGTGTGCCGCATCCAATGGGGGCTCGCGCGGCGCAACTTTTCGGCCGTCGCTGGCCGCTCGTCCTGGATCGCGTCGGCGACCAGCACGAAGAACCGCCGCAGCACGCGCCAAAGCCTCGTGCTTTCAATGCCAGCGCCGTCCTCCTCGAGGCTCGTGACCAACGGCATCGCCGGGTTCCAGCGACTCGGCGTGACCGGCAGCCCACGCTGAACGAGATACTGGTCAAGCGCGGTCCGAGCAAGCGACGGTAACGCCACCTTGCCCAGCTTGCCGCCCTTGCCGAGCACATGCAGCCAGTGATCGCCGTGCTCGTCGCGACGGACGTCGCCGAGCGTTGCGCCGACCAATTCGCTCGCGCGTAGACCGGTGGCGTAGCCAAAGTCCAGCAGGAACCGCAGGCGCTGCGCGGCCGGTACGCTCCAGCCGCATGACCACTCGAGGCCGTCGGCGAGCGTGCGGATGAGTAGCCATTCGCCTTCGGAGAAACCACGGGACACGTCCAATCCCGCACGCTGTGCTTGGCTCTTGACCTTGACGCCGGCGAACGGATTCGCGAGCACGTAGCGCTGTTCGACCAGCCAGCGAAAAAGCGCCGATAGGACATTCAGCGCGTATGCCGCCGAGCGAGCCGAGAGCGGGCCGGTGAACGGCCGCCATTCGAAACTATGCCGCGGCCTCGACGGCCCGACCCAGCGCTCGTGTGGCGTCGGCTTCCGCAAGAAGCCCCGGTAGGCGATCGCATCGTCCGTGTTGAGCGACGACAGCGCACGGCCACGCTCGACGATGGCCCAAAGGATCAGGCGTTCCGCTTCCTTGCGATAGGCACGCTGCGTGGCGACCGATTCATGCAACGCCAGCCAGGACTGGATCGCCTCGTAGTCGTTCGAAGCGTTCAACAGGCAGGCGGCCTGCGGTGCCCGGAACTGCCCCTGCGAGCCGTCAACTTCGTGCGGCACGCGCAGTTGCTCCCACGGCACGATATTGCCAGTCGGCGCAGCGACGATCAGCGCCCGCGCCCGTTCGGCCAGCGCCGGATGGGCGGCGAAGAACGCCTCGATGCGGTGCGCTCCAGCAACACCGAGTCCGGCGATTGCTGCCCACCAACGTCGGCGCCGTGGAATCCGCACAGTCAGATCGGCCAGCGTCCGGATGCTGTGTGCATGCAGCGCCGCAACGATGCGCGGCGGGAACCACACTTCGAGCGGGTCGGTAATCGACGGCGTCGGCATGGGCTCGTTGCGCAGCGCTTCGATCGCACGGGCCACCCCATCGGCCGACGCTTTCGACGGGCGGTCGACGAAAACAGCAGCCAGGTCCGCGCGGTGACGCTGTACGGCAAACGCGACGAGTTGCCGGCGGATACGACCGAGGATGCCGCGCGACGACACACCGGCTTGCCGGCGGTCGCCCAGGTAGCGGGAAACGGCGGCCCGTGCATCCAGGCCGGCGTACCAGCCGCGCAGTGCCGCCAGCTCTGCCTCTCCCGGGAAGTCGGAACTGGTGTCGTCGACGGAAAGGACCTCACGCGTTTTCATGATTGCCAGTTTAGATCAAAAACGATTCTGGACCGATAATATTATTTATCTGCCCATATGCGCGCAAATACAAACAAATTGCTTTCAATTGTTGTGGTCAGGCGTCCGATGCGATGGCGTGCTTTTCTATCCTCCCTTCACATTCGGCGTCATGGCCCTTTCACTGAGCTATGCCCTGGCCGAACCACACCGACCACATTCGACGACCATGATTGATTTCACGGAAGAGCAGATAGCTGCCAGAGAGCTCCGAAGCACCGCCTACCACGAAGCGGGCCACAAGCTGCTTTACGAGCGCTTCGGCGGCGCTGGCGACGCAGTCGTGTGGAAAAACGACAGTGGCAATTCCGAGGAGTGCGCGTGGCTCGGACAATGGTGGCGTTGAACCATGGGTTTGCCGTTCCCGAGCTGCCTGCGAACTGGAAGATGCTCGTCGGCATGGCTGGCCTGTTGGCCGAAGAAATCCGGAGCGGCGAGACGGAGGATACCGGCGCCATGGCGGATTCCCTAGTCCTCAAAATTTCCTCTTAGAACGCTCCGCCGCAAAATCTCGGAATCAGTTGGCTAGATATCAACTTATGTCGAAACATGGTCCGTCGGCGTACATATACTCTATCTCCGAGGCACACGATGCCTCACCTGACTTGCAAGATATGAGCACCAAAGATAAAAACTCCTCCTTACTCGACAACGCGGCAACGAACGTGCGCAACGAAGTCGCGGAGACCGCGGTAGCCTTCCTTGTGGACTGCCGGCTGACAGACCGGGACTTGACAGCAGGGATTTGGGAAATGGCATTGGAGTATGCATACAAGCCACACCCGCGGTTCTGGCGCGACATCGACCTCTCTGCAGTGGTCGAAGCAATCTCCCTCCAATATCCAAATTGGCGGTGCGCTATAGCTACTGGTGGCAACGCCGAAGAGGAAGTCCTGCACGAGGTCGACCTCGCACTTTTTTGCAACGGGTTCTTTGAAGCCATGGCGGAGAAGATGATGGAACTGCCGAAATCGGCTCGTCCGAGGACTGGTGTGGCAGCCTTGCAGTGGATATGCGCGGAATTGGACAGGAACGGACAGGTCGCTGAATTGCTTTTGGCTCAGTTGCCTGAAGTGCAATGCGGCAAACATGCACTTCTCTTGATGACGTGTCTCGAACAGGCCGAACTGGGACTCGAGATGGTGCGGCTGGGGACTCAAATTGCCCGGTGCTATCGAGAGAAACGCATGGAAGATGCTGCTTAAGGAAAGAGCCGCGCCTGACACCTTTGACGAACATGGTCGATTTCACGGAAGAGCAGATAGCTGCCAGAGAACTCCGAAACGCCGCATACCACGAAGCGGGCCACAAGATGCTTTACGAGCGCTTCGGCGGCGCTGGCGACGCAGTCGTGTGGAAAAACGAGAGTGGCAATCCAGATGAGAGCGCGTGGCTCGGCCAGTTCCGTCCCCGCACCTGCCCTGAGGAGATGCACAAGGTAGCATTGAACCATGGGTTTGCCGCTCCCGAGCTGCCTGCGAACTGGAAGATGCTCGTCGGCATGGCCGGCCTGTTGGCCGAAGAAATCCTGAGCGGCGAGACGGACGATACCGGCTAGATAGCGTCAAGCAGCTTGGCCGGTCGGCCAAAATGATTGTCGCGCCCCACCGGCGCTATGGCTGATTCCCTGGTCCTCAAAATTTCGCTTGGAGAGGCATCGGCCTCCGACCTCGCGCTCATGGGCGTCACGGACATCGATGGTTGTGAACTGAGCTATGGCGTAGTCGACGAAGTCGTGCGGATGCTGCACGAGGGATGGTCCGTCGTGCAAGAAGAAGCCGAGTATCTAATGAAGTCCGCGGCGAGCTAACCCGGCGTGCTATGGAATGATGTGAGACATTACCCGCCTGCGGCACACGTGATGCGGCGTTTTTTCCGGCAGGCTGTCGATGTGATCGGCGCGGACCATCTCGTGATCACCGAAAAGTTGCGACGCGCGAGCTTGCATTGGACCGGCCAAACCCACGAAACACGCGCCCTTGGTCGCGGAGCAGAACTGACGACGGTGCGCGATAACCTGCTCATGCATCGACCGCGACCACCATTATTTACCTGCGAGCGACGCACCGGCCAGATAAATCAGGCGTTCGCTGTTCGATAGTAAACCAGCCCGCATCGACCGATTGAATCCCCCTTCGGCCTTTCGCCCCAATGCGAGGGCTGCGGCAAGTTTCACACTGGAATGGCCATTGCTGTGTCGTCTCGGGCTGCGAGTCGTCGGCTTTTCTCACCATTCGGGCCTGCTTTGTCCCTGGGAGCAAGGGGCGGACAGCTGACGGTCGCGGCATCGAGCGGGCCAGGCTCGCTATGGCAGCAAAGCCGCGTGATGCTACTGCACTCCAATGAATGGTCGCACCCCTGGGCGGTGTGATCAGGGTGCACCAAAACACAACATGTTGTGCCGCACAATTAATTCCGTATCGTATTTTGTGTGCGGAGTTAACCTCAGACGCTTCGTTTGCGGTAGAGTTTACTCGTGGTTGCACAACGATGTAAAAACTGCGGGGTGACGCCACCTGGTCAGCCGCCGAAATCTTGGCAAGCAAGGCGACTGCTTCTTTGGCAATCGTGACTGTATGTCAGCAACTCGCTGGCATGGATCTGTCATGTGTAATTAGGAGCATCAAGCAATGACCGAGAAACTAAAACCTGGGCAAATCGCGCCACGATCTGGCGAGTATGGAATTGTGGGGCCGAGAGGTGGCCAGACCGGGGATGAGCGGACGGCTGTGAAAGGCAAGCCTATGCCGCCTACGCCAAAGCCGGGGCAGAGCTATACGATGGACCGCCCGGCCCACAATGGCGCGGGTAAGCCCAAAAAGTAAGCGCCCTCCTCGGAGACGAGCTCGATTAAGGGCTCATCCCCCTTGACTAAAGCGAAACATTTCAAGCGCGGGCGAACCACCCCGCCCGCCATCATACGATGGTGGTCGCACATTTTTCGACGGATTGAATGGAGCACTAATGGCCAACAAGAAAGTGATTTTCGTGGCGTTTGCAATCGAGGACGAGAACCAACGCAACTTCCTCAAGGGGCAGTCCTTGCTCACCAACTCCCCTTTCGAATATATCGACATGTCCGTGAAGGAGGCATATGAAACAGATTGGAAGGAGAAGGTTCGCACCCGGATCAAACGGTCAGACGGTGTCATTGTCCTGGTGAGCAAGAACTCGGCCGCGTCTACTGGGCAGAAGTGGGAAATCGCGTGCGCCAAAGAAGAAGGCAAGAAGATTCTTGGTATTCGGGCCTACCGAGACGATAACAGCACAATCGCTGGAATTACCGTGAAAGACTGGACGTGGGACAACATCAAGGCATTCATCAATTCGCTGTAGGAGTTTGAAATGCGAAAGGCGCTCGTCGTCGGCATCGACCATTACGAACACATCGGCAGTTTAAGGGGCTGCGTCAACGACGCATATGGCGTCAAGACGTTGCTCGAGCGGGATGCAGACGGATCGCCCAATTTCGGAATGAAGCTCATGACTGCGTCGAGCGATCGTGATGCGATAAGTCGCCGGCAATTGAAGGATGCTGTCCAAGAGCTTTTCAAGTCCGATGACGAAGTCGCCTTGCTCTACTTCGCTGGCCACGGGCACGTCGAGTCTACAGGTGGCTACATCTGCGGCAGCGATGTACAACAGGGAGATGAGGGACTCGCGCTGCCTGACATTATCGCGATGGCGACCAACTGCCGAGCGCAACACAAAATTATCATTCTCGATAGCTGCCATAGCGGCTCCATCGGAGATGACACCCTCAATCCGGCCGTTGCTGAAATCGCGGAAGGCATTACCATCCTGACTGCATCAAGCAAGGATCGGTATGCAAGTGAGGAGAACGGCGGGGGCGTATTCACGAACCTGCTCATTGATGCACTGTCAGGAGCTGCTGCCGATTTGCTGGGGCGCATCACCCCTGGGAGCGTATATGCACATATCGATCAATCGCTTGGAACGTGGAGCCAACGTCCCGTCTTTAAGACGAACGTGAAAAGCTTTGTGTCGCTGCGGCGGGTAGACCCGCCGATCGACCGCGCCATTCTTCGCCGGTTGCCTGAATTTTTCCCGGCAGCGGAAGCCACGTATCAGCTCGACCCGGCGTTCGAGCCAGAGCAGCCGAGCCCCGGCCCGAATCCGCAGGCCGACCCGCAAAAGACGGCTGTCTTCGCTTTGCTGCAAAAGATGAATAGAGTCGGACTCCTCGTACCGACGCAGGCTCCCCACATGTACTATGCGGCGATCGAGTCCGATTCTGTTCGCCTTACAGCGCTCGGCGAACACTACCGACGCTTGGCGTCCAAAGACCTGATCTGACTATGCCACCATTCGTTTCCAGCGAGATTCTGGAGCAACTCGCCGCAGCCGAGCATGAACGTTGGGCTCACTGGCAACGCTACATGCACAGCAAAGCCCTTCGCAACAGCGACGGAAGCTTGACGATCCCGGCCGAGCTTGTCAGCAGATGGGAAAGACTGATGAAAACGCCATATGCCGAGCTTACCGAGGACGAGCGGCAGAGCGATCGCGAACAGGTACAGCGTTACTTACCGCTGCTCACAAAAGTAGAAAAGCCATAGCGATGGCGAGCCGGCACGAGTTGCCACTTGGCAGTCCGAGTTCGCACTCACTTGCTGGAGCGGATCTCGTAGTTTGCAAACGGTAGGAAGTGGGCGAGCAAGGCGCGCCACCAGCTAATGTGTGTCACATCCTGCGTTTGGCCTCGGGCCCTGGCTAGCTCGTTTTGGCAAAT
Organism: Burkholderia sp. Bp9140; assembly: GCF_003853425.1. Lineage (NCBI taxonomy): Bacteria > Pseudomonadati > Pseudomonadota > Betaproteobacteria > Burkholderiales > Burkholderiaceae > Burkholderia > Burkholderia sp. Bp9140. The sequence goes on from NZ_QTPQ01000016.1 coordinate 58,442, forward strand.
CCGGACGAGCAGGTTATACACCGGCGGTTCTCCGGATTCAATTTCTCGAATTCGGGCACTCCAAGCACTTAGCTGGTCCTCTGTGAAGGCACGCTCTCCGACGGCTTCAATCGCAGCTTCCAGCATCTTGAAGCTTGTCGCCAGCTCACTATGCCGACGAGCTCGCTCCGAAAAATCGAAAATCAGCGACGAGAAAGCAAGTATCGCGAATGGCAGCGCGTAAAACGGATGAGTATCCATGTTCACAAGCTTGACAAACGCAGCGCTGCCAAGAAGAAGTGTGAGGATCTTATCCCAACGGTCAAGAAGACCAAAGAAGCGCTCACGCTTCCGATGGTAAGCGGTCGAAAGTTCGGCCCGATTGAGGATATCGAATCGGCGCGCCCAGAGGTAATCGGCTTGTGAGTCGTCTTGCTGACTCTTTTCCTGGCTCGGGTCGCTCATTGAAAATTCGTTACTTTGATGGCGGCCGCTTTGGGATGGTTACCGGTTGCTGCTGACTCACAACGTAGCCTTGGTTGCTTTCGTTGAGCCGTCCGGTGCGACCAGAAGGCCCGCTCTTTTCGCGTCTGACAGCGCGGTCAGCCGAGTCGCCGACCGGCACTCCACGCTTGTCCCCGCTTTTGTTCTGCTTGTCTGCCATCGTTATATCCATTCCGCGCTATTTTCGGCGCGCGATCCGCCGTTGCGTCGTACATTGCGCGGGAACACGATGTTGAGCGCCCACGGCCTTCGAAGCACCGCGTATTTTAACGGGAAATGGATTCGCGCTCCAGTCGAAAATGCAGCGACGCAAACGGTATGATCGCGATACGGTGGACAAGCGACCGAGCAAAGTAAACGTCGGCGCCCAGTGTTCACTCACCTGGGCGTCTCAGCGTGAATCGCCGGAATCCGATTGGCTGCGATATCACTAAGGAAGGGACAGCGGTTACAATTCGCTGTGCAGCAAGCCGCAGGCTCAGAAGCCTCGCTTATGACCTTCGCGCGTTTTTCTATCGCTCTCCACTGGGAATAGCATGTCGAAGGTCGACAATCAGGAAGTCTGGCGTGCACGTCAGCACGCTCAATCCGCACTTGAAATCCTTGATGCCGCAAGCGTTTTTAGCGCAGCTGTTGACGCACACCTTGCGAGACCTTGCACGGGAAAAGAACTGGGAATCAGCCTACGAACCACGTCTGGAGATGAGGCGTTTAGCCTGCAAACTCCCTACGGTCACGTCGAAGTCGTGTTTGACATGGCAATGAAGAACGGAGCCCTTGTCGGGCGTTACACCTTTTTTCTGCTTCGACCTATTGGCGCAGGCAACCGTGAGGCGTTGGATGTATGGTCCATGCTCATCAACAGGTACTGCGCCGCCACGTGGTCGGTTGACGAAGACTTCGCTTGGTCCTATGCGAACGGAACCACGAACCTCGCTGATCAGATGAATCGCTTCCTTCTGACGATTTTGGCGCATCTCCATCGAGCCGTGCCAACCGTCTAGTGCACCATGTCGAGCATGGGCGCCGCCGAGCGCGCTCTCCTTGGGTCCGTAGTTGCCTTGCGTCTCTCGATGGCCGACAGCGCGAGGTTGCCGAGCAATATGTCCGCAAGTCCTCCCCGCCAGATTGATACTCCTTTTCGTCGACGCATCAAATCCGTCCTTCGCTGGACTCCAGCGATGAGTAGCACGGGACGTTACTCGGTAAATATCATCATCCTAGTAGTTTGGGAGCGGCGCCACGGCGAGCCACCCGCATGGACCATGGGAACCAAAAATCTGTCGACTCATGATCGGGAGAACGCAGTTGCAGAAAAACACTATCGACCAAGATTCGGGTCTCGCTACGTCGAGCGAGAAAACTTCCGATGCGCTCGATAACTGGGAACTCCGAGCCTCGGCTTTTAGTTTTGCCATGGTGTTCGCACTCCTCGTTGTGCTGCCGGGATATGACCTGTACGAACACGTCTTGCCGCCGTCATGGCGCGGCACCGCTGTCAACGGCGCGCTTGGAGGCGCAATAGGTGTTTTTGCATTCATCGCATCCAAGCTTCGGGACGATGAACGGTTACGCCTGACCGTACTTGGCAAAGAGCACACATCAAAGGAGCACGTCAGTTATCCGCGCAACCGCCTGCTGTCGGGAATCCCATCCGGCTTTGTACTCTCAGCCTTGGCTGCCGCATACCTTCCCAATTCGACTGATGCACTACTTACCGCAGCCGGCATCATCGGAGGGGCATCTAGTACGCTGCTCTCAACTGTAGCGTCCGCGGTAGAGACATTCGTCACTAAGTTGGGAAAACCCCGGAAACCCGCGTCAACGTCACGTTCGCCGCGGATCGCTCGAAAGGGCCGAAGCGGTTCAGATCCGGTCCGGTAGATTCGTAGAGACTCGTCCTCATTCCAACGGGATACTATCGACCGACTACGATCATTGTTACTGCTGCGAAGCTGCCAACACGAATCTGGGAGTGATCGATGGCAAGCAAGAAATATCGCGACAAGACCTGTGTTTATTGTGGCCGGGAACGGGCTTCGAGCACGGGCGATCACGTCGTCGCACGCGAATTCTGTCCCCATGCCGCGCGCAATAACCTGCCCAAGGTACCGTCGTGCGTTGCTTGCAACAACGCCAAATCGAAGCTCGAGCACTACGTATTGGCGGTGTTACCGATGGGGAGCCTGCTCGCTGGGTCAGCTGAGGCCATCGTCGACCAAGTCGGTCCGCGACTGGCCAAGAATGAAGCGTTACGGCGCCAGCTCGCGGTTGGCCAGCAGGTGCGCTGGGTCCGAACCCCTGAGGGGCACTGGCACGAAAGCATAATGCTGCCATTCGACACGACCAAGCTGAGCGAGCTCGCGTGTTATATCGCGCTCGGACTCGCCTGGCATCACTGGCAGGCCCAGCTCGTGCGGAATGCGCCGGTCAGGGCGTCACTATTTTCATCCGGTGGTCTACATCTGTTTGAACAAGCCGTCGCAAGCCAGGATTCCCGCGCGCGAGTCGCGGGTAGCTTTGGCAATGGCGTGTTCGTCTACCGCGGCGTGCGTGACCGCGCGAATCCGGCCACGACTTGGTGGCAGATGACCTTCTTCGGCGGGGTGGAACACCGTGCTCGGCAATGGCGTGGCCAGACGGCGCACAGCGTGTTCGTCGCCACAAGTGCTGACCCGGAATGGGTCGCGCAATATGCGGAGCAACGAGCGACCGGAAGCTCCGCAATTTGAACACGGTCATGCCTCGGCCGCGGTCCTATACTCGCCAAGCCCACTCATCCACGTATCCCATGCCATTCAAAGCAGCTCGAGAAGCCCACACTGGAACTGTTGACGCACTGGTCGCGTACATGCGTGACTGCCGATTCGACGCATCCAGTTTGACCGCCGCAACGCTTTCCCTCGCGCTTGAATACGTCTACCAGCCCCACCCGCGATTCTGGCGGGACCTCAACATAGCGTTCCTCATTCGGGCGCTCACTCTTCGCATTCCAGATTGGCGGGCTGCAGCCAACACCGCCGGTCATGCCTCGGGAGGCGCGAAGAAGCTGCTCGCGGACATCGAGGATTATGTGCGTGTAAACGCATTCGACGAGGCGAACGCGGAAATGCTGCGATCGCTTCCGGTCCACATGCGACCGACGGACGGAGCCACCGCGTTCGACTGGATTTCCGCCCAGTTGGCCAAGAAAGGAATGCCAACAGAATTCGAGTTCGCACGGCGCGATGGCGATGTCTGCGGCGACGGAGCGCTCGATGTGTTGCACTGCCTTGAGGAAGCGGCAATCGGGAGAACCGTTGAAAGGACGGGGTTGCTCGTAGCTCGCGTATATCGCGACGCGGTCATGGCTGAGCATGGCGAAAGCGTCGCCCACTGAGAGCTCGAGCGTCAAGTCGGTCGGTCATTTCAGAGCGTCACGGCGACCGCAAATACGCTATCTTGAAGCATGCACCGAGCATGCCCGTTGATCTAGCGCCATTTCAGGATGCGCCATGGACCACGTCGGCACTGCGTTCGGCCGGATGATCCGCAATCATGGCTGGCGCGCTGGATTCGACAGAACGAGCTTCGCGAGCTCGTCAACCGCTCGTCACACGACGACTCTGTTCGGCATCAGTTGTACTTCATCAATCGCTGGCGCGTCTGGCAGACGTGGACGGCACCGCTGACGATGCGCGGCGGCGTTGTGATTGCCGATGACGTAAGGCGCCTCGCGCGCAACCTCTTTCCGAGAAGATGAAGCGACACCGTCGACCGGCGCTGCACCGTCCGAAAATGGTCGTCGACCAGCGGATGATGATCGTGAGTCCGGCGCACACAGCCTCGAATTTTCGGAGGTGGACGCGCCTGTCGACGCTCCAAAGAAGCAAGCGGGTCAATCTTCTGCGCTGCAGACGTATCCGCACTTCGCGACGCGCGCCGACGCTCGGACGCTGGCGGTGCAGATCATCCAGCGCCGGGATGACACTTTCGGTGTCGACGCATTTGCCGACGTTACCAAGGCCTTCGCTCATGTTGCCTAGCATCCGGCATGTCGGACTTGAATCACGGAGCAAGTTACCAGAAGGTAACCCCAATAGACTTCCACATCGCAGAGCATTAAAACAGTGCATGCACAAACTGTTCGCTTCTCCGGACCTCGCAACAGGATAGGAACCCAAGATCGGATCTCTAAGTCGATTCTTGGTATGCGCTGACAGGTTGAGATTGTTATGGAGTGTTTATCAGTGAATATTAAGACATCTTCAACTTCGATCGCGTTCACAAAGACTCCGAGTGTGACCAACGCTTCGACTATTCGGACGGCGACGTAGCGAAAGAGAATACGCACGTGAACCAATTCGTTTCTGGCCCACAGCCTCCGATTCGTCGATAACAGCCCCCTGTCGATCGGTCACGCCCATAAACGTCGAAATCGATTCGTAACCTTCGCCCGACTAGCGGACAGTTTCGTTCATATTTAATGCCTGGCCCAAAATATGAAAAACTGAAATGTCAACCGACCAAGCAATGAAAAAACCTCGAAAACAGCGTGCAAATCTCCATCGTTCGCCAGTTCTGCAGATCGGACAAGGTTGTGGCACGTTTGCGGCCATGTTCGCGACCATTCTAGCCCTCGCGGCTTGCGGTGGTACCGCCGACGCCTCGAATCTGGCCCCCCAAGGCACCACCGCTGCGCCCCAGCTGACGGGCCTTGTCACGCAGTGGGGCGTCATCAGCGAACCACATTTGCCCACTGCGGCGTGCGTCACATTGAATGCCTCCCTTTCGCCTGCCAACGGCTCTATTGATGCAGTTGATCGGGATCCTACTCACTCGCAACCTGATACAGCCCGTATCCAGAAAGCGATCAATGATTGCCCTTCCGGCACCGCAGTCAAACTTACTGCAGGTCACACCGGTGCAACCGGATTCCTCAGCGGACCGCTTGTCTTGAAGTCAGGCGTATCCCTGTGGATCGATTACGGTGTTACGTTGTTTGCGTCGCGCAATCCTGCAGATTACGACAATGGTCGCGGTACGTGTGGAACCGCGACCATCACTGAGGAGAACGCGTGTAGTCCATTCATCCTCGCAGACAAAACAGAAGGAAGCGGTATTATCGGAGAAGGTACTATCGATGGCCGAGGCGGCAGCGTGCTCACCAACGGCCCCAATGCTGGCATACGCTCATGGTGGGATGTTGCTTACCAGAACAAGACTCAGAACCTACATCAGCAAAATCCATTATTGATCCACGTGCACAATGGATCCGGCTTCGTAATGTATCGAGTCGCGATCGTGAATGCCCCAAACACGCACATCGTAACAACCGGTGTATACGGAGTCACCATCTGGGGCATCAAAATCCTCTCGCCGACACTCGAGTATTCTGCACCAGGTTACGCCTGCTCTCCCAATTCCACGCCCGACAAAAAGACGCCGGCTACCTGCTTTACACCCGAAACGGCAAAGAACACGGATGGCTTCGATCCTGGTCAATCCAGCAACGTTCTGCTCGCCTATTCGTATATCAGCGACGGTGACGACAATGTCGCAGTCAAATCACACGGAAGGAAACGATCGAACAATATCGCCTTCATGCACAATCACTTCTATTATGGCCACGGCATGTCTATCGGCAGTGAAACTGACTCCAGCTTGAGTAGCATGGTGGTGGATGATTTGAGTATAGACGGCTTCGACAGTTCGGCAGGGGTTGGTCTACGCATCAAATCCGATTCCTCTCGCGGAGGCACCGTCAGCAACGTCATCTATCGAAACGTCTGCATGCGGAGTGTACGACAACCGCTCGTATTCGACTCGTATTACCGCAATCCAAGATCAGGTACAAAGTATCCGATTTTTACCAACATTACGATCAGCGGCCTGCATTCGTTAGGAAGCAGGAAGTACGGTGGTGGGCAATTGACATTCGCAGGCTTCGATGCCGAGGGCATAATGAATCCTTTGTCGATCACATTGAACAACGTTGTGTTTGACGGTCCCCAACCCACTTTTGCGTCCGGTCATAATGGCGGTCCATCAATAATACCAGCGGCCACACATTTCATTTTGGGACCTGGTGCCGTCAGCTTCGCATCGTCTATCGAGCAGTCTCCCGACAATGATGTTTCGGTAACTGGCGCGCCCGGCCGTTCAGAACCGGTGGATTGTGACAACGCCTTTGTGCCATTGCACACTGTGCTATCGGTGTCACCGATCTAGCGTACGTGTTATGTGCCCGCTCTCAAGATTGCAAAGAACTCGAGCAACATTGGCCGGCGGGTAGAGGTCGCAGCTTGTACCTTGGTAAGCGCCCGGGGAACACATCTGGACGACGAGTATTTCGTGGCACGGTCTTAGCTTGCCAAGCTGATGCGATGTGATAGCGTATCGGCATCACCGAGTTCGTTTCTCGCGTCGTCAGTTTCCAGTGAGTGATTTCCCCATGCGTCTTACAGTTGCCCAAGCTAACCACGTTGCCAAGGTTTTTCCGGAGTGTCGTGCTGAGATGTCCGACTTCCTCGAGGCTGGTGCCGAAGTGGTGATCTACAAGCAGAACGAATGCGGCAGCGATGTCCCGCCCTACGCAATCGCTGTTGCCGGTACCGCCTTCTGGGTTGATTGCTGTGAGACACCGGAGGAGGCAACAGCACTGGCCGACTCCCTCGGCCTTAAGGTCGTTGAGGTGCGCCGCTAGTTCCTTGCCTGCGTGTGGGTTGTCGGCACCGGCCCTTAACCAAGGGCGGGCACCCAACGATGCGGAAGTAGTTGCGAGATGTCGTCGGCGCGATGAGTGGGCAATCGCGTAAGCACATCTTTCAGGTAGACGTACGGATCATGCCCGTTAAGCTGCGCCGAACGGATCAAGCTCATGATCGCGGCGGCACGTTGCCCCGCACGCAGCGAGCCTACGAACATCCAGTTGCCCCGGCCGATCGCCCATGGACGTATCTGGTTTTCAACCCAGTTATGCCGACTCCCCGATTATGCCGCGTCACGAATCCACGCACACGACGGTTGGGCGGATCTCTGTTCCCGGTCGCTCGGATTGTCGGCATTATCAGAGAGCCTCCAGGAAGGCGAGCAACGGATCTGGAGGTTTGTAGCGTGTCGGCGCGACGCCACTCACCGTGGCGTGCGCGAGCGCGCGTTCCTTGAGTTGCATGTCGGCGTGCAAGTAGATCTGAGTAGTCTCGGAGGACTCGTGGCCGAGCCAGAGCGCGATCACGGTTAGGTCGACACCGTGATGCATCAGGCTCATCGCGGCCGTGTGCCTCTTATATCGTTGGGTAGATAATCGGCATAGCTGCGCCGTCGCGCTATTGCAGTCCGGTACTGACATAACCGTGATTCGCGACTATCTTGGCCACGTGAGTATCGCAACGACCGGACGCTACGTTGCAACCAACCTGCAAATGAAACGTGATGCGCTGGAAACGTTCTGGCAGCATGCAGGGATTCAGTCCGCCAAAGCGAGGCCATGGAAGCCCACACCGAATCTTCTGGCGTTTCTAAACTCTCTCTGACTCCCGGATTTATGTCGTGATCAGCGACGCGTGACGGCTGATCGCGCAACGGCGACGCCATCAGACTCGGCATAAAACGCAACTCGGGATAATGATCCCAGCATGCTGCTTCTTGGATCTTGCCGTTCGCGTACAACTGATCGAATCCGGCGTAGGCATCGGCCTGCAGGATGCCGTGGAATGCGGCGAGCCGGGCTTGAGGGTGGACCCCTTTGCGATCCGAGGAGAAGTCGAACCATACCGCAGCCGGGTCCGTCGAGCCCGCGCGGCGATCGTCGCGCACGTAGACCCAGAAGCGTCCGGTCGTCGTTTTGCCGTTGCCTGGCGCGAGCACCGCGACTGGTGTGTCGTCAACGTGCACTTTGCCAGGAACCAATGCATAGCGCTGGATCGCTCCAACAAGCGGCACGCAAAGCTCGGCGATCTGCCCGAGCCAGCGCCCCATGCTGCCGCGATCCAGTGTCACGCCGTCGCGTGCCGCAATCTCCGATTGACGATACAGCGGTTGGTGGTCGGCGAACTTCGATACCGCAATATCGGCCAGCAGGCTCGGATGCGCGATGCTGTGCTCGATCGGCAGGCTGAGCATCGCGGGCTGTTCGATGTGACCGCAATCAGGACAGCACAGCTTGTGGCGAATCGTGCGGATCACTTTGAACGCGGCCGCCACGCGGGCGAGCTGCTCGGATACATCCTCACCAAGTCGCTGCATCGTCGTCGCGCACTTGGGGCAAGCCGGATCCGGCGTGAGTTCGATTTCGTCGCGCGGCAAGTGCGGCGGCAGTGGCTCTCGTGTGGACGCTCGGCCAGGTGGTGCCTTCGACGTCTTGTTCTGCTGTCCTCGCGTCTCTGCAGCACCCTGGCTGGCCGTCAGGTCTTCCAGCTGCGCCTCAAGTTTATCGATCTGCCGGGCCAGTTTCTCGGACTTGCTCCCGAAGTACATCCGCCTGAGCTTATCGATCTGTACCTTCAGGCGCTCGATTTCGTCATCGCGAGCGGCGATCTCCCGCACCATGTTTGCGATCGAGGCTTGCTGTTCAAGCAGCGACGCCTGCTGCGCGAGCACCAGGGCCTGGAGCTCAGCGACGGTGGCAGGAAGCGGCGCATCTTTGGACATGCGTCGCAGTTTACGAGCCTTCGATGCGGTTTACAACATCGACAGAGCGGCAGTACGTCGCGGCTGTCGCCAGTCGATGCCCTCGAGCAGCATCGACAGTTGAGCGCTCGTCAGATGGATCTTTCCGCCGTCGGCCTGCGGCCAGATAAAACGGCCTCGCTCCAATCGTTTTGCGAGCAACCAGAGCCCGTCGTCGGTCGCCCAAAGCAGTTTCACGAGATCGCCCCGGCGACCGCGAAAAATGAAGACGTTGCCGCCCAGCGGGTTCTCTTCGAGCGTCGTCTGCACCTTCGCACACAAGCCCTGGAAACCGCAGCGCATGTCGGTCACGCCCGCAGCGAGCCAGATGCGCGTACCCGCTGGAAAGCCGATCATCGTGACAGCTCGCGAATAAGCAGCTTCAGCGTTGCTGGTGATACATCACCGCGTAGACGAACCCGTGCCCGTTCAAACTCGATCTCGCAAACACCTTCTGCCAATGACGCGGCTTCCGAGGTCGTCATCGCAGTTGCCGCGACCGCGGTCTCGTCAACAATACTTACCGGCAGCAACGTCGGAATTGCATCGGCCGATTTCTGGTCTACATGTTCAGGGCGCGGTGGACCAAATGCACCTTCAAGATATTGGCGACGCCATCGGAAGAGCAAGTTGGTGTTGACATCGTTACGCCGCGCAACCAGCGATACCGACGCACCTGGCTCGAACGTTTGCTCGACCAGCGCTCGCTTGAATTCGTCCGCGAAGTTCGGTCGTTTGCTCGACTTCACGCTCTTGCTGGCCGACATCTCGTCCACTTTAGCTCCCACTAAAAAAATTTAGTGGGAACTACGATACATTCGATCAGGCCCCGTGGCCGAACGGCCTGCCCGAGCCGCTTACGACCGAGGCTGTGTGGAAACACGTAACTCAGCGTCGGCGGGCGCAGATCCCGTGCCGCATTTTCGCAGCCTTCAGGTGAACGAGGAGTGTCGCCATGGCTTCAGTGCCGAGTTGCTGTCGTCCCTCGGCATGTAAGAGCACCCTGGAGTGCTTCACGCACCCACCAGCCGCATTGCCTTCATGGTTTTCGAGAACCCGAGTATCGCTATGACGCGTTTGAGGTTGTATGCCAGTACATGCAAACTCATTTCGGTGCTCACGTTGGCAAACCGGCGAGTCAGGAAGTGCGTGTAGCCCATCCAGTGCTTGAACGTCCCGAACACATGCTCAACTGTCCGTCTTCGCACCGTCATCGCATTCGGCATTCGGTCCAGTCTTCGCTGCGCAGCTTCCAGCACTGATTCGTGCTCCCAGCGCGTGATCCGCCGGTAATTGCTTGGCGTGCATTGTGGTTTCATGGCGCAGCCGATACAGGCGCTACTCCAGTAACGACGTAGATACATGCCATGTTCCAGACCAGTAAACCGGTAGATCGCACGTTGCCCGGCCGGGCATAGATATTCGTCATCCCGGGCAATGTAAATAAAGTCGGCCCGATCGAAGCGGCCATCAGCCTTCGCGCTGGATGTCGTGACCTTGGGCAGAATGGCGGCAATGCCCGCGTCCTCGCAAGCCTTTATCTGTGGGCCACTGTAATACCCGCGATCAGCGATAGCCTTCAATTTGGTTCTACCCATGGCATCACGAGCAGCTTGCGCCATTGGACTTAGCTGCGCGCGGTCACTACCCGCGTTCGTAACTTCATGCGCAACGATAAGATGGTGCTTGGCATCTACGGCGATCTGCACGTTGTAGCCGACCATCCCAGAACCACGGCCACTGGTCGCCATGGAACGTGCATCGGGATCCGTCAGCGAGATCTGTCCGTCAGGCAGCGTCTTCAACTCCTCTTTGATCTGCTCAAGGTGACGCATTTGCCCCTGCAATTGCGCAATCTTCTCTTTGAGTCGAGTCGTTTTGGCTTCCACCTCGGGCGGCTGCGTTCGATCGGCCGTTTCTAATGCGCCCAGGTAACGATGGATGCTTTCCTCGATCTGCTGCTGCCGCTTATCGATCTTGCCCGTCGTAAAGTTTCGGTCGCGTGTATTGGAGGCCTTGAACTTACTTCCATCGATGGCGACCATGGCCTGGGAGAACAGCTTGAGATCGCGGCACAACACGACAAACCGACTACAGACGTTGCGAATACCTGTGCCGTTGTTGCGTCGAAAGTCAGCTATCGTTTTGAAGTCTGGCACTAGGCGGCCAGTCAGCCACATCAGCTCGATATTGCGCTGACATTCGCGTTCCAGGCGTCGGCTTGATTGAATCCGGTTTAGGTAGCCGTAGATGTATATTTTCAGTAGCACTGCCGGATGGTAGGAGGGGCGGCCTGTCGTCGAAGGCGTGACACTGGTGAAGCCAAGTGTGTTCAGATCAAGCTCTTCGACAAAGGCCTCGACGATCCTGACCGGGTTATCCTCGGCAACGAAATCGTCCAGGCATTCGGGCAATAGCGCTACCTGCTTGCGGTCATCGCCTTCAACGAATCGCTTCATGGGCCACCCATCCTGAACGCGTTGATTCAGTCTAGGTGATCAACGCGTTTTCACACAGCCTCGACCCACAGCCGCCCGGTTTTCGTCTTGCCATTGCCCGGCGCGAGCACCGGAACTGGCGTATCGTCGGCGTGCAGCTTCGTGGCTGCCATCACATGCAGGCGCAGCGCATCGACCAGCGGTTGCAGTAGCTTGGCACTGTGCCCCACCCATTTCGCCAGCAACGAGCGATCCAGTTCCACGCCTTCTCGGGCGTAGATCGCCGACTGACGGTACAACGGCAGATGATCGTTGAACTTCGCCACGAGCACATGTGCAAGTAGTCCCGGGCCGGCCTGACCCCGTTCGATGGGGCGGCTTGGCGCTGCCGCCTGTGCGATCTGATCGCAACAGGTGCAGGCCAGTTTCGGTCGAACATGGCGAATCACGCGGAAGCTGGCCGCCACGTATTCCAGTTGCTCGGACACGTCTTCGCCGAGCGGCTTCATCGCGCCACCGCACGCCGTGCAGGTTTCGTCGGACTCCGGCAGGTACGTTCGTATGTCGCGCGGCAGATACTCCGGCAGCGGCTTGCGTTGTATCTGTTCCGGTACCGTGCGCGGTGCCTTGGGAATCTCGATGGGCGCGGCGCCTTCGTCGGCTTCGAGATCTTCCAGTTTCAGTTCGAGCTGCTCGATCTGACGATCCAGTTTCTCGGAGCTGCGCCCGAATGCCATACGGCGCAGCTTCGCGATCAACAGCTTCAGGTGCTCGATCTCGGCCTTGCCCGTGGCCACCACGGCTTCGTGTGATTCGACCAGATCTTCCAGATGACCGATGCGCGCATCGCGCTCAAGCAACAAGGCTTTGAGCGCTTCGATGTCATCCGGATAGGCGTTGACCGCGGTCATGCCCGCAGTTTACGCGGGCGCCGGGAGGTTTACAACGCCGAACTCGGCTCGGTCGTACGCACCGGCTGCCGCCAGTCGATGCCTTCGAGCAGCATCGATAACTGGGCCTGGCTCAGGCAGACCACGCCGCCATCGGCGCGCGGCCAGATGAAGCGCCCACGCTCCAGGCGTTTCATCAGCAGACACATGCCGTCGCCGCTCCACCACAGCACTTTGACCAGATCGCCCCGCCGGCCACGAAACACGAACACGTGCCCGCTGAACGGATCTCGCTCCAGCACGGTCTGGACCTTAGCCGCCAGGGTGTTGAACCCGCAGCGCATGTCGGTCACGCCTGCAGCCAACCAGACGCGAGTTCGACTCGGCAAACCGATCACGCTGCCATCCCCTGCATGCCGCGCAACATGTGCAGCACCAGCGTCAACGTACTCTCGTCCGGAGCGCCTTCGATGCGGACATGGGCGTTGCCTACGTTGATCTCAATCGCGCCCGTCAGTATCGTGGTCGGCGCCGACACCGGCACCAGCGGCGTAGTCTCGGCAAGCGGCGTCTCCACTTTCACCGGTAGCAGTCCAGCCGAATCGTATTCGCCGGCCCGTAACGAACGGCGCCATTTGAACACCAGATTCGCATTCAGGCCGTGCTCCATTGCCAGGCGCGCGACTGACACGCCGGGCTCGCATGCCAGCCTGGCCATCTCGCGCCGGAATTCGAGCGGGTGATTCGGGATGCCTTTGCGGCCAATCCTCTTTGGTGCTTCTGTTGTCAAAGTAGTCCCCGCTACTTGAAGTGGTGGGGACTACTCTGGCAATTTCTGGTCAGGCCGTCGAGACGGTGCTGGAGACTCGCTTACGGTGCGGTTGTCGGTTGCAAATCTGCCGGACGGCCGGGCACGCCCTTCGGAAGCCTGCCTTCTGCTTGATCGATCCAGCGTCGCAGCAGGTTCGCGTTGAGCCTGTGCTCCAGCGCGACTGCTGCGACCGATACTCCGGTACCGTGGCAGGCAGCTACGTCTGGCCTTGAATTCCTCGTTGTAGCGTCGCCGCCGGCGGCGTTCGGAGGGCATTCCTTTTTCGACGATAGTGTTCACGTGTCCGCTTATTCGTTAGGTGGACACGATACCCCCAAGAGCTTTACCGAACTTCAAGATGGGTTGCCCGGCCGCTTACGTACCTTGCATTGTAAGATTCGCATATGATTCAACTTCCCGGTGAGCAGGCGCAAGATCTCCCACGTGCATTCGCACTTTCTGCCTGAATCACCGGACATTCCGACGGTCGGCGTCGCCTGACGCCGACCACGAACTGCGGCAACGGCTACGCGTGCCGGCTGGAAGTGGCCACGGTTTCACCCCACTCGCCCGCACATGCTGCTACGCCGGGAGGGCCTGGCCCAGAACCATAAGCGCACTGAGCGGCTGTACTGCGCAGGAGGCCTGTCGCTTCGCTTGAAATGCCGAAAGAAGCGCCCGAGTCATCTACTCGCGGTCATGCGGAGTCCAACAGCGCGGACCAAACCCGGGCGGTGGCTTTTGTTGCTGACGCGGTGGTGCATGGCCGACGCATTCGTTGTTTACCATCATCGATGTGTAGAATCGGGAGTTCCCGCACATCGAAAGCATCAACGGTTGACTAAGCGAAGAATGTTTAAACCAGCATGCGTTCGTTAGTCTCAACGATGCACGCAAGCGAATCGAAACGTGGCCCACGGACTACAACTCGGTGCGCCCGCATAGTGCCTTGGGGCACTTGGCGCCGGGCCAATTCCGGCAGCCGCATCAACCGAAAACCGACGAGTCCGCTAAATTGCGAATGGTGTGCTCAGGGCAGGTAACGTAAGAGTAACCCGCCATCGCGTGAAATCAAGAGTAGCAACATGGGGATCTATTTGCACGTCGCAGCTTCGTGCGAGCGAGCCCGCCGCTGGCGACTGCGACATAAACCAGTCCGCGAATTTAACCGCCGCCCCTAAAGATCGATACTCGCCAGTAATATACGCCCCCCGTCGTGGGGCCATTCTCTCTGAACAATCGCATCCAGGATCCGCTGCTTTCCGAGCTCGAAGGAAAGCAGTAGTTGCGTCGGATCTTCGTCGGAGGCGCCCAGTTTCTCGCAAACCGTCCGCGGACAGAGTGCAAAAGAGAAATAGCCCCATCCCAAGCCATAAGCCGAGAAACAGACGGTCGAATCGATCGCCAGGAACGGCATTGTAAGGGTTGCACGGAGGTGGTCGATGGCTTTCTCTTCCTAGCAGTAGTTAATGGGTAAAGTCGCGAACACGGAAATCAAGCGAAGGCACCCTTCGATCCAAGTAGACAGTCAGCTCGCTCGTCATCACGTGTTCGGCCAGAGGCAAACACCCCTTAACCAATCGCGCGCCAACTCTTCCTGTTCCCGATGGAGACGCTATTGCCGCATCGCAAGCATGGGAACAGTTCGCCACGTCTCCAAGAGAACCTAAGCACCATGCACAAAGCTAGCACACGCTCTGCGTGGACGTAAGGTGGTTACCAAAAAGAAACTGAGCGCAAGGCGAAGCGCGTCAGAATAGCCGGATGCGATTTCTCCGGTGGCGAGGCGCATCGCATCCGACGATTGCCGGATTCCAGCCACGGTTTCGGCTAGGGCGCCCCCATTTTCGTCAAGCGCAGCGAGCAGGCTGCTACGGTGACGTCACAAGAATCAACATGCTTTCAACTTGATGCAAGCGCTGCAACCTGGCTCGCCGATAGGGTGCCCCGATAGATGCGGAGGCCAGCGATTTTTCCATTGAAAGTCGGATCGTTCTCAAACTGAGATCGACCGACCCAATTTTTGGTGCTATGGCCGATGTCGCACGGGTAGTACATCATGGCATCGCTCGACGCCACTGCATTACCGTTGACATAGAGCGTAGCTGTGTTTCCCCCAAGAGTCACAGCAACATGCGTCCAACTACCCGAAATAAGTGGGCCCGGACCTTCGACCTTCGACGTCAGGTAACCTTGGGACAACGACATACTGAAGCTGAGTCTACCGTTGCTGTCATATGGCGTGAGGAACATATAGCGATTGATGCTTGCACCGAAATCGAAGATGCGTGCCCACGTCTGACTGCCATTCCAGTATACCCACGTCGCGATCGTGAAATCGCCAGCCGCCAATACAATGTCGTCAGGTAGGCTCACGTACGCGCCATTTCCGTTCAGCGAAACAGCCGTACGGACGCTATCGGTCACCCATGTCGCACCGCCGAGTAGTGTTCCGTTATGTGCGTTTCCTGTTCCGTCTACGGCGGTCATGCCAGTCGCGTCGTTGAACGGCAGGTCCGTATCCAGCAACACGCCGATCACGGCCGGAGCTATGTTGGATGCCGCCGTTTCGCCAGATGGCACGGTCGCCGTTACGACGTAGTAGTACTTGCCCGGCGAAAGACCCGTGTCGGTATATGTAAGCAGGTCGGAGATACCACTTGCTACCACGGCATACGCTCCCCCCGACGTGGTACTGCGCTTGACGGTGTAACTTGTCGCGTACGCTGTGCCCCACCACGACAGCACGACCTGTCCCGCTTGAGTCACCGCCGAGAGTCCGCTGGGTGACGCGCCCGCCCCTACCGGATCAAGTGTGTGAGTTAATGTCCCATATCCGAGTTGGTCAAACCCGCCGCTGGTAGTCCCATAGTATCCAGCGCCACCTTCAGGAGAGACAAGCGATGCGAATTTTCCACTGAAAGGCGAGGCAATTCCGCGCCGATTGACATAGTGATTGTAGATTAAGGCCCACTCCGGGCGAGCGGTGCCTTGGGCTAGCGTAGAAAACACCGTATCCGTCCCGCCACCTGGTACGACATACGTGGAAAAAGGAACTGGATAATAGGTTGAACCGGTTTGGATCAGATTGCCTTTCGCGACATATTCGCATGCAGCGAGAACGCGATTGTTTGCGTAACCGTATAGATCGATACCCTGATTCCAGGCCATTTCACAGAAGTTGCTAACAATCGAGATGCTGAGCGTATCGTGGCCTTGATCACGTCCCGCCTCTTGCGTTTGCCCCAGATAACCCGGGTGCATGTAGTAGACCATCTGGGCGATAGCACCGTTTCCGATACCCTTCTGGAAGTATGTAATCGCCTCTTCAAAAATGGTTTGGTTGTCGCAAAGCACCCCGACCGAAAGAACCATTGCCATGGCACTCAGATCCCAGCTCGAGTATACCGCTGGCGCATTACCTGTCAGACCAGACGTCCCCTGGTTCATTGGGTAAAACACACTCAGCATCATGCGCTGAAAGGCAGCGAAATCTTGCGCAACCCAGCCGGAGTAGGTTCTCATGATCTCTGCGGCGTTTGCAATCTGATAGCCCTGCAAGCCCGCCACGAGATAGCCATCGTAGTAGCCGTTCGTTGTTGCGATTTGCGTGAGCGTGGCCCCCCAAGCATTCAGAATCGCGACCGCGGTGTTAGCTGCTGCTGTGTCCCCCCGAATCTTCCAGATCAACGCATTGGCGTACGCCGCCGCCGCGTCGTGGCATAGATCCAGGAAATTGTCGGGTTGACCGGGGTAGTTTCGGTAGACCACTGCATGGGGATTTGGTGTCCAGCTCGAGCTTGCAAAAGAACTTCCCAGCAGCTTATTCCAGCTATCGATCCAAGGCGATGCGCTCGCTGCCACTTTCTGCGCCATCCGGTTGAAATCGCTTTGCGTATGGAGTAACCCGGGATGTACAAACGAGTTGATCTCAGACTGCGCGCTAACTGCAATCTGGCGACTGGACGCCGCGCTGCGGCTCGTAGTATCGTTGTCGAAGCCGCTGCCGCATCCAGTCAATGCCAGCGCACCAAGACCTTGCAAGAATGTCCGTCGTGAAATGTTGCTCCCGATTGACCACAACGGATCGAGCACGCCGACGGCTCTTTCGCCTCGGTTGATTCCGCGTTCTGATTGTTCCCCGCTAAGGATTTTTGTCCTCACACGCTCGAACTTACGTTTTTTCACCATCAATTCTCCAAACGTCGGATTACGTTATCGATTGCACGCGCATCGATTTCATGCCCCATGCGTGGTACGAGATCGAGGGTTACGGTAACGCCAAGCGTGCGCAAGTTGCGCTCAGCTTCGACAGCAAGCTGTACGGGCATAACGTGATCAGCGTCGCCGTGGATCAGGTGAATCTTTGGTGTCATTTGATGTGCAGTGCGTGGGGGAACAGCAAAGCGACCCGCTATCGCGACGGTCCGCACAGCTATGGCGTCGCCCGCCAGTTGGCTTGCCTCTAGCACCATGATGGCGCCCTGGGAGAAGCCGATAAGCGTCGTATTCCCCGCATCAACCTGGGCACAGGTTTGCCATCTGCGAACCGCGGTGAGAAAATTCGGCATTGCAGTAGCCACTCGACCGGGCCGATTGGCTTCGGTCACGTCGTGCGTGGAAAACCATTGCCAGCCACGTCCAAGTGGCTCGGGAGAACATATGCTCACGATCAGCGAATCAGGAAAGCGACCCGCCAATATTCGACCGACCGGGGTGAGACTCTCTGGCTGCGAACCCACGCCATGAAACAGCAGAATAAGACTCGTCACGCGCTCGGGTCGGTGAACAACAAGATCCAAGTTTGAACCAGTTGCGAAATCATTCATGCGATCGAGTCCTTGCCCCTAGATGAGTGACCAAACAGGTAGGTATCCATAGACAACACTCCGTGCGTAACGCCTCCCTCGAATATTGCAGCGTTTAGCGCCAGGCCAGTTGCACCGGCTGCTACGAGCAATGGCCAGAAATGCTCCGATGTGGGATGAGCCCGCTGAGCGTGCGGTGCGAGCTCCAAGGTCCGGCGCAACCGATCTACATCTCCACTCGCTATTACACGACGCAGCCATCGAGAAAACTCAACGACGTAGGGCATAGCCTCAGAATCGCAATTGAAGTGAAGTTCATGAAGATTGTGGGTCGTACTACCGCTACCGACAATGAGAACGCCCTCCTCAGAAAGCGGCGCAAGTGCCTCCCCCAAAGCCCATGCATCGTCAGCGTTCAAATCTTCGGGTAAGGAAACCTGAAATGTCGGCACTTCACCATTCGGGAACATGTGCATCAATGGAATCCAAGCACCATGATCCAATCCGCGCACAATATTGCGGCTCGGTGACCATCCCGCTTGCTTGAGCACGTTGAAAGTGAGCTGCGCCAATTCAGGATGACCGAGAACTGGATATTCGATCTCGTATAAGAGGGGGTCAAAACCGGCGAAGTCGTGAATTGTCGTCGGTCTTTCCGTCATGCCAACGACCGGCTTTGACGTCATCCAATGTGGTGATACCACAAGAATCGCTCGTGGCTTGGATATGCATTGACCCAGTGTCGTCAAAACTCGGCCGGCCTGGGCCGGCCTCATCGCGAAAGTTGGTGCCCCGTGCGAAACAAATAGGCTCGGCAAACGATTCATATCGATCTGCTAGTATGGCAATGGTTTCACCGGTGAAAATCTATCCATTTTCTCTACGAGCGCAACGAACACTTCCTCCGGGCCGAAAACCTCCAGTGATTTATGCTCCATCATTTTTTCTTGCGTTGCCTAAGAGCGGTAAGAAGACTAACAAAGTGATCGAAGCCGCGACAGGTACTTTCCATTTGGTAACCCTGGATCGTCGGCTCGTTGGTGGCGGTTCCTTCATTTCAACCTTTGAGAGCACCATGGCTAATGCATTCCATCAAAGGCGCTCGCATGGACTCTAGCCCACAAAAAATGTCCAATTTGGAAGTGGAAATTCGGGCACACGTCGGCGTGGATGCCGAATCCGAACCGGCACGCACGGTGCTGGCACCGCGGGCAACGTTAGCGACGTGCTCGGAACCAACATCCTGCTGCATCGCTAAGAAGCTGACGCGTTTGGCGTTGGGGCCACCAGCAGGGCCACACGAGCACCCGAAGGCTCGGGCCAGCATGAATTGGCTCGTCGCGAAGAAGCCGGCTACCGCCGAGGCTTGCACAAAGACAATCCGCTGAACGCAACAGAGAGAGCGGATCAAGGGCGGCATCCCGGACAAGGTCAAACCCCGTTCCGGGTGATGAAACGGCAGCTCGGCAACTCCAAGGGCCGCTATCGAGGGTTGCGGAAGAACGCGCCGCAACTCGTGACCTTATTCACACTGTCAACTTGTGGAACGAGCGGCGAGCTGGTGGCTACTGGGCATGTGAGTTTGACCCGGCCGGGGAGTCTCAACTCCATTCGTGATGGGTTATTGAGCGCTGCTCGGTTTTCGACTGCAACGGTGGCAATTCTAGGTTCGATCGGAAATCATCACCATGGTAGTCCGTGTCAACAATGGCACGCTTTCGGAGTTCGCGCAGCAGCCCGTTGATCAGTAGGTCTTCCTGGTCCGGTTGGCCGAGTCCGTGGAGTGACAGCACGTCGACCAACCCGGCCCGATAACGGGCCTCGATGGCATCAGCGAGCTGTTCTGGCGTGCCAGCAACGAACCAGTGTCCGGTCTCCTGCGCGCGGATGATTAGCTCTCGCAGCGTCAGTCGCTGCCGCGCATAGCCGATGAAGATCGCGACGCGACCGCGCCTGCGATGCACGCGATCGATCTCTGGCAGCAGTGACTCCGGCAAAGGTTGATCGAGCGGCAAATCTCGCAGGTCGATGCTACCACCAAGCATGTCGGCCAGTTTCAGTCTTCCCTGCTCATAATCGATGCGTTCGTGCTTTTCGCGCAGTCGCCGCGCAACATCAGCGTCGGACTCCCCTATTACCGAATGGAATGAGTTCATCACGAACGGCAGCCTGTCTCCCCGGCCAAACGTGGCGGCCTGCCGACGCAGTTCGGTGACGAATTTGCGCGCGTCGTCGAGCGTTGGTTGCGACGTGTAGACGACTTCGGCATATCGTGCGCCAAGCGTCACGCCGCTTGCCGACTGCCCCGCCTGGAACTGCACGGGGCGCCGTTGCGGTGACGGCGGCACGTTCAGCGGTCCCTGCACCTGGAAGTGCTCACCGAGGTAGCCAATCGCCCCAAGCTTGCGCGGATCGACCGACACGCTACCGCTCGCCGCGCGTCGCGCCGCTGCGGGGTCGTTTGCGTCGAACAGTGCGTTGACGACTTCGACGAATTCGGTCGCACGTGCATAGCGCTGCTCCGGGTCGGGCAGCGCGGCATCCCCAAAATTCTCCTCGCCGACCGATGACGTGACCGCGTTCCATGCCGCACGGCCGCCGCTCACATGGTCGAGCGTACCAATCAGCCGCGCGAGATTGTACGGATGGTGGTACGTGGTCGACACTGTAGCGACGAGCCCGATTGACGAGGTCGCCTGGCTCAGCGCGGCCAGCGCGACGATTGGCTCCTGGCTGCCGGTGTTGCCGGCGAGCCCGGCCGGATCAGCCTGCAACAGGTCTGCAGTGAAAAGGCCTGTGATCTTTTCAGCTTCCGCCTTGCGCGCGAGCGAGGCCGCGCGATGCATGCCGTGCGCTACGCTTGGGTCGCCCTGCACGCATATCACGTTCGCCGCGCCGACCAGGGTTTTAAGTCTCCTACGCTGGCTACTCATGCCGCTCCTCTTTCGTCCGATCCTTTCATTAGCATCCCTTTTTGTTCCACTGGGAAATACGGGTATGAAACGGATACATCGGTTCTCCTGGCCAGAAAGCCCGCCATCCGCGAATCCATGTAAGCGTCAAATAGTCCGCGACGTCCGTGACCATAACGCAAGCCCCCCAGTTCACCGGAACAAACATATTCGGGTTTTCATATTCGTCTTGATTGTTTGACCCAGAGCTTCGCCCCGAAAAATAATTCCGCGTGTCCAACAACAACCTGGTCGGGCCTGGTTAGCACGCGCCGATCGCAATGCCATGACATCCGACTCCCTTCGTTCTGCTTTCGCCCTTCCCTCGCTCCCGTTCCGGCTGAGCGTGCTCGACAAGAGCCCCGTCGCGCCGGGCGAAACCGCGTCGGATGCACTGACGCGCAGCGTGTCGCTCGCGCGCTTCGCCGACAGCGTCGGCTATCATCGCTACTGGCTCGCCGAGCATCACAACACGGCCGCGCTCGCGTGCCCGTCGCCGGAGATCCTGATCGCGCACGTGCTGGCGCAGACACAGCGCATCCGCGTCGGCTCCGGCGGCGTGATGTTGCAGCACTACAGCCCGTACAAGATCGCGGAGAATTTCAACCTGCTCGCGTCGCTCGCGCCGGATCGCATCGACCTCGGCATCGGCAAGGCGCCTGGCGGCCTGCCGCTGTCAACACGCGCACTGCAGGCCGGATACGATCCGGCCCGTCGCGCATCGTTCACCGAACTCGCGACCGAGCTGAATCGTTATCTTAGAGAATTTGACGCACCAGCAGACGAAACCGCGCACGACGACTCGACGCTGCGCGCGACGCCGCAGCCGGGCGCACCCGTGCAGCCGTTCCTGCTCGGCGCTAGCGCCGAAAGCGCCGCGCTCGCCGCTCAGCTTGGCTGGGCGTTCGTCTACGCATCGCATATAAACGCATCCACCGCGGATCTGGAGCGAACGTTCGACGCGTATCGCGACGCATCCGGCGGTCGAACGCCGCTGCTCGCGCTGTCCGTAATCGTCGCTGGCACGCGCGATGCAGCCGCGGAACTCGCCGACGGGCATCGTGGCTTTCGCGTGCGGGTCGGCGACACGCCGGCTGTCAACGTCGGCAGCATCGAACAGGCGCACGCGTATATCCGCCAGGCCGGCGGCGGCCCGTACCGGATCGACCCGCGCGAGACGCGCATCGTGCACGGCACGCGCGACGACGTGCTGGATGAGCTCCACGCACTGCATCACCGCTACGGGATCGCCGAATTCGTCGTGGACACACCACTCGCTGATCCCATACCGCGCGTTGCGTCGCTGCAACTTCTGGCCGCGTGCCGGCCGCCCCCGGAAGCCATGCAGGTTTGCAATGCGTAGCGGATCCGGTGTTGCCGGCCGCGGATGCAAAAAAATCGAACATCACCGTCGCCACGAGCGAACCCGACCTCGAGAGCGTCGCACGATGACCGATACGATCCGAGTCGCCGGCGCCGACGATGTGCCGACCCTCTACGCGTTGCTGCAGGACGCATATGCGCCGCTCGTGCCGCAGGGTGTGCACTTCACGATCACGCGCTCGCCAATCGAGCGCGTCGCACAGACCGTCGCGCGAGAAACGACGTTCGTACTCGAACATCCGGACGACGACGGCCGCCTGGCGCTCGCGGCAACGCTTACCGTGCGGTTTCCGTGGGTATCGGGCGAACGCCATCGCACGCCTTATCCGTTCCTGCACTGGTTCGCGGTCGCGCCCGCGTTCAAGCGACAGGGACTCGGCCGCACATTGATCGCACATGTCGAGTCTCAGTTCCTGACAGCACAGGTCAAGGCGCCCATGACCTATCTCGCGACTGCGGCCAACCACCCATGGCTGCGGCCGTACTACGAGCGCGATGGCTACGTGGCGTTTGATCACTCTACGAATGCGCTCGGCACGCCGCTCGTGTGGCTCAGAAAAATCCTGATTCCGGATCTCTACCGGGATGGTGCTGTGCCTGACAACGAACCCGGCGGGCGTATCCACGCGCTTGCATGACTCCTGTCGATGCGCGCCCTGTTCCACCCGCTACGCCTTTGGTGAAGGACTTCCCTTGCATGACATTCGCATTTCCTGATTCCGATTTTCGCCCGTCGCGCGGCACGGTGTCGGCCGCATTTCTGCTCGCACTCGCTTTGTCATCCGTGGCTTTGTCATCCGTCGCATTCGCGCAGGGCACGCCCGTGTCCGGCGGCTCGCTGACTTGGGGCGTCGAAACCGAGCCGCGCACGCTGAATCCCCAATTGAACGGCCAAGACAAGGTCGAGCTGCTGCTGCGCAACGCGTACGAGAGCCTGCTCGCGCGCAAGACCGACGGCAGCTACGTGCCGTGGCTCGCGACCGGCTACCGTGTGTCCGAGGACGGCAAGACCTACACGTTCACTCTGCGCGACGACGTGAAGTACAGCGACGGCGCGCCGTTCGACGCGAAGGCCGTCGCGCGCAACTTCCTGAATGCGCGTGAACTGTCGTACTCGGCCGGCACCCAGCTTGCGCGGCTGGTGTCACATATCGCCGACGTAAAGACGCCGGACGCGCGCACCGTGGTAATCACGCTCGATGCGCCGTATGCACCATTCCTGACGTTCGCCGGGCGGCTCCCGCTGCTGTCGCCGAACGCGTTCGGCCGGCCGAGCCTGAAGTCGGGCGGCACCGACATCGCCGGCACCGGCCCGTTCATCCTGCGCCGCTACGTGAAGGGGCAGGAAATCGAATTCGCGAAGAACCCCGACTATCGCTGGGCGCCGCCGACGGCGGGTCACCAGGGCCCCGCGTATCTCGACCGGGTCGTCTACCGGTTCCTGCCCGAATCGTCGGTGCGCACCGGCGCACTGCTGTCGGGCCAGGTCGACGTGATCGAAGGCGTGTCGGGCAACGACGCGGCGCTGATCGGCAAGAACGCCGATTTCACCTACCGCCGCGCGCTGAACACCGGCACGCCATATTCGCTGTTCCTGAACGTCGCGTATGGCCCCACGCAGGACGTGAAAGTGCGTCGCGCGCTGCTCGAAGGGCTCGACGCGACCGGCATCGTGCAGTCGATCTATCGCGGCGAGCGCACGCGTACATGGGGCATCACATCACCGATCGATCCGTTCTACGACGCATCGATCGAGAGGACCTACGGCAACAATCCGAAGCTCGCGAACCAGCTGCTGGATGAAGCCGGCTGGAACGTCCGCGACAGCGGCGGTTACCGCACGAAGAACGGCGAACGGCTGACGATCGCGGTGATCCAGGCGCAGGCGACGGTGCGCGACCAGCGCGACGTGCTGCTGCAGGCACTGCAGGCGCAGGCGCGGCAACGCCTGGGCGTCGACCTGAAGATCCAGTACGTCGACGACGGCACGTACGTCGAGGCGCGCAAGACCGGCAAGTTCGGCTCGATCGCGAACTCGAACACGCCGCCGGACGGCATCGACATCGAGGGCCACTACCTGCCCGTCGATCGCGGCGGCGCGCTGAACTACAGCCGCGCGGCGGCGCCGGAACTGACGCGCTGGCTGCAGGCGGCCGCGCGCACGCAGAACGTCGCAGAGCGCAAGAAGCTGTACGGCGAGCTGCAGCACTTCGCGATCAACGAGCAGGCGTACGCGGTGCCGCTGTACGAACCGGAGGACCAGATCGCCGCCGCGAAGGCCGTCCAGGGGCTGCGCTTCCGCTCGTTCGCGCAGATGCCCGAGAACCCGTACGACGTGTGGGTGAAAAAGTAAGCGAGCAAGCCACACCGGTCCGCTACGCGCGGCACCGGGGAGAAGCCGAGCATGAACCATCCAAGCTCCGTACCCGTTTCCGTTCATGACGCCGCGGCGCCCACGCCCGCCGAGCCCGCCGCGGCGCCCACGCCCGCCGAGCCCGCCGCGCCGCCCGCATCGTCACCGGCCGCGTGGCGCCGCTGGCTGCGCTCACCTGTGGCGACGCGGCTCGCCACCGGCGTACTCGTGCTGTGGGCCGCGGTCACGCTGTCGTTCGCGGCCGTGCATCTCGCACCCGGCGACATCGTCAGCATCCTGATCGGCGAGCAGCTGAGCACACCGCAGATCGAAGCCGCGATCCGCCAGGAATGGGGGCTCGACGAGCCGCTGCCGCTGCAGTACCTGCACTACCTGTGGCGGGTGCTGCACGGCGACTTCGGCCGCTCTTACATCCTGAACACCGACGTCGCGCCGCTCGTGATCGGCCAGCTGTGGCCGACGCTGAAGCTGACGGGCGCGGCGCTCGTCGTGACGCTCGTGTTCGCGGTCGGCCTCGCAGTGCTGACGGCCGGCCGCCGCTGGGCCGGGCGCGCGGCGTCCGGCGTCGAGTTGCTGCTCGCGTCGACGCCGTCGTTCTGGCTCGGGATCATGCTGCTGTTCGTGTTCAGCTTCACGCTGAAGCTGTTCCCGGTCGCCGGCGATCGCGGCTTCGCGTCGCTCGTGCTGCCGGCGCTGTCGCTCGGGCTCGCACAGGGCGCGGTGATCGGCCGCGTGCTGCGTCAGGGCATCGAGCGCGCGCTCGACGAGCCGTATGCGCTGACGGTGCGCTCGTGGGGCATCGGCGGGCTCGCGCTGCGCGTGCGTCATGCACTGCGCCACGCGGCGCTGCCGGCCGTCACGCTCGCCGGCTGGCTCGTCGGCGGGCTGCTGAGCGGCGCGGTGATCACCGAGCAGGTATTCGGCCGGCCCGGGCTCGGCAAGATCACCGTCGACGCGGTGCTGTCGAAGGACATGCCGGTGATCCTCGCGATCGCGATCCTGTCGGCGGCGATCTATGTCGCGCTCAGCACCGCCGTCGACCTGCTCTACCTCCTCATCGATCCCCGCCTGCGCGACCGCCGCGCGCGGCATTGAACCGGAGAATCCGATGTCCACGCCCCTCGACCTGTCGTGGCGCCCGCGTGCGCCGCTCGGCGCGGCCGGCTGGCTGCGCCGCCATCCGGGCCTCGCAATTGCCGCCCTCTACCTGCTGCTGAACGCGGTCGCCGTGATCGCCCCCGGCTGGCTCACTCGCTACGACCCGCTGGCCGCCGATCCGCTGGCCGCGCAGCTCGGCAGCAGCGCCGAACACTGGCTCGGCACCGACCAGCTCGGCCGCGACATCTTCTCGCGGGTCGTCTACGGCGCCCGCTACTCGCTGTCGATCAGCGCGGCGTCGATCGCGGTCGCGACGCTGTTCGGCACCGCGCTCGGGCTGTTCGCGGGCCTCGCGCGCGGCTGGCTCGACGAACTGATCACGCGCTTTCTCGATGTGGTGTCAGCATTCCCCGACCTGCTGCTCGCGCTGATGCTGATCTCGTTTACCGGCCCGGGCGCCACGAACCTCGTGTTCGCGCTCGGCGTCGCATCGGTGCCGCGTTTCGCGCGCGTGGTGCGCGCGCAGACCTTCGTCGTCGCCGGTTCCGGCTATGTCGAGCAGGCGCGCACGCTCGGCCTCGCGCCGGCGGTGCTGGTGTGGCGCCACGTGCTGCCGCACGCGATCGCGCAGGTGCCGGTGCTCGCGACCGTCGGGCTCGGCACCGCGATCATCGGCGCGTCGGGCCTGAGCTTCCTCGGCATGGGGCCGCAGCCGCCCGCCGCCGAGTGGGGGCTGATGCTCGCCGAGGGCCGCAACTACCTGTACAACGCGTGGTGGATCGCGGTCTGGCCCGGCCTCGCGATCACCGCGGCCGTCGTCGCCGTGAATGCGCTCGGCGGCTACTGGCAGGCCCGCTTCGAACGACGGGAGACGACATGACGGCCATCGCACCGGCTTCGCACGCTACACCCATCGTCCGCGTCGAACGCCTGACGATCGGGTTCCGCGGCCCGCGCGGCACACGGCCCGTCGTCGGGCCGCTCGACCTCGCCGTCCATGCCGGCGAATGCGTCGCGCTCGTCGGCGAGTCGGGCTCCGGCAAGTCCGTTACCGCGCGCAGCCTCGTCGGGCTGAACGGCCCGCACGCCGTGGTGGATGCCGAACGCTTCGACATCGCCGGCTCCGATGCGCGCCGCCATCGCGAACGCGACTGGCGCGCCATCCGCGGCCGCCGGATCGGCTACGTGCTGCAGGACGCGCTCGTGTCGCTCGATCCGCTGTGGCGCGTACGCGATCTCGTTGCCGAGGCTCTGCACGACACGCGGCGGCGCGACCTTCATGCGCGCAGCACCGACCTGCTGCGCTCGGTCGGCATCGACGAACCC
Source organism: Burkholderia sp. Bp9140 (assembly GCF_003853425.1). NCBI lineage: Bacteria > Pseudomonadati > Pseudomonadota > Betaproteobacteria > Burkholderiales > Burkholderiaceae > Burkholderia > Burkholderia sp. Bp9140. The sequence continues at coordinate 85,653 of NZ_QTPQ01000016.1, forward strand.
GAGCGGCGCCTGCCGCAGTATCCGCACCAGTTGTCGGGCGGCTTGCGGCAGCGCGTGCTAATCGGTACCGCGCTTGCTGGCGGCGCGTCGCTGCTGATCGCCGATGAGCCGACCACGGCGCTCGACATGACCGTGCAGCGGCAGATCCTGTCGCTCTTGCGCGCGCGCCGCGGTGCCGGCGACGCGCTGCTGCTCATTAGCCACGATCTCGCGGTTGTCGCCGAACTCGCCGATCGCGTGCTCGTGATGCAGGCCGGCCAGGTTGTCGAGCAAGGGCCGACGTGCGACGTACTGACCGCGCCCGCGCATCCGTACACGCGTCAGTTGCTCGCGGCGATTCCGACGCCTGCGTCGCGTGGCTTCCGGCTCGCGGCGGACCAGCAAGTCAACGCTAAGGTCGCTGCCGCTCCCGCCGCGCGCATGCCACTGCCACCCAAACGGATCGAGGCCGGCGCACGAGTGCTTGCCGTCGATGCCGTGACGAAGCGCTACGGTGGCCGCGACGCGCCCGCCACGGTCGATGATGTGTCGTTCGCTCTGGCGCGCGGCGAGACGCTGGGCATCGTCGGCGAATCCGGTTCCGGGAAAACGACAGTCGCGCGAATCGTGCTCGGCCTGATCGAACCAGACAGCGGCACGGTCGCGCTCGATGGCGCGCCGTGGAGCGGCGTGCCCGAAGCCGTGCGGCGTGCCCGCCGCGCGCGGTTGCAACTTATCGCGCAGGATCCGTACAGTTCGTTCGATCCGCGCTATTCGGTTGGGCAGATCATCGGTGAGAGCCTCGATGCGGTCGGCGTGCGCGGCGACGCGCGCCGCCGCCGCGTGCTGCAGTTGCTCGACGAAGTGCGGCTCAGCGCCGGCTGCCTCGACCGCTCCCCGCGCGAACTGTCTGGCGGTCAACGGCAGCGAGTCGCGATCGCGCGCGCGTTTGCACCGAATCCGGCGCTGCTCGTCGCAGACGAGCCTGTTAGCGCGCTCGACGTGTCGATCCAGGCACAGGTACTCGACCTGTTAGCCGACCTGCAGGCCGAGCACGGCACCGCGATGTTGTTCATTTCGCACGATCTCGGCGTCGTTCATCACGTTGCTGACCAGATTCTCGTAATGCGTCGTGGTCGCGTCGTCGAAAGCGGCCCAGTCGATCGCGTGTTTGGCTCGCCGTCGCACCCGTACACCGCGTCGCTATTCGATGCATTGCCCACGCTGCCCGACGCGCGTCCGTCGCCTACGCGCACCGTGTTCGCATGATATCTACCCAAGCTCGTTCCCTTCTGCCATGAGCCGACCGACTCCCGATTCGCGGCGCCAGATTCATCTGAGTTCAATCATGCAGCCCCCCTCCGGCAACATGTCCGCGTCGCGGCATCATGATGGCGTCCCCGAAGCCAGCATCAACGCGCACTTCGTGCACGCACCCAGCCGCAACGACATGCGCGGATTTGACGCGATCCATCAGCATGCCGATGCCGACCACGCTGCCCATGTTGAAGAAAATCTGCGCGACACCGGCGTGACTGCGCGTGAGGTCCCGGCTCGCCATCTGCTTGGGCAGCCCGCCCTAGATGGACTTCGTGCGGGTTGAGGTTACTTCATAGGCGGCGGATTCGAGGAGGCAAGCGAGAATCAGACACAAACCCAGCATCCATGCGTTGTCCGCCGCCGTGCGCGCGCTCAGCAGTGTAGTCGATGACGACATCGCTACCGCGTCGTAACGGATTGTCGAGGCCGTTCACTGTGCCGGTACTAGTTGGTTAACTAATCTACGTGCAGAAGAAATTTCAAGCATACGGCACCGGCTCGCGGCAGCCCGCTTCGATGAGCCGCAGCCGATGATCGAACGCCGTGAGCGGGTAAGCGAAGAAGTAATGCGCTGTGACGCGCTTTTCGGCATAGAACGGATCGTCGGCGGAGGCATCCATCGCGATGCGCAGTGTTCGCGCCCAGGCGAACGCAAGCAGCAGCCAACCGATGAGCGCGAGATAGTCATCGGCCACGCGGTAGGGCAACTCGCGATCGTCCGCGCTTCCCAGCGCGATTTCATCCGTAATGCGCTGCGCGTCCGCAACCAACGCGTGAAGCCGTGCTCCCGCGCCGCGAAGTGCGTGATCGTGGAAGGCGACACAGCGTGCGGCCTCCGCTGTCGCCCGCGCAAGCAACGCACGCAACGCCTCGCCGCCATCGCCGAGCACCTTGCGTACGAGCAGATCGATGGCCTGGATTTCGTTCGTGCCTTCGTAAAGCATGGAGACGCGGCTGTCTCGCACAGTCTGTTCCACGCCGTATTCGTGAATATAGCCATAGCCGCCGAATACCTGCAGCGCACTCGATGCCGCCGCAAAGCCATTAGAGGTGAAGAAGGCCTTGGCGACAGGAGTGAGTAGCGAGGCGAGCTGCTCCGCTGCCCGGCGCTCATGCGCATCGGGATGGCGTGCAGCCACATCGAGCCAGTAACCGATCCAGTAGCCGATGGCCCGCTCGCCCTCGACCGTCGCGCGCAAATCGAGCAGAACACGCCGCATGGCCGGATGAAACGCGATGGGCGCGGCCTGCGCCGGCTCGCCCTCGTAATGCGTGGGTGTGCTCACGGCGCGCATTTGCGCGCGTTCGTGCGCGTAGGCGTGCGCACGCTGCCAGGCAAACTGCGCATGGCCCAGACCTTGCATGGCGACCTGCAGGCGCGCAGCGTTCATCATGACGAACATCGAAGCGAGGCCGCGATGCGGCTCGCCCACCAACCAGCCCAGCGCCTGCTCGAAGCGCATCGCGCACGTCGGGCTGGCCTTGAGGCCCATCTTCTTCTCGACGCCCTCGCAATGCACGCCATTGCGCACGCGTACGCCGTTCTCACCAAAGATCCATTTCGGCACGACGAAGAGCGAGAGGCCCTTCGTGCCCGCCGGTGCATCGGGCAGACGCGCGAGCACGAGATGCACGATGTTTTCGGTCAGATCGTGATCGCCGCCCGTGATGAAGATCTTGCTGCCGTCGATGCGCCAGGCGCCGTGCCCCTCGTCAGGTATCGCTCGCGCGCGCAGCAGCGCAAGATCGCTGCCCGCCTGCGGCTCGGTCAGGCACATCGTGGCAAGCCACTCACCGCTCGCGAGCTTCGGCAGCCAATCGCGCTTCAGCGCATCACAGCCGTGCACTATCAGGCACGCCGTCGCACCGTGCGTGAGACCGGGCGACATCAGCCACGCGTGGTTAGCTGCCGCGAGCATTTCCTGGAGCGCGACTTCGAGCAGTTGCGGCAGGCCCTGGCCGCCCACGTCGGCGTCGAGCGCGAGCGTAGGCCAGCCTGCCGCGACGAAATCCGCGTACGCCTCGCGAAAGCCCGCTGGCATCGAGACCTCGCCGTCCTCGAAGCGGCAGCCCTCGACGTCGCCGGCCGAATTCAACGGCGAGATGCGTTCCATCACGAAACGCGCCGCTTCTTCGAGCACCTGTTGTGCGGTCGCGCTGTCGAGGTCCTCCCATGCGGGAACGCTGCGCCACCATCCGGGTGCTTCGATCCATTCGTCGATCACGAAACGCATGTCGCGCAGCGGAACCTGATAGTCGAGACTCACCGTGAATGCTCCTTAAACGTGCTGCAGATGACGGGCGAAAATCGCGAGAGTCTCTGTGCCAACATAGCACCAACCGTTCACCATCGCGATGGTCGGCCTCGAATACATGCGCAGCAGTTGCCATTGCCGGCGGCTCGCGTCGCGGCGAATCCGTTCCTGCAGCACATCGGGGCTGCCATCGACTTCGCGAAAGCATTCCTTCAGGCCCATACCGGCCGTCCACGCCGAGTCTTCGCTGGTCAGGACGAGCACTTGCGCCTCGGCGTCGAGTTCGAACGCTTGACCGTTTTCCAGCGACCTTCGTAACTCACTCTCTTTCACCGTTGACACTGCAACACTCGCGACTTTAAAACAAGCTACTATCAGGCTACCTGATATGTAAAGTAGAATATGGCCACGTCGGTAGAAACCCGTAAAACGCGATGACCCACAAAACTTCGCCCACCGCGCCGCGCGCTCGAGTCGCGCAGCCGCCCCCCCGAGGGCAGCCCGCACGCCGTGCCGCGCATGCGCCTGAGCTACCTGATCGGCCAGCTCGACCGCGTCGTGTCGCGCCGCCTGACCGAAGCGCTCGCGCGCCACAGGCTCACGCTACCGCAGTACACCGCGCTTTCCGTGCTGCGCGCGCGCGGCCGCTCGTCCAACGCGCAACTCGCCGAGCGCTCGTTCATCACGCCGCAGGCCGCCAACGAAGTCTTAAAGACGATGGAGGTGAACGGCTGGGTCATGCGCGAAGCCGACCCGATGAACCGCCGCGCGATGCTGCTTTCGCTCACAGCAGCCGGCAACGCGCTGCTCGCCGAATGCGACGCTGCCTCCAATTACGTCGAAGGCGCAATGCTCGACGATATGGACACCGAGACAGCCGAACAACTCCACGCGCTGCTGCATGCCTGCGCGCGCAATCTGCGCGCCGCGTAAGCGCTAAGGCGGCGCGTGACAGAAAGGAGCAGATAGCCCTTGAACATCGACCAGCTCATTGCCATCGACACGCACGTCCACGCCGAAGTATCGTGCTGCCAGCCGCCCGATCTCTTCGCGAAGGAATTCGACGAGGCCGCCGACAAGTATTTCGGCACCGTGCTCAAGCAGGGCCGCCGCCCAACGATTCCAGAAACGATCGAGCACTACCGCGAGCGCAAGATCGGCTTCGTGATGTTCACGGTGGACTGCGAGGCGAATATCGGGCGGCGCCGCATCGACAACGAAGAGATCGCCGACTTTGCACAGCAGAACGCCGACATCATGATCGCGTTCGCCAGTATCGACCCTCACAAGGGTAAGTTCGGTGCGCGCGAGGCGCGCCGGCTGATCGAGACGCATGGCGTTCGTGGCTTCAAGTTTCACCCCACCATGCAGGGCTTTTTTGCCAACGACCGGCTGGCTTATCCACTATATGAAGTGATTGCGGAATACCGTCTGCCCGCGGTGTTTCACAGCGGCCACTCGGGCATGGGTTCGGGCATGCGCGCGGGCGGCGGCTTGCGTCTGAAGTATTCGGAGCCAATCTATCTCGACGACGTGGCCGCCGATTTTCCCGACATGAAGATCGTGATCGCGCATCCGTCGTGGCCGTGGCAGGAGCAGGCGCTTTCCATCGCGCTGCACAAGCCCAACGTGTATATCGATCTGTCGGGCTGGTCGCCGAAATACTTTTCGGCCGAGCTTGTTAAGTATGCGAACACCCTACTGAAGCATAAGGTGCTCTTCGCCACTGACTTTCCTCTCCTCCGCCCCGACCGCTGGCTCGAAGATTTCTCTGTGGCGGGATTTCGCCAGGACGTGCAACCCCTGATCCTGAAGCAGAACGCCATTTCGCTTCTGGATCTCGAGATCGCACGCTGCTGAAGACTCCTGACCCGAACGATATAAGTGCTCGCCCGCTTATAGCCAATGCGGGCCCGGCTATCTCAGACGTCTTGATTTGTTGACAAGAGCGGGAGCCGCACCGTAACCACGAGCCCACCGCCGCTCCTGAGAGAGCATTCGAGCTCACCTCCGTGGCGTTGGCAAATTGCGGCGGCGATCGCAAGTCCAAGGCCGCTGCCGCCCCAATGCCGCGCACGAGATCGCTCAGCCCTCCAGAACCGATCGAGCATGTTGTGCACCTCGTCAGGGTGCACTCCTGGTCCGCGGTCACTCACGGCCAGCACGAGGGTAGTTGGCGTACCACACGCATCGACCTCAAGAGCCTTACCGCTAGCTGCGTAGCGAAGCACATTGTCAATCAGTATCGTCAATACCTGACCAACGCGTCCGCGGTCAGCAACAATGAGTTTTTCCCCGGTGCACCGCAGGACAGGTGCGATGCCAGCCGCTGCTAACTGCGGTGCAGCCCACTCGAGTCGCTCGGCAATCAGGTCGCGTAGCGAGAATTCTCGCATGTCGAGCGTCAACTGACCTGCGCGAGCCAGCGATACCAGATGCAAATCGCCGACCAATCGATTGATCTGCTCCAGCTGTCGCTTGATTAGCTCCAACTGTTCCGCGTCCAATGGGAATACCTCGTCCAACAAGCCTTCGACGCGGCCCATTGCAGCGTTGAGCGGTGTCCTCAATTCATGCGCCAAAACAGCGCTGGAGTCACGCACTTCGCGTTCGTACTGCTGGAGCCTCGCAGCCATGTTATTGAAGTCGCCCGCCAAACCGGCGAACTCGCCCGGCGCATTTGCAATTACGTCGACACGCGCAGAGAAATCCCCTTCGCTGACACGATGCGCAGCTGCGGCGACCTGCGAAAACTGACGAGACAATGGTCGCGATGCCGCAAGTCCACACAATGCAATAACCGGCACTGCGATTGAAACCATTGCAATCAGCATCCACCAGTCGGGATTGGCCAAGCCTGGCATGAGACGATCGATATCGTATATCTGTGGTAATAGCTGTCGCAGCCGCGCTTCGTTCTGCCTCGGATGCTGACGCAGTAGTTCGATTTCCTGTCTCACGTGAGCCGGCGCGTACCGCAGAGAGAGAGTATCCCGGATGCCGAAATACAGCCACATGGAAAAGGCAATTGTAATAACTGCCGCTATTGCCAGCGCACTCATACGCATCCCAACCCAAATCCATAGTGGTGTCGTACGACGGCGCGAATGCATGCGGAACGAGGTCATCATTGAAAGCGGTACCCGACCGCGCGCACCGTTACCAGCACCCCCAAGATGCCATGTTGCTCCAGTTTGCGGCGCAGATTGGAAATATGCACGTCAACCACGCGTTCTAGCGCGTCACTACCTGGCATGCAGGCCTCAAGCAGCTCACTGCGGGTAAACGCCTTAAACGGAGTAGCCAGAAGCGTCGCGAGCAGGTTGAATTCGGCTGGTGTGAGAGTCAACTCAAGAGGTGCACCGGAATCACTTTCCACGCTGGCCCGAACGGCCATTGTATTGACCGTGAGCCGCCCATGACGCAGAAGGTCTTCGCTCGGTCTCAGAAGGCGCGTGCGTCGAAGTACGGCATGGACGCGTGCGACGACCTCCTTTGGGCTATACGGCTTGACGACGTAATCGTCTGCACCATAGCGCAGCGCCCCCACCTTGTCTGACTCGTCGCCAATGGCGGTCACCATGATGACGGGCGTGTCGCCAGCTCGCCGGATTGCCGAAAGGACTTCTGTGCCGCTTATCCCCGGCAACATCACATCAAGCAGGACGAGATCCGGTTTCCACTGTGCATATAACTGCACGGCACGCCTCCCGTCAGGGGACAACGCGACTAAAAAACCGTCCCTGCGAAGGTATGCTTCGAGGATACTCGCACTATCAGAATCGTCTTCCACAACTAGAATTCTTTGCTGCCGCATGCTCGCTGGAGGCTCCGCGATGGTCTTTGCGAAATCTTAACAATTCCTGAATGTGCCGTTGACAGTCGGGCGTCAGAGTTCATCCTACTTCGATTGTACGCCGACATTATGTCCCTGCCGTTCGCCGATGCAGCGCTGTTCCGCTTCTCCTTTCTTACAGTGGCGGCCCTATTGTTAGGCGGTTGTTCCCTTGCCCCCGACTATCGGCGACCTGATCCAGTGGTGCCAGCTACTCTGGGAGCCGATAGCATTCCGTCAGTTTCCGGAGTCAGTGTATCCGACGCGCTGCTTACGGAAGATGAGCTTCACTATTTGAGTAGATTTTCGCCGGACGCGAACCTCGCCCGGTTAGTTGACCAAGCGCTGGCACACAATACCGATCTCCGACTAGCCGTGCTGCAAGTGGCCATGGCCCGGGCTCAATACAAGGTTGAACGGTCCGCACTAGTGCCGGCGGTAGCAGTTGCCGGACAGCTACGACGTCAGCAGTTCGACAACGCGGAACTGAACGAACGATACGGGCAAAATCTCTCTGTTGTGAACCTTGGCATCGAGGACTTTGAGCTCGATCTCTTTGGCCGGCTCAGGTCGCTTTCCGACGCCGCCCGTGAGCGCTTCCTCGCGTCGGTTCATGGAAAGCAGGCGGCACGCGGTGCATTGATCGCTGAGGTACTGCGTGCATACTCCGTGGAGCGAGCGTCAGCAGCAGCGCAGATTTGCTTCCAGGCGATAGATGCGGATAGTGCAGCGCTTCTGGCATACGCTAACCGCCAGCATGAGGTAGGTCTATTGTCCACGGACGGACTCGATCGACAGCGAAGCGAGAGCGACCGGGCACATGTCCGCGCATTACGAGCCGAAGACGAACATCGGGCGGCGGTTCGGGCACTGCAGATCTTGGTGGGATACCAAGCGCCAGCCATAGAACCAGGCAGCATAACGGACATCTCTTCTGTTAGCGCGTCATCATGGGACGCCGCCCTGCGAAACCTCGACTCGCGAGTTCTGTTAGAACGGCCTGATATCCAGCAGGCTGAGGCTGAACTGCGCGCCCGCAACGCGGACATTGGGGCCGCGCGCGCGGCATTTTTCCCGTCGGTCCGTTTAAGTACAGCGATTGGCATCGCCAGCCCGGGTCTGGGCAGTCTGTTCGACAGCAGCAGCGGCGAATGGCTGTTTACACCCCAAATCTCTCTCCCCATTTTCAACTACGGCCGCAACAGCGCAAACCTCCGGTTGACCGAGCTTCGAAAGGAGGCAGGTGTCGCGGAGTATGAGAAAGCGATCCAGCAGGCCTTCCGCGAGGTCGCTGACGCACTGGATGCACACACCCCGCTGATAGTGGCGGAAGCTCGTGAGCGCGAACGCATCACCCGCGAGCGCAAGCGCATCGATCGCATGGACATTCGCGCTACTCGTGGTCTGGAAGACAGGACTGCGCTGCTGGGTGCGCGCGTGCAAGTCAATGAGATCAACCTGAGCTATCTCGAAGCGGCTCGTGATCTTGCGCTCAATAAGGTGGCTCTGTTCCACGCCTTCTACGGCGTCAAGTTACCTGCTTCGCTTTAACCCCTACTTCCTGCCTTAACCCCGTCATGAAACATCTCCAGCTTTCTGCGCCAGTCGCTGCTGCAGTACTAGCGCTTACCTTGAGTCCGCTCACTGCACGTGCAGACGGAACTACCGCCTCACTGAGCCTACTCGGCGACTCAACACAGTGGGTGATAGGAGCATCTGCGATGGTCGAACCGCGCTACGCCGGCTCCAATCAGACCCACTTGCAATTTGAACCAGTATTTTCGGTCCAGCGCGGCGTGCTGTTTGCAGACACCATGCGCGGCGCTGGCCTTCAGTACCAAACCAGTTGGGGCTTTTCCATCTCGGAATCTATCTATTACGACTGGGGACGAGTCGATCATAACGACACGTGGCGACCGGGGTCAGACAGGCTTGCAGGAATGGGCGACGTACCGGGGTCTGCAACGCTGCACACATTAATAGCGCAGCAATTCTCGCCGTGGTTTGCGGCCAGCATCGAGGCCGACTCGACTCTGAAAAGCGGAGTGAGCCGGAATCACGTGCGCGCTGGCGGCCAATTCACTGTACTTACCACCGCAACCGACAAGATCAGCGCAAACATCGATACCTGGTGGGGCGACCATGGCTTCAACCAAGCCTACTTCGGCGTGACATCGGATCAATCCTCACGTACCGGGTTCGCGGCTTTTTCGCCAGGCGGCGGACTCTACGCATACTCCGCAGGACTGGAATGGGACCACACGGTCTCGCGACACTGGTCGACAACTTTGCAACTGGTCGGAACGCGCTACACCGACAAGGCACATGGCAGTCCCATCGTGACCGACGACGTAACGTTCAATGCAGTTGCTGCACTGAACTACTCGTTCTGAACAATCTGGATCAGATCAGATGACGAGGCAGATGCTGAGCGCGCTCATGCGCCATTATGTCGTGGTATTGCTGGTCCTGCTCACGGGTTGTGGGCACGATGACAAAGCCGTCGTGCAACCGCCGCGTACGGTAAAACTGGCCACGGCAGAACTAACCGACGGTGAGCAATCGCTTTTTGTCGCGACCATCCGTCAGGAACAACGTGCGGACCTCGCATTCGAAAACGGCGGTCGAGTCGCTTCAATCGACGTGGATGTAGGCGACCGGATTCATCGCGGACAAGTGCTCGCACGGATCGACCCAGAACCTTCCAACCAGCGGCTGCAACAGGTTGAAGCAAACTACCAAGCCGCATCTGCGAGGCTTCAGGAGCAGCAAGCGCAAATGCGCCAGCAGCAGGCCATGTTTGATGACGGTGCAATTTCCTCGATCACGCTGAACAATACGAAGGTTCAACTCGAAACGAGCATGGCACAGCTGCACTCCGCGAAGGCCGACCGAGCGCTAGCCCAGCGCGCGGTACGACAGCAGGAGATCCGCGCACCTTATGATGGCAACGTGGTCGGCAGGCTGCAGCAACCCGGTACGGACCTCGGTCCGGGACAGCTGGTTTTGCGGGTGGAAGGCACAGGACACCCTCAGGCTGTAGCGATGGCCCCCATCGGTAGTGCTCTCAAGACCCTTTCGCCCGGCATGGTTCTGCGCGCTGCTAAACCCGACGACCCGCAAACATTGCTGTCTCTTCGCCTGCGCAGTCTTTCTAGCCAGACACCGAGCGGCGCCGTAGTTGAGGCAATTTTCGACATTGACAACACGAACGCGCCTCTGCTGAGCGGACAGAGTCTGTTGCTATCAATGCCCTCCTCTCAACGCGCGGTATTGACTATCCCATTGGCCGCCGTCTTACCAGGCGACAAGGACATTGGCGCGGCAGTTTTCGTGTACGACCCGGTACGCAGCGTCATACATCGACGGCTGGTTGCCCTTGGCGCGATCAGCGGCGAACGGATCCAGATAATCACCGGAATTTCGCTAGGTGAACAGGTCGTCGCCGCAGGAGTCGCTTTTCTTTCGGATGGGGAGAAGGTCCTGCCATTTAGCTCATCGTCTCATCTCACTGACGGAGACGCGAAGTGAACATAACTCGCGCCTCCCTGTCCGCCAGTAGAGTTACCCTATTCGCGGTCGCACTCGTTCTCGTCGCAGGTGTATTCACGTTTCTCGGTTTTCCTTCGCAGGAAGAACCTTCGGTCACTATTCGAGATGCGCTAGTTTCGATAGCCTACCCAGGTATGCCAAGTGAGCAGATCGAGAATCTTGTCGCAAAACCGGTAGAGGAACGCCTGCGAGAAATCGCTGGAATCAAGACGATCGTCACTACAGTAAGACCCGGCAGCGCGATCATCCAGTTGACTGCCTACGACAGCGTTAAGGACCTTCCGACTTTATGGCAGCGAGTGCGGGCCAAGGCAGCCGAAGCAGGTGCCGCACTTCCAGCAGGGGCAATGGGTCCGTTCGTCGACGACGACTTCGGACGCGTCGCGGTGGCCTCAATTGCCGTCACCGCACCGGGCTACACCATGAGTGAAATGCGCGAACCGCTTCGACGGCTACGTGCACAACTTTATACCCTGCCCGGCACAGAAAAAATAAGCCTGCACGGGCTTCAGGACGACCAGGTCTATGTCTCGTTCAATCGTGCACGGCTTGCCGAGGCCGGGCTGAGTCTTGCCAATCTGATCGCACAGTTGAGCGCGCAAAACGTGATAACGCCTGGTGGTCTCGTTTCTGCGACGGGACTGGCCTTGACCGTTTCGACTACTGGAGAGATCAGGAGTGTCGACGACCTGCGACGGTTCCTCGTGTCGGCAACAGATACAGCAGGCCGTGTACGGGAAGTTCCCCTGAATCAACTCGCGGATATCCGCGCCATACCCGCTGACCCGCCAGAACGCGCTGCAATCTACCAGGGTCAGCCCGCAATCGTCGTAGCAGTATCCATGGCTTCGGGGCAAAACGTCGAATCATACGGCAAGGCCTTGCGCGCGAAGCTGGTGGAAACAGCGGGACTGTTGCCCACTGGTTTCCAGCAACACGTCGTGACGTTTCAACCCGATGTGGTTGAGCGCCAGATGGGTCGAATGCATCACGTGATGGCTGAGACAGTTGTCATTGTCATGGCAGTCGTAATGCTATTTCTGGGATGGCGCACCGGTCTGATAGTCGGGGCTATCGTGCCTCTGACCATTCTCGGAGCGTTGATCGCCATGCGGGCCTTTGGCGTGGAACTGCAGACGGTATCCATGGCCGCTATCATCCTGGCGCTTGGCCTGCTTGTCGATAACGGTATTGTCATTGCCGAAGACATCGAACGCCGACTCTCCGAAGGGGAGGACCGTCGTCAGGCTTGTGAGATGGCCGGTCGTACCTTGGCAGTGCCTCTATTAACATCGTCAGCTGCAATCGTGCTGTCGTTTTCGCCTTTCTTTTTTGGGCAGACCAGCACGAACGAATACCTCCGCTCACTCGCGATGGTGCTTGCGGCAACTTTGTTCGGTTCGTGGGTGCTGTGCGTTACGGTTACGCCATTGCTTTGCCTTTACTTCGTACAACCGCATGCGCAACCGAAAGCGGACGCGCAAGGCGCTGACAACGAATCCCGGCTCTACCGTAGTTACCGGAAAATCATTGTATGGCTACTTGAACACAAGTTGCTGTTCGTCGCGGGCATGGCCCTGCTGCTTGCCGCGGCTGTAACTATACTCGCAGGGCTCCCATACGATTTCCTGCCAAAATCGGACCGGCTGCAATTTCAAATGCCTGTGACCCTGCAACCGGGCAGTGACTCCCGAGAGACGCTACGCACCGTCACGTCGATCAGCCGTTGGTTTGCCGACCAGAAGGTCAATCCTGAGGTAATCGACAGTATCGGATACGTTGCTGACGGTGGTCCCCGCATCGTCCTCGGTCTGAACCCGCCGCTCCCGGGCCAGAACATCGCCTACTTTACTGTTAGCGTGCGCCCGAAATCCGACATCGACGTAGTCATCTCGCGAGCACGCGAATACATAGCGAAGACTTATCCAGAAATCCGCGCCGAACCGAAGCGGTTCTCGATGGGATCGACCGAAGCAGGCCTCGCTGTCTATCGCGTGACCGGGCCGGACGAAATTGTGCTCCGGAATACCGCCGCGTCCATCAGCAGCATGCTCAAGACGCTGCCGGGTACGGTGGATGTGCGCGATGACTGGGAGGCGCGCATACCGCGTTACGTGGTTGAAGTGAATCAGTTGAAGGCACGTCGCGTCGGAGTATCCAGCGACGATATCGCGCAAGCACTTCAGTTCCGCTACAGCGGATCAAACGTTTCCGTATTGCGTGACGACGGCGCGACCGTTCCAGTCATACTGCGAGGCGACTCGTCGGAACGGAATAGTGCCAACACCCCTGCAGACACCATGGTCTATCCGGCTTCTGGTGCTGCCCCCTTGCCGCTGAGCTCTGTTGCAGCAGTAAGACCCGACAGCGAGCCTTCCGTTATTGTGCGCCGTAATCTGGTACGAACGATCAGCATTAGCGGGCGTAACCCAGCACTCACTGCGGAACAGATCGTGCAGCGCCTGTCCAGTTCAATTGCGACGCTGCAATTGCCACCCGGTTACAGAATTGACGTGGGAGGGGAAATCGCAGACAGCGCCGAAGCAAATCAGGCACTCCTGCAGTATTTGCCGCATGCACTGATAGCCATCCTGGTGCTCTTCGTCTGGCAATTCAACTCGTTCCGCAAAGTCGCCATCGTGATCATCAGCGTACCTTTCGTGCTCGTAGGTGCGGCGCTAGCGTTGACGATCACCGGGTACCCATTCGGATTCATGCCTACGTTCGGCCTGCTCGCACTCGCGGGAATCATCGTCAACAATGCCGTGCTCTTGCTCGACTGCATCGAGACAGAGCTGATCAAGGGGCGGAGCCAGTACGAAGCAGTAGTCAACGCCTCGCTCATGCGTCTGCGCCCGATCGTGATGACGAAGCTCACTTGTATCGTCGGCCTCGTACCTTTAATGCTTTTCGCCGGCCCCCTGTGGACCGGCATGGCGATAACTATGATTGGAGGACTCGCGCTGGGCACCCTTGTTACGTTGGGTATCGTTCCCGTTCTCTACTATTCATTTTTTCAACGAACTTCTCATAGGTCGTACAGCTAAAAACTGACCGTCGATCGACCATTTCCCGTTCTGGGTCCTCGTCGGCGAAACACTGACGGCGGCCCCTGAACAACACGGAAACTATTCGATCTCGCGTTTAGTCGGATAAAGAACTTCCGCCACTTGTTCCATAGCTCGAAAAACGGGCTCGACCGCCAATCCCCGTTCTGTCAGCTTGTATTCGACATGCGGCGTCTTCGAGCGAATCACCTGCCTCTCGACAAACCCTTCCTGCTCCAGCATCCGTAGTTGAGATGTCAAGACTTTCGGCGAGACGTCGCCAATCGTTCTAGCGATCTCCGCGAATCGCCAAGTTCTCCCCTCAAGCAAAACCCAGAATATTCGAAGCATCCATGCCCCGGACAACAACTTAACGTACTGCTCCATCGAGCAGCTTTGCCGAGATCTCAAGAACGGTGCATCGGCTAGTTCAGTAACGTCTGCCATGCTTCCTCCAATTACTGAAAAGTAGGTATGACTTTTTCCGACCGATAGACCGGTCAGAACCTTTTAATCCTTCCATCAACATCTGCCTGATTTTTCCACGGCAATATGGAATTTGTATGTTCAGTCCGGTATAAACAAATCGAAATTTCAGCTGCTACGAAAATCTAGACCTGTGATGAGCGATCCTGTGTCAAGCGGGCCGTCCTAGCACAGTCAAGGCAGCCGCGGCCGGGATATCCGCAGCCGTTGGAGCTGCGCAGGGCTTCATCGCGCCTACGTGTAAACCCTGGTGGTCTTCCTGCTGTTTCAGGGTTTAACTGAAGGACTTGGTCTTTGGGCGCTTATTAGAACGCAGTCCGACCTTGCCAATCTATCTTCGGTCGCGCTTCGTCAAGTGAATGCGGTGAATGACGCAACTCAGCATCTTATGGACGCCCGGATTAATCTAGCCCGCGCCATGGCTCGAGTACAGCACGGTGGAGCTGACGCGGTTCCCATTGTCCAGCACGCCAGTGATGAAGTTGGGTTGGCACAACGATCATTCAACTCATTCCTGGATACGAGGAAATCTGAAAGCAGCAATGCGGAAGATTACAATAAGCTGAATGAAAAATTCAATTCCTACTCATCCGCCTTGAATGAACTGGTCCAGGACCACCTCAATCACAATCTGGATGCGGCCTTGGCACAGCCCACACAACAATTCCAAGACTCGTATCTTGACGAAGCCCGGAAGTTTATCAGGAGCGGCACGCAGCTGAGCGAAAATTATCGTGATTCGATAAACACCAGGATTCGGCTATTCGAGATTGGTGGCATCGGATTAACGTTGACACTTCTCCTTGCGGTCGCGCTTCTGCGCTTTGGATTGCAGCGCAGCGTTGTAGCGCCGCTCAATGAGGTCGGGCGACATTTCGAACGAATCGCGAAAGGTCATCTTGATGAGCAAGTTCATGAGCACGGCAAGAATGAAATCGGTCGGCTTTTTTCCGGACTCCAGACAATGCAGCAGGGGCTGGCTAGAATCGTCATTTCCGTGCGTGAGGCGTCCAATTCCATTAACCTAGGCGCCCGCGAGATCGCTGCGGGGAATGCAGACCTTTCATCGCGTACGGAAATGCAAGCCGCATCCCTCGAGCAGACTGCGTCAAGCATGGAGGAGCTTACTGTAACGGTAAGGCACAACGCACAAA
The DNA here is from genome assembly GCF_003853425.1 of Burkholderia sp. Bp9140. Lineage (NCBI taxonomy): Bacteria > Pseudomonadati > Pseudomonadota > Betaproteobacteria > Burkholderiales > Burkholderiaceae > Burkholderia > Burkholderia sp. Bp9140. The sequence continues at coordinate 101,281 of NZ_QTPQ01000016.1, forward strand.
ATGCAGTGGAGGCGAAACGCGTGGCAGACGAAGCACTTAGTGCTTCCGCTCGCAGTACCGATGCAGTGCGCTCAGTCGTGGAAAAGATGCACTCCATCGAGGCAAGCACCGGAAAAATCACGGCGATTGTTTCCGTCATCGATAGTATAGCTTTCCAGACGAACATCTTGGCACTAAACGCGTCCGTCGAGGCTGCTCGGGCAGCAACTCAGGGCCGCGGATTTGCCGTGGTGGCCAACGAGGTACGAAGCCTCGCTCAGCGAAGTGCGCAATCAGCAAAGGAAATAAAGCTATTAGTCAACAGTTCTGTCGGTGAAATCAAGGATGGCTCCACACTTGCCGAACGGGCCGGGGAAGCCATGAACGACGTGGCCTCCGCAATATCACGGGTGGGCATAATGATCTCTGAGATCAGCACCTCCTCCACTGAGCAACGTGCTGGAATTGAGCAGGTAAACACTGCGGTCACGCATATGGATCGAATGACGCAGCAGAACGCGGCTCTGGTTGAGCAGGCAGCCGCGACGGCCGTCTCCTTAAGCAATCAAACGAGACTTATGACCGAGGCTGTATCAGTCTTTCGAACTAGTTGATGCATGGCTAGACGTCGCTGGCAGCGCGTCCACAGGATTTGGATATGGAGGCGCCAATCAAGAATGTAGCTGTCATCTCGGATTTCATCGTTTGGTCGGCACCAAAGTAGCCAAACTCAACCTTGATATCCACACGGTGTGCCGGCGAGCGGATAATGTTGCCTCAGCTCGAGCCGACAAAGGGCAACTCCGACACGTTGCCCCTAGCGCTTGGCACCGGTTCGTCAAAGTGAAGCATTCACGGACGAACGCCGCCATCGACCTCTTTGTCTTCCCTTTAGGCCTTACCCCGGCCCGTTCAAGTTCGATCCGCAGCGTGCCACTGTTCCGGCCTGATGCGGATAAGAACGAAAGCCGTCGCGACGAACCAAACAAACAAAGCGATGATGGGTACGGCGATGCCTATGATACCGTTTTGTGATAGCGGACCGGTTTCGAAGAACATCGCGAAGACACCACCCTGAGCGAGAATCGACCACGTCAGACTTAGGTATCCGTACCATCTAGGCAGGATCGGATCCGGTGAACGGTCGGCACCGATGGCAGCTGCCAGCGCCGCTCCCTGAAACAATGCGGGCATTGTTGATAACTCGATGAAGAGCACGCCCATGTCGTTAAGCGCCGCCAATACTGACGGCTCCGCATCATATCGGACCGCCGCCGTAGCCAAAATGATACCGCCGAGGAAAGGTGCGGCAGAGGCCACGGTGCCGCCAATGAGCTGAAGGTTAGCGAGCATATGGCTGCGAGGCTCCATCCTGCGCATCGCTGCGGAGAGCCCACAATAAGAGGCAAACGAAAGAAATACGCAGACTGTATTGAAGAACGCAAAGATTTTTATGTCGGGTCCCCACCGTTTGTAAAATGTAACCACTTCGGGTAACGGCGTGTTCGGCGTTGGCGCCGGGGCAAAGTGGCCAAAGGTCCCAGCAGCGACTAAAGCGATTACAGCAAGTGCCATTGTGTACCCGCAAAATTTATTATCTAGCTTAATCATAATCACTCTCCAGTCACTCCAAAAGAATTCCTATAGACGTGCATCGAGGCGGCTTATCCGTAAGCTGCAATCAGACTACCTTCCTAGAAATGAGCGGAGTAGCAATTTGATGCTGCTGTCACGTGCACTTGATGCACATGATGCTCGAGCGCGCTAGGCAAGATCAGGTGACCCAGTCTCGTTTTCACGTACAGCCGGTCATGCGGTGTTCAACGCCTTAATCATTCCCGCACGCTTCGCTGCGTCGGTCGTTTCTGCCAGCAGTTCCTGGACACCAGTTTCGCCAAGCGGTTGGGCCACCGCGTCAGACTCGATGGATCATTCGGTGGTTCGGTCTGCAAGTACGTCTCACCTGTAAGAACCTGCCAGTACGGATTGACTACCTATTGCCGCACGACATCCTCGTCGGAAAGCTCAAAGGTGTACTGCAGAAACAGCCGACCGACGATCAGTCTCGGAGATGTCGCAGGCCTGCCTTTTCCCTGCAAAGCATGCGCCGATCTACGCGCAGAGCCGCTCCAGTTGGTCCGCACGGCCAGTTGTATCAGCGCGTGCTTCGAGTTGAACTGATTGCGCAGGGATGCTGGGATAGATCCTTCTCCGTCACAGAGGCGTTTGGCCCCATCTGACCCTCGTCGGAAATTACAGGCTTCAGGAAGCAAATTGGCACGTCTCTGCAATTCCAACAGCACAATCGATACCGGCAAGCCTCGCGGCTCAAGACTTTAGGGTTTGCTCAGGGCAGACCAACGAGTGATTTCTGCATGTGCACATAAGCGAATGCGCCGAGCAGTTCTGGGACAGCCTCATAGGTGTAGGTGATACCACGGCAGTGTCCAAGCGCTCCCATCATGCAGATCCAGTTTTTCAACTCCCATCCGCCATTGCCGCCGACCTTGAAGATCTCGTCATCGGTCAGCGCGACAAGACCCGCCACGTCGCCCTGCTCCACCATTTGTAGAATCTCTCGATCCCATTCGGCATTTAGGTCATTCCATCGACCCAGACCGGGCCAGTGCGCTCCGCCACCGGAAGCAAACACAACCACGCGTTCCTGTCCCTTCCATTCCGCAACCGCAGCTGCAATCGATTCGCCAATCTGTAAGCATCTCTGATTGCGAATGAGAGGGGCAACACCAGAATTCAGATAAACAGGAATAGTTCTGACTCCGGGCGCGCGTTTCACGACGTAGTACCATGGGACAAAGATCGAATGGTCCACTGTAAGCGCCTTGGCGACTGCCCAGTCGATGCCATGATCCAACCCATACTGGAGGATATGATTCGCCAATGGCTCGTTAGTCATAATTTGCTCACGCTGCGCGCCAAGCCACGGCTCAACGGGGCCATCGACATCGCCTGCCCCAATAAGGATCGAGGGGATGCAGTCTGGGCCAAATAAAGTGTAATGATCGTCTCCGATCAAGATTACCGTATCGGCTTCCAGCATCCGAAGCCGCTCTACGGTCGCGGCAAACGCCCGATCACAATTCTCTTTCTGCCCGGAAACTACTGTGTCATGCATCGTGAGATACATAGGGGCATGGGGAACAATGAACCCTCCAACAATTTCAGCCACTTTTCGCCTCCTTTAGCTTCAGATTTGACTATCGATCCGGCTTATCCTTCAGTATCGCGATATACTGCTCTCGCGCCTTAAGGCCGCCATTGGCCGACACGTAGCCGAACATCAATAACATGGGGCTAACGCCGGCATCGATCAAGGCATGAAGATCCCATAAGAGGATCTGGCAACGTTCTGCGTCAGAAAACGGGAATTCTCTGAGTACTAGATCCGGATCCACTTCAAAAGCTTTCTTGATTTCGGGATCGTTACTCAGTTTATACAAGAATGATTCAATTGTATTGACGCTCACGATGTCATGAACTCCGATATGAAGAATGTACGAACAATTAATCCGAAGGAATGGCCCTCATGCGGAACTCCGCGCGAAGTGCAGAAAAGCACAATCGAAGAACGCGAACCTAGTCAAACTCGAATAGTAGTCGTGCACTTTATTCGACTTAGCCTATAACAATGACGACCTCTCCTCTCACGATCGCGTGCAGAAAATCGCATCATCAACTTGTAAGTAAACATGAGATTCAATTGTTCTTAAAAAATCAGATCAAAACAGGGCTTCATCATCTCACCATCAAACCAGGCGGTGCCATCCATGAAAATAAGATCAAGACAAAACAGTTAGAGTCTAACGAATCATGTGAACATCTAAATCGCTCTATTATGGGGATTAGCCCCATCACCAAAAGCGCCGTGAGACTGTGCGTGCATCTTTCCTTCCCTTTCTTTCCGGATCAGGCCGGCAATTGCCCGGCGTGCCCGCACGGCCCCGTGGTCACTCGGTAGCACGGCGGGGTGACTGTCCATGAGATCGCGCTCACCCAGATAGCGTTGCTGAGCCTCAAGCATCGGTATATCTTCATTCTGGAACACCGCTAGAACCCCGATCCGATTGGCCTCGGTCAATTCCGCGTTTTCCGGGTCAAGTGTCTGGCCGCCTCGTACAAAATAGTGCGTTGTCGTTGCTGTCTCTGGAGTCACCATATGTGCACTCGGGATGATTATGCTGTCCCCTCCACACCAGAAATCTACTGACAGGCGGATCAAACCTGGCGCATTCCAACGTTCCGTTTGGATAGTAGTGCCGATGGCACCCATTTGTGGCTTGAAACGCCTCATGATCGGAAGAATGTTATCTTCTTCAGCAACATTCACGATCGTAATTTCACCGTTGTTTTGTGTGACAGTCTGTTTGTTGCGCCCTGCCCACCCGTCGGAGGACAGGAACGGGTGTAGAAATTCAGCGTGAGTCAGGTCCAGAAGATTATCGATCAACAATTGATAATTTGCCCTGCAGTAGAGCGTGCCGTTAAACCATCCAATCTGCGGGTCGCAGCGATCTGAAAAATCCGGAATTAGATCCGGATCCGCCCGGCTCTCTTCCCCCATCCAGATCCAGATGAAGCCATATCGCTCCGTAATCGGATATCGCCTGACGCAAGCTCGTGGCGGGGCCACTCCGCCAAGCGGCATTTGGACGCATGCGCCACTGCGGTCAAATTGAAGCCCATGATAGGGGCACCGGATAAAGTCCCCCACCACTTTGCCCCGGTGTAGTGGCGCAAATCGATGTGGACAACGGTCATCCAGCGCGACGACGTCGCCGCCCTCTGTCCGATAAAGCACCACGGGTTCGTTGAGATACGTTCGCCCGAGCGGCTGTTCGGTCACCTCCTCGGAATGTGCCGCAACGTACCAGATGTTTCGGATAAAGATTTCGTCTGTCGCCACATCTCCCTCCAGTTCAGCGGATGTTTGCTGGCACCACGACACGGTTGATCAATTCGCCAATTTCCTTGACCCGCACCACCACTTCATCACCCGGTTTCAGGAACCGCGGTGGCTTGCGCGCCATTCCAACGCCGGGTGGTGATCCCATACTTATGATGTCACCGGGCTCAAAAATATAGAACTTAGAGAAATACGAGATCATCTCTGCGGGGCCAAACACAAGATCCTCATGGGTCGAGGATTGCATGACCTCTCCGTTGACGAGTGTCTCAATGTGATAAGTCAACGGGTTCGATACTTCATCGCGGGTTACGATCACCGGGCCAATGGGGGCGAACGTCGGGAAGTTCTTGCCCAGTACGTTGCGCTCCCAGGCCTGTGCTGTCGGCGCTGCCCCGACGGCAGTAACAAACGGGCCGACGAATTCGCGGGCCGAAATGTCATTCATCAACGTGTAACCTGCTATGCAGTCCTGTGCTTCGTCGATCGACACGTTGTGGCAACGTTTTCCTATTACGACGCACAACTCCCCTTCCCAATCGATCATGTTGCCGTGGGAAGGGGGAGGAACGATGGGAGCGCCCGATGCAGTAAGGGCACTTCGCACCTTATGAAACGCGCACGGGTACTCAGGCAACTCATCGCCCATTTCCCGAGTATGCCCGCGCGAATTCATCGAACCGCAAAGCACAATCTGCGGATCAGGGATCACCGGCGCGAGCGTCACATCCTTCAGCGGAACATAAGCGCTCGCATCTTTGAGTGTTTGACGTGACGTGGGATCTTCGGCAAATTCAATCACACGACGGATGATCCGCAGCCCCTCTTCCCCGTGCTCAAGCAACCCTGCAACGGTCTGTGCAAGACAGGTCGCGAACGGCACATGCCGCCTTACAACGACAAGGTCGATAACATTTTCCCCCACAAGCACGCCTGCGTGAGATGCATCGCCTGAACGGATCGTCAATAGTTTCATAAGGGTTTCCTAACCGCCGTGCGGCGTGTTCTCAGTTTCAATTGGTAGTCGAATCAACATGCGATAACCGGTCTGCTCTCTACTCACCCGGAAACTCGACAAATTAACTCTTCGCTACCATTTCTCCCCGAACGAACTTTGCGACGTCTACGCCTCGTGCGAGCCACATGTCCGCCTTTTTGGCCAACTGAAGAAGATGTTTCAGAGCACACAATTTTTCGTCTGACACCGCGAGAAACTCCGGATGAAAAACAACCGTGCGCTGCCCGCCTTCAATCAATGCCGCATTGACAGTGTTATCCAGAATGGCCGCCCAGTAATCTACGCTGAATGGCTGCTCCTGATCGCCGAAAGCAACGCGCAACGGTTTCGCAACCTCCTCCAGGACGAACACGTCCACATTTCGCCATTCGAACGGCACAGAGACGATGCCATCGATCACCGCCGTTACCGGCTCCCGCAGATCCGAACAATAAAGCAGACCTGCCTCAGCGAACTCGGCGTAGGCTTCGCGGGGCAAAGTGCCCCCTGGTGGCCGAAACCCGACCGGAGCAATACCGAGCGCGCGCATTGCGTCCAAGGACTGACGCAGGATCCTGCGCCGGTCCTGCGCATCGGTTCGATCCCACGCCTCATGTCGCCAGCCGTGCAGTCCGACCTCGTGGCCTGCGCGATGCCAGTTCTGAATAGCTTCAGGGTAAAGAAGTGTGTTACTGGCCTCAATGAAGTAGGTAGCCGGGACGTCCCCGAGCACCTCGATCAGGCTCGGAACAAACGCGGCTGTATAGTGCTGGCCGATCGGTTTGTCCCAGAGCCCCATTTCCAGTAAAGCAGCCTCTCCCAGATTGTCGAAGCTGATAGTCAGCGCAGCAGGCTTTCTATCTGGTCCCCAGCCGCTCTCAATTTTGAAATGATTCATGGTCAAATGGATCACAGGAAGATCAACGCTAGTCAGAAAAATTAAAAAGCACTCAATCGACCAACACATGAGAATTTCGTGAATCGTTTGGCCCGAGATGACCTAGACTTTTCACATCTCACGGGCTCCAACCTGCCAGCTTTCGGGCATCTCGACACCGACATCTTTCGTCAATTCGCGCCCCTCGTTTTCCCGTCTGCTCACCGTCCACGCGTCAAGCTGTCTGCGACTGACCTGTTCAGCTCTTACTAGATGATCCTCGTACTCCGCTGAGTTGCACGATATTTCCATATGGACTCCGTTCGGATCATCAACGTAGATTGAGTAACAGAATCCGTGATCCATTTCGAAAACCTTATAGCCTTCTCTCTCGAGCTTATTCTTGAAATGAGTCTGAGCCTCACGATCGTCAACCATCACGGAAAGGTGGTGATCAAAGATGGAAAGAGCCGGATATTCGTAATCGGGCTGGTGATGAAGAGGCACAGCCTCAAAGAACGCCAACATGCTGCCGTCACCCATCTCGAAAAAAATATGAAGGAAAGGCGTCGGCGAAGTCGGGGAGATGTCCCCCTCGTCCCGAAGCGACATCACCAACTTCATCTCGAGGATGTCCTCGTAGAAGTGCCGAGTAGCCTCGGCGTCTTTCGTAAAAATTGCATGGTGATGCAGGCGTCTGATCTTCGCCTGCTCGCGCCGTGCTTTCGCCACCTCAGCTGCACCCGCCGGCGCCACGATGTGCTCGATTCCAGACAAGCGATCATGTTCAAGACTCACGACAATCTCCAGACAGGGGTGATGCGTATAATATAGAATGCGTAACAAAAGTGGACAACTCACATAAACCCTGATCTTCGATCCCACTCAAAACGCGGCCCACACAACATCCTGTCGAAATTGGACGACATGTGTCGTATAACTGTCGCTGGTCGCTCCCCGTGCCGAATGCCGCGCAGGACCTCCGGCGACCTGCACGTCAACATAAGACGTGCCCCTCACCCGCGACTACAGACCACCTCACACGGAGCAAGTCAGCAAACTAAATCTTTGAGTGATTTGGTCGGATCCCCCACGTGAGTCATGTCCAGAACAGCACGCCGCATAATCAGGTTTTTTGCCTGAGCAAAATCTCCAGCCGAATTTACGCAATCCATGGCAATTAGTCGGCCCTCGCGGAAATATGCCTGCGAGAACGCTCGACGCAGTGGGTCGCCTCGGATTACGACCGAATCATGTCCAACCGACAATCCTGCGCTTTGCAACCTGAGATCGAACTGGTTCGACCAGAACCATGGCACGGACGAGTACTCGGCCTGACCGCCCAAAATCGCTCCTGCCGCCACCGCGGCCTGGTCGAATGCGTTTTGAACGGACTCCAGGCGAACTGGCCCCAGCCACGGTGCATATGCGTTCTCATGCAGAGTGCAGTCTCCGGCCGCAAAAATATCCGCAAGGCTGGTACGACACTGACGGTCGATCGCGACGCCACCAGCTCCAGTCGCACCAGCAACGAGCAGCGGCTCAACTACCGGAACAACGCCCACGCCTATGACAACCATTTCTGCAGGAAGCACCACACCGTTACTCAGTGCAACATCACTTACGCGACCACCGCGCTCTTTGAACGCCTCTACATTCGTACCTAGGTGAATACCTACCCCTCGCGCGCGGTGTTCTGATTCGAAGAACCGAGACATCGACTCAACGGTCACCCGGGCAAGGACTCGATCCTGACTCTCAATAACAGCGACCCGCTTTCCCAACTTAACAAAAGTCGCAGCTGCTTCAAGTCCGATATACCCACCACCCACTATGACGATATTTTTGACAGACTCCAGCTCGCGCAATATGGCGTCTGCGTGAGCGCGCGTACGTATATAGTGCACCCCGTGCAAGTCCGCGCCGGGGCAATGAAGTCGCCTCGGACGACTTCCCGCCGCCCAGACCAAATGTGCGTATTCCAGCTCCAATCCGTCATCAAGACAGGCACGATGACGATCCGGATATACTGCTTCGACGCGCCGGCCGGCCATAATCACTATCCCACGACTCTGCCAGAACGAAGCGGGGCGAATGAGGACCTGGTCGGCATCCTTCGTCCCGGTCAGATACTCCTTGGATAAGGGAGGGCGTTCATAGGGCAGATCCGGCTCCTCCCCAACAATTGTGATCGATCCGGCGAACTTGCCCTGACGAAGGCAGATGGCGGCTTGGGCGCCCGCATGCCCGCTTCCAACAATCAGAACTTCGGAGTAAGAGCCCATCATATGGTTCCGCGCTGGTCGACGATCAAAGTTGGCGAAAGGTCTTAATCCTGTGGCGCGATGCGTACTTGCAAACCGTCGAGCTCCGCTGTGAAGCGGATCTGGCAGGATAGCCGGGAGCCCGTAGCGAGATGTTCCGATCCTTCGAGGAGATCGAGCTCGTCACGGCTAGCGGGAGGAAGGCGCTCTTTGAACTTGGGGGCCACGTAGACATGGCAGGTGGCGCATGAGCAACACCCGCCACACAGCGCAAGCAGGTCATCAAAGCCATTGTTACGCAGAATCTCCATCACAGTCGGCCCCGGATCGACCTCGATAAGGTGCTCATCTCCTTGCGGCGTAGTGACAAATAGTGACGGCATTGGACATCCTGTTAGATTACCTAATTCCGACAGCGCTCCCAGGCAGGTCCTGCACGCGGAAACGAACAGCCGACCTTAGCCCGGTTCCAGCACGGCGCTTCACCGTGTCGATGGAACCTGGTTTCCCCCGACTGCATGCGAGGTTCAGGGCAATTCTCGCAAGATCACACATCGCGAGCGGGTTCAACCTCGCCGTAATCCGAAGCAAGGACTCGCGCACCGTCGGGCGCCTCGACAGAAACAGTGCCCATTTTTGCTGGCAGGGATATTTCGAGAAGCCGGAACGGCTCCGACGATCGCAGCTCCTGGTGGACGATCCCCCCTGGGATAAACATCGACTCCCCTGCCTTGATCCTGAGAACACCCAAATCCGGAAATTCCATTTCCACCCAGCCTTCGATTACCATTAAGAACTGCATGTTGCATTCGTGGTAATGCCAGCCCGTTGGCCGAGAGGTCTTCGCATCATCTATGTGCATTACCTCCGCACGCATCGCACCGTGGCTGGCGGTCTCAACCCCCAGATCCCGATAACTGATCCACGAGCGGCGCCCCGGGTTAAATTTCATCTTCTCAATCGATGAATACGCCACCTTCATCTCGGCGCTGTCAAAACAGTTTTCGCTTTTCACGCATGTCTCCTTTTCGGCGACGGCGGCTAACTGATTTTTCCACCGGCGTTGCCAAGCAACCCATCGTTGTTACGTTCCATGTGAGGACCATCTATCCGCATTTCGAAGGTATTTTCGATGACTGCGTAGTCCATGTACCCCAGTCTGCAGATCGGTCTAATTGACTTCAAGTCAACTTTCCCGTCAGCAGTCAATACGCTATCTGCGATGTGCACCCCCACAACACGACCGATAACCGCATCCATTGTGTTGCGCGACGTATTTCCGGGCAACGTCAGGCAAGCATGAAGCACACATTCCAACTGAATGGGAGAGCGCGCTACGCGCGGCGGCCGCACAAGCCTAGAAGGCTCCATTTCCAGTCCGGCGAGTGCAGCCTCGTCGACGCCCGGCTCGACCGCTTGAGAGGTGACGTTCACTGCGTCGCGAAGCTCCCACGTGGCCATATTGCAGACGAATTCACGCTGCTCCACCGCATTGACGGCACTGTCTTTTCTTCCATGTCCCCGTACGTCCCCTCCGGCAGAAAACATGACGTAGGGTGGGTCATATCCAATATTGACAAACTGGCTGAACGGCGCGAGATTGACCCGCCCCGTTCTGTCAAGTGTCGTGATCCATCCGATCGCACGTGGAACGACCGTTGCTTTGAAAGGATTGAATGGCAATCCGTGGTTATTCTTGTCAGGCTCATAAAACATCAGGAACCTCAACATCCTCGGTATGATTGATAGATGGCACAAGACGGGTCGATTTCGTCTACGTGTTTCCGTAATTTGCGACGCCAATTTTCAAGAAATCATCCAACAAGCATAATTTCCTGAGGAGCATGAAGAATCCGTTCCATACCATTCTCAGTAAAGTGGAAACTCAGATTATTTGGGAATCCCCATGCGGTAGGGGTATGAACAGTTGGGTGGATGGATAGCACCATGCCGTATTCGATACGCAGGTTTTCCCCCAACGGGCTGAAGGCCGGCCGTTCGACCAGATCCAGCCCTTGAGCATGCCCGAGAAGTCGGTGTTCTCCCGGGTACCCTCGTTCGAGCATAAAAGCATCGTTGATTGCCAGCAGCTCTGACGGCAACATGCCCGGCCGCACCGCCTCGGCCAGAATCTCCTGGATTTCGACTGCGTCTTCGAAAGCTGAGCGTAGTTCCGCGGGCACGTCGCCAAGCACCATGGTCGGCATCGCCTCGCTGTAATAGCCGCTCGCAGTTGAACACTCAATCAGCATCGAGAAAATATCGCCCGCCTGGATGATTCGATCGGCTGGCCCCGAATACCGGCACAGTTCCCCGGGCGGGGCTGAGCCCGCCATGAGCGTTTGCATACCACTGCCATTGCGGGTGAACAACGCACGCACCTCCTCCACAACGTCGCGCCCGGATACTCCGGGGCGTACGGTACGGCGCGCAAGTTCAATCGCTTCGTCGTGAAGCGCTGCAGCCTTACGAATGAAACCCATCTCCTCGTCGCTCTTGATCGCCTTGATACGCGCAATGTCATCGGTGAAGTCAATGAAGTCGGCGTGAGGAAACGCCTCTTTCAGTAACAGATAGGTGGAAACCGGTATGAAACCCGTTCCGACAAGGCCGATCCGACGCACAGGGCGAGCTTTCATCTCCTTCACAATCAACGGAGCATGGCTATTGACTTTCATGTTCAGCTGTGCGCAACTCGCGACATGGCGGACACCATAACTGTCCTGCGGTTGATGATGCACCTCGTCACCATGGCTTGCGAAAATCAGCTCCCCCTCGATGGGCATGCCAACGATGGGACCGCCAAGACCCGTGCGGTTCGTAAGATAGCGACAATATCCCCACGGGTGCCCTGGCGCCGCGATCAGCCAGTCAGTTTCCTTCGCGGCCATTACCGCGCGGACGGCCGTCCACCGTCGCTCCATTTCTAAATTGGAAATCATGTTGCGTTCTCCACATCAAGGTGGGCCAAGCGTCTTCTCCAGGCCGGCTCGGCCTCTGGATTCTTGCAGTAAAGCGGTAACTCACCCGCTAGAATTCTTTGAATGTTTTCAAGCATCGTAGGCGCAAATTCCGCTTCACCCTCAATGGTATGGCCCACACAATGAGGAGTAAGAATCACATTGCTCAACGTTCGAAGTGGACTATCCGATGGTAGTGGCTCGATCGCGAAGGTATCAAGCGCTGCGCCGGCAATGCGACCCTCATCAAGACATGCGTAAAGAGCTTCTTCCTCGATAATCTCGCCACGCGCGGTATTCACAAGATAGGCGTCCGGCTTCATCAGACCAAGCTCACTGAATCCAATGAGATGTCTCGTTTGTGGCGTGAGACCAGTCAGTACACATAACACGTCACTCTCGGCAAACAGCCTCGACAATTCAACTTGCTCAACGCCTGGCGGAAGGTTCTCTGCACGCGTACGCGGCGACGTTACGATAATCCGCACTCCGAATGAATGAAGGCGTACTGAAATTTCCTTCGCGATGCGCCCATACCCCAGGAGGCCAATCGTTTTACCCTCAAGCTGACGACTACTGTGCCTTGGACGACGCCATTGTCCATTCCTCAACCGCCCGATATTAGTTTCTACGTCGTAGAGCAGCATAAGGATGAGCATAATCGTGGATTCCGCCATCCCGATCACGTTTCCTCTGACCGCCCCGTGCCCGACAATGATTCCGAGTTCGTTGGCCGCATCTAGGTCGATCGTCTCCACGCCGATGACCGGGTAACATACCCCCCTCAGCCTACGCGCGCCCTCGAGCAAAACACGACTGCAGGCGTGACGAGTTGTAAATACGGCGATGTCGGACGTATCGATCAGCGCGTGGCGTTCCACCTCACTATATGTCCGAACGACACCCACTTCATTGAGTGGCCCACGGACTACATCATGACCTTTGTCTCGCAAAGCGGACGATACCGAATCGAGCAACGTTGCCTGCCCGGTGTCACCGCATATGAAAATCCGTGCCATCAGAATGTGATCTCCGCCGACACCACGGCTTACTGGTGTCGAGCAAAATGGGGAAACGTAACACGCCAGTACTTCGAAGGACCGGCTGAATCAGTCGCATGAGCGGCGTGCGTATGGCTAGGTAGACTGTAGAGTCGCCTGAGCAGGTTATCTGCTGTTAGCGGCTGCCTGGTCAACAAGCGAGCGAGCATATCCGGCATAGTTGCCTATGTTCGCCGCCTGGTGCTGTGCTGCACATCGCAGATCACGCCAGCGGCGCTGCTGGAGGTTGCTGGTGTAAATGCCCGCACTGCCGGACAACATCATGATCTGATCCATAAGCGCCGTGCCTTCATGATGCAACAGCGACTCAGCGGAACTGATACGGGCGGCTTCCTCGCGGGTAACATCCCTGCCTTCACGGTTGCAGCTATCGAGCGTTTTTGTACACAGATCAGACAAGGCACAGATCGCATCAATTCGCGAGGCGATTTCCCCGAACCGAGATTGGAATACGGGGTCGTCTTTCATCACCACCGTGGGATTGAATGCCGGCTTGCGGGTAAGCGCTGCGTGCGCTAGGTCTTTCATCGCGCCACGCAGCAGACCCTTGACTACGGCGGAATGGTGCGGCGCCGTTGCCGCAGGCATGCTGATGCCTAGGATGGGCACATTTACAGTCGACTTGCCGAAAAGGGACGCCTGCCAGTCTTCCGGGACAAATACTCCCTCCACTTCAAGATCGTCGCTTCGAGTTCCTCGCAATCCAACCGCATTCCAAGTCTCGATGATTTTTGCGTCCCCTCGGGGAACCAGACAGAACCGAAAGTCCGGCAGGCCATTGGGCGCGCGGCGAATCTCGTTTTCATCTTTGATGAAAAATCCCAGGCAGATCCATTTGAAAGGACGTGCGCCGCTCGCGAGCGGCCAGCGACCCGAAAGACGATAGCCACCATCTACCGGCACAGCGATGCCTTTGGGCGCCAGTGCTGCCTTGGCCCAGACGTCAGGACCCGCCTCGTAATATTCGCGTAGAGAGGCCACCGGCAGACGCGACGAAATCACTTGTGTGCCCGCCGCCACCATGATATGCCAAGCAACAGACGCATCGACTGTAGCGACTTCTTCAATCACCGCCGCGATGTCTCCGATCTGCATCTCTTCGCCACCGAACATTGCAGGCACACACATCCGGAAAGCGCCAGCCTCCTCTAATTTATCCAGAAGGTCATCTGGTACCGCAGCATTCTGCTCGATCTCAGCACTGCGTGCTTCGATCTCTGGCAGCAGTTGCCGAACCAAGCCGATCACCGGGACATCAGTCCTGCTAGAAATGGACTCGACTGCAGCAATACCATTCATGAGTGCTCCTCCAAGACGGACGGTACCGTCATTTATATTTTTACCCCCAAGGAAACGGGAGCTTCACCACCTTTGAAAATCATTCTAGTTGCGACACGCTCGCTCGTCAATGGACAAATCACATTTATGATACGACACACAAACAATAGTGCTTGCTCAGGCGGCTCGCCGAGTGTCTGCAAGCAGCGCCGCTCGAAAAGCTGCACGAGCAGTGGAGCGGGTTGACGAAATTGGACGAGCAGGTTGCCGAGATCGAGCGTCGGATGTGTGAGCGGAAGAAGAAAGACGAGCAGTGCAGGCGAGCGAGATTCGCCGCGTTGGGCTTGCCGACAGCGAATGCAGCACCGGCCATGATGGGCGACGCGAAAGCGTTCAGATCGGGTCGCCATCCTCTACAAGGATCGATTCGTTCAACCATCCGTATGAATCTCAACCAGCCTTGAACACCGGAATCCTGCCCCCTTAGAACCAGAAGCAAAACCGTACAGATTCCATTATTTCCTCTCGGCAGTTACAATAACGGGAGCCGTATCAAAATTTTCGCGAGAGGAGTAAGTGCCTGATGGCCAAGCAAGCCCGAGCGACTGGACGAATCGACGCCATCGCAGACGAAGAACAGCCCGATCACGTATTGACGCTCAGCCTGCGTGAGCGCCACAAGCTCGACAAACTTGACAGGATCGCGCGAGCGGCCACGACTCTGTTTGGCCGCGACGGCTATGATGCGACAACCCTCCGGGACATTGCGCGGGAGGCGGACGTTGCATTGGGGACACTCTCCCTCTATGCGCGCGATAAGCGTGACCTCGTATTGCTTATTTTCAACACACTGATACCGCCACTTCTGAGCGAAGGCCGCGCCAACATTACTGCCGGAGCGCCTCTTGCCGACAACCTTGTTGCCTTTTTCGAGCCTTTTTACCGCGCCTACGCGGCTCAACCAACGTTGTACCGAGTCGTGCTCGGACAGATCTATAACGGCGGAGGCACTTCGCACGCACTCGAGAGCGAAACCATCCGTCGTGATCTCGCGACTCATCTTGGAACCATCATCGCCGAAGCAATCAAGAGCCGGGAATGCCGGCGCGACATAGATATTGATTCGAACGCTCGCGGCTTTTTCTACCTATATTTTGCGTCGGTTCGAGTCTGGCTTTTCGGAGAAAACCCCGATCCCAGTGAGGGACTGGCAGCACTGCGCACACTGATAGACCAGTACATCGCGGGACTCGCACGGCGGCCTCGGCGATCTCAGTCATCGTAAGGAAATGCCTGGCGGAAGCTGTAGATCGTCGCGCTCAATCGCAACTTCTTCCCTCGACACTGCTGCAACGAACGCAGGTTGCAAACTCGCGCGGACGACGTAATCCGCCAATACTGGGTGGTCCATAAGCGCAAAGCCATTTTGCGACGCGACCCCGTAAATCCAGGCGATAAATGCGTCGACAATCGACCATGTTTCACCATACCACCAGCCCTGCGTACCAGTGCGGGCGGACAGCATCGCCGCGTAAGTCTCCAACGCCCTCGCCGCGCGCTCTTTCACACCGGCCGCATCCACCTCCGAAGTCGCGGCCGGCAGAAACATGCGGCTGGCAAGTGGATGAACCGCGCCGGCTAGCCAGACGAGATCTGACAGTGCATATGTTTCGGGACGCCTGTCTAAAGCTAACGGAAGTAAGCCCGCTTCAGGATGCTGCGCCGCAAGTGTATATAAGATCACTGGAAGCTCGGTAATGACTACCTCGCCCTCGACAAGGACCGGTACTTTCCCTTTCGGATTGATCTTTCGGAACGCAGGCTGGTGCTGCTCCCCTCGCATCAACGCGACACCGCGGTCGTCAAAGGGTATCCCCAGTTTCTCGAGTGCCACCAAAGCCACCCTCGAACATGCGCCCGGCATATGGTAAAGGCAATAACGTGACATCCATCTACTCCTTAGAACGCATTCAAAGCAACTGCCACCGCGGACGCTGACACGAACAGAGGTTGACTTCATGTCAACCGACCGGGAGGTGCGGACAGCTGCATGCCCTGGTCAGCCCCCCTTCTTGATCGGCCGACCAAACTTTTCGGCAAATTCGACGACTTGATAGCCGACCATCTCGAGTTGCCGCACAACAGTTTCATCGGTACAGGTCTCGCCCCGGAACATGCCCGTGCTGGTATTTATCGCTGCTCCAAACGGCGTCGGCCACCCTCGCAACGCATGGACAATGGACCGCAACGCCGCGAGCGTACCTCCGGTCGCCTGCCATCCGTATGCCGTCGCGACTAGGCCGACGGGAAGCCCATCCAGATAGGGGCGTGCATCCCGAGCGGTTGCCTCCAGATGATCGAGCGCGTTCTTGATCAGCCCCGAGATTGAACCGTGGTAGCCGGGGCTCCCAAGGATCAGGCCATCAGCTTGACGTACGGCGGCCACAAGAGCCTTGGCCATCGGCTGCCATTCAGCGTCGCCTGAATAATGAGACAGTTGCGAGAGCATGGCACCGTCGAACAGTTGCGTGCGCGCCCCCCTATGCTCTGCTGCAGAAAGCGCGATCTTGACCGCCCGTTCCGTAGAGGACCCGGTCGTAGTCGTGCCGCCCAACCCAACAATCAACGGCCTGGCCACTGCGTCTGCCCTGCCCTCACCCTGTGTAACCTGCTCGCTTCTGACCGCAGGGGCCATTTGTAAAATGTCGTCCACCTCTTCTTCTCCTTGCCGGCGACAGTCGCGCAGCTGCCCTGTTGCGCCTGCCTCGAACAGAAACGACCTCTTCCACACCTGCGGACAATTCTAGATATCGCACAAGCGCCAGTCAATATGGACAAATACCAATATTGTCATGTGTACTTGACATGAGAGTGGCCATAGAGAAGCGCAGGGAGGATACGACCCGACGAATTCCATGAATCATGACACAATATTGGTACATGTACTAATTATGACTCCAACATCACCCTGATTTACACTTCGTCGTGAGAACTCGACGGGTGCGGACGCGCCCGTTGAGATTGCCAACTTGCACATTCATATCTTCGGGGGGCGTCCCACGAGATACGTCGCGTCGATGGCGAGCGCATCTTCATCATGATGAGCGTCTGTCTTTGGTGCCGCGATTCCTCAGCGCTCAGCTACATATTGGCTATTAGATTTGGACTGCAAATTAATTTTCTAAAAAAGATATACCCTCAGAACGGAGGAGACGACAATGAAACTGAACCTTGCCGCGTCACGACAGAGGAATTTCCTTCTACGCGACGCCCCTCGCCTGCGGCTAACCACTACGGCTATACCTCTCGCGGCGATATGTTGCCTTGGCGGAGCAGGACAAATGGCAACGTCCACGACGGCTGACGCTGCAGAAAGCGTGGTGCCCATCACCCAACCCGGTTCGACAGACACCGATCAGGCGTTTCTGCCTCCAGTGTCCGGGTTTTATGGCGGGGTCACCATACTCCCGATCAACCGCAACAGCCGAAATTACGATTCCGAAGGCAATCCTGCCCCCAGCGAAAGGAATATCAAACTAAGCGTTCCGGTCTACGCTGCGGCGTTGGTCTACGTCTATCCTTTCACTCTGTTTGGCGGCCACTTGGCCAGCTCATGGGTCCAACCGTTCGAACATATCAGCTATTCAATCGGAGGTGAGAACCAGACAGCACAAACAGGCCTCGGAAACGCCTATTCCGACGTAGTCTTTTGGACAAAAAGCCTCGGACTAGCCGGTGCTACGCCGGGCCACCTGCCGATTTCCTACGGCCTTTCCGTCGCAGCAGGCCTGGCCGCGATTGTGCCCGATGGCTCCTACAATCGTCAGAACGCTCTCAATCTTGGCTCTGATTTCTGGACGCTGGTTCCGAACATCGCCATCACCTACAACACAGGCGAGCGCTGGTCATTCGGTGATAACACACAGGTCAGCACTCGCATTTTCTACGGGATTCCGTTTGAGAACCGACAGACGCACTACACGTCAGGCAATATTTTTGACCTCGACTGGAGCGTGACGGAACAGTTTGGAAACCTCCGCATTGGCGCGGCCGGTTTCTATCAGGCGCAGGTAACCGACGATACGACGGGCGACGGTGTACCGGTTCCCGGAGGAAACCGATTTCATCAGGCAGCAGCCGGCCCCGTCATTCAGTATTTTGTCCCGAGCCTTCGAATGTATGTCAAGGCCAAATACGTCTACACCTTTTACCACAAGAATTTCGTCAACCAACAGCTTCTGGCGTTGACGGTCGCCTTCAAATTCTGAAGCCATGGCCCGAAGACTCGATGCGCCCTTGTTTAAAGTAGGGCCGCTTTAAGGCAGATGCCCGGCCCTTTTTTTCTCCTGGGCCGGTTGATTTCGCCGCTTTAACAGACACACAAAACCGGTAGCTTCGGCAGGATTGATAGTCCGTTCCAAATAGATCACGTTCAGGCTCGCGATCATGCGCCCATGCGCACCGATAGCTATCGCGAGCGCGCCAATCTTGCGCTGGCCGGCCCCGTCCCCGTGCGTCGTTTTGAAACTGTCTGTGCATGTCTTTCTCACGAGATTGCGAATGAAAGCCATATCCATACCAGTTTTGGTGTGGACAAAAGTAGCCAAACTCAACCTCGAAATCTACGCGGAGCTGACGAGGCGCTGACGAACATGGTTATCGCAGCGGCCCTGCAGCTGGAGTCCTATGCTGCTCGCGTATTACGCCAACGATAGCGACAAGCGCGCCTGCGCAAACGGGCCAAGGCAGGTTGCGACGTCAACGCAGGCGGTTTCCGCGAACGGCGCTCAGTCATACCCATGGCTCAGGGATGGCTCGAGCGACGAACCGGCAGCGCTGGCCGCTGGTCCAACTGGCCAGTGCGATAACGGCGGCATCGGGGATTTATTGCTCGAACGTCACTCCACATATGCGCCTCTGCGCGAAATATCGGACACGATCCCAAAAGCGGCTGCGCGCACTGGCACAGGTGCGGCCCCGGGAGTCGGCACAGAGCCAGACTCCGTAGCACGACAGCGCGTCGATGCGCGCGATCGCCAGCGCTGCTCGTGAAGAACGATACGCGACAGCACCGGTCATCCTGCTACCGCGCATGCCTCGCGCTTCGCGCGGTAATCGACAAACCATCGTCTTGGCTAATCATCCTACGATCTCTCGTCTTCTGCCTGCTCATTGAGCTAGCTAACACTCAGGAAATCGATCACCATGCGATTGAACGATTCCGCATGCTCCCACTGTGCCCAGTGGCCACAACGGTTGAACACGTGCAGCTGCGCGTTCTGCATGCCCGCTAACAAACGCAGGCCGATATCCATCGGTACGAAGCGGTCGTCGCGGCCCCAGATCACGAGTGTGGGCGCGGCGATTTCGCCCAGGCGCGGGCCGTAGTCGCTGAATTGTTTCGGGAAGGCCGCGAGGCTCTTCACGAAGTTTTCGAGGTGGTCGCGGCGCGCGAGCATATTGTCCAGGCGCGTTTTCATCAACTCGTCAGTGAGCGCGCTCGCGTCGTACACGAACACGTTCATCATGCGCTTGAGATTATCGATCGTCGGATCTCGATAAAGACCTTGCAACAGCTTGATGCCTTCGGTCGGCATCGGCACGAAACTGCTCGGGCCGCCGGTGCCGCCGCCCATCAGCACGAGCTTGCTCACGCGCTGCGGGTTCGCCAGTGCGAACGCAACGGCGCTGTGTCCGCCCATCGAATTGCCGAGAATATGCACGCGCTCGATGTCGAGCACGTCGAGCAGGCCCTTGAGCACGCGGCCGTTCAGGTCCGAGCGCGAGCTCGTGCAGACGATCGGATCGCTCTTGCTCCAGCCCGGACAGTCCATCAGGATAACGCGGTAGCCGGCCGCGACGAGCGGTTCGACGTTGCGGTTGAAGTTGGCCCAGCCGCTCGCGCCCGGACCCGAGCCGTGCAGCATCACGACTGTTTCGGCGCCATCGCCTGCGTCGTTGTAGTGAATCTGGAACTCAACGTCGCCGTCCTTCACGCGCTCGAACTTGCTCGTCGAGGCTTCGGTAATTGCTTGTGCCGTATGCGTCATGATGACCTCCTTTAAATGTAATAACCCATTCTGAAGAAGGCGCGTGCCCTCTCCCCTTCACATTCATGCGCCCTGTGCGCCCAGCGCGCTGCGCTGCCTGAATGCACCCACCACGCTGAGCGCAGCAAGCGCCGCGATCACGACGAGCGGAATGCTCGAGCCCACCAGCATCGACGGGCTCTGGCCGAGTGCGAACAGTTGCCCCGCCGCGAGCGGCCCGAGAATCGAACCCAGGCGCCCCACGGCCACGGCCGCGCCCACACCCGTGCCGCGCACTTCCGTGGGGTACGCATGGCCGGCGAGTGCGTACAGCACCGACTGGCCACCCACGATAAAGAAGCCGCACAGCAGTCCGCCCACCGCCGTCGAGCTTGTGCCGCCCGCGCTTGCGAGCACGGTGAGCGCCGCCACGATGCCGATGTACATGCCGATCACCGTGCCGCGGCGGCCAAAGCGATCCATGATCGTTGCCATCGTAACGGCGCCGATGCCGCCTCCGATGTTGAACAGCATCAGCACGAGATTCGACTGCACGCGCGTGAGGCCGCGTGCGAGCACCATCGAGGGCAGCCAGTTCATCAGGAAGTACAGCACGATCAAGGTGCCGAGGTAGCTGATCCACAGCGCGATGGTGGTACGCGCGCGACCTTCCTGCCAGAGCGCTTGAGTCACGCTCGGCTCGCCCGCACTCGCGATCCTCGACGCTTGCGCGGCGACGAACTGTTGCGACTCGCGCAAGAACAGTCCGAGCAGCGGCACCATCGCGATCGGGCCGAGACCACCGAGGTAGAACACGTGGCGCCAGCTCTCGTCCCCCGTGCCGAGCATGCCGATGACGGCAGCGATCGCCGCGCCGAACGGCATGCCGCAGTACATTGCACCGACTGCCGTGCTGCGCTGCTGCTCACCCACCGCCTCCGAGCACAGCGCGATCAGGTTCGGCATGGCCGCGCCGAGACCGAGACCCGTGAGCAGACGCGCGACGAGCAGGCTTTCGAAATTCCAAACCATGGTCGTGGCGAGCGAGAAAAGCCCGAACAGCGCCACCGACCACATGAGCACACGCTTGCGGCCAAACCGGTCGGCAAGCCGCCCACCCAGCGCCGCACCCGGCAAGAGGCCGATCGCGCCGGCGCTGAAGGCCCAACCCATCTGCGCGACGGCGAGCTGAAACTCCTTCGCCATGCGCGGTCCGGCTACGCCCGCTGATTGCAGGTCCAACCCTTCGAGCAGCGCAATCGCCAGACACAGGGCGATGGATGCCCTGCCGCTCTTTCCACTTCCTCCAGCACCACTGTTTCGCGACGTCATAAAAAGTCTCCATGTGTATCGAGCCGCTCTTTCCGGCGGCTATAAGTGGCAACGCCGCGCACTACCCGAACGCGATGCGCGGCGCGCTGATCAGGAATGCAATGCTTGCTGGCGCTTCTTCAGATCGAGCGCCACGTCTACGATCATGTCTTCCTGGCCGCCCACCATCCGGCGCTTGCCCAGTTCGACGAGAATGTCCACCGTCTTCAGGTCATACTTCTTCGCGGCCACCTCCGCGTGGCGCAGGAAGCTCGAATACACGCCGGCATAGCCGAGCGCGAGCGTTTCGCGGTCCACGCGAACAGGGCGGTCCTGCAGCGGTCGCACGATGTCGTCGGCGGCGTCCATCAGCGTGTAGAGGTCCGTGCCGTGGTTCCACCCCATGCGTTCCGCCGCACCGATGAACACTTCGAGCGGTGCGTTGCCCGCGCCCGCACCCATCCCGGCGAGCGAGGCATCGACGCGGTCACAGCCTTCCTCCACCGCCACGATCGAGTTCGCCACGCCCAGCGAGAGGTTGTGGTGCGCGTGCATGCCCGTTTGCGTTTCGGGCTTGAGCACGGCTTTCACTGCGCGGAAGCGGTCGCGCACGTCGTTCATCGTGAGCGCGCCGCCCGAATCGACCACGTAGATGCAGGTCGCGCCGTAGCTTTCCATCTTCTTCGCTTCGACGGCGAGGTTTTCCGGCGTGGTCATGTGGCTCATCATCAGGAAGCCCACGGTGTCCATGCCGAGTTCGCGTGCATATTCGATGTGCTGCTTCGAAATGTCGGCTTCCGTGCAGTGCGTGGCCACGCGCACGATGCGCGCGCCCGCGTTGTACGCGGCCTTCAGGTCGTGAATCGTGCCGATGCCGGGCAGGAGCAGCGAGGCGATCTGCGCGTGCGTGACGACGTCGGCCACCGCCTCGATCCATTCCAGGTCGCTGTGCGCGCCGAAGCCGTAGTTGAAGCTGGAGCCTTGCAGGCCGTCGCCGTGCGCGACTTCGATGCTGTCGACTTTCGCGCGGTCCAGTGCGCGGGCGATGTCCTGCACGTTCTGGATCGAATACTGATGGCGAATGGCGTGGCTGCCGTCGCGCAGCGTCACGTCGGAGATATAGAGTTTCTTGCTCATGGTCTTATCCCTCCACGCTCAGTAGCGTCTGCGCCATGCGTTCGGCGGTGGCGAGCGCGGCGGAAGTCATGATGTCGAGATTGCCTGCGTAAGCGGGCAGATAATGCGCGGCGCCTTCCACTTCGAGGAACACCGAGGTCTTCAGGCCGCTGAACCTGCCGAGGCCCGGAATATTCAGAGGCGCGTTCGCGGGAATCTCGTCGAACTGCACCTTCTGCTTCAGACGATAGCCCGGCACGTAGGCGTGCACCTTCGCGACCATCTCTTCGATGGACTGCTCGACCTTCTCGCGGTCGGCCGCCTCAGAAAGCGTATAAACCGTATCGCGCATCATGACCGGCGGTTCGGCCGGGTTCAGCACGATGATGGCCTTGCCCTTTGCAGCACCGCCCACCACTTCGATCGCCTTCGAGGTCGTTTCGGTGAACTCGTCGATGTTGGCGCGCGTGCCGGGGCCCGCCGACTTGCTGCTGATCGACGCGACGATTTCGGCGTAGTGCACCTTCGCGACGCGCGACACGGCCGCGACCATCGGGATCGTGGCCTGGCCGCCGCACGTCACCATGTTGACGTTGGGCGCGTCGATATGCGCGTCGAGGTTCACCACCGGCACGCAGTACGGGCCGATGGCGGCGGGCGTGAGGTCGATCATACGGATCGACGGCTTGAGCGTGCGCAGCAGCGCGTCGTTCTTCACGTGCGCGCCAGCGGACGTCGCGTCGAACACGAAGTCGATGTCGTTGAACACCGGCAGGCGCGTGAGACCCACCACGCCTTCGTGCGTGGTCGCCACGCCGAGGCGCGCGGCACGCGCGAGACCATCGGAGTTCGGATCGATGCCGACCATCGCCGCCATCTCCAGATGCTTGCTGTTGCGCAGGATCTTGATCATCAGATCCGTGCCGATGTTGCCGGAGCCGATGATCGCGGCCTTGAGTTTTTCGGAAGCCATATGAATTCCTGTATCAGGCGGAGAAAGTCGCGCGAACGCTGCCGAGGCCTTCGATCTGCGCGGTGTACGTGCCGGGTTCCTTCACGGCGACCATGGGGCCGAGCGCACCCGTGAGCACCACGTCGCCCGCACGCAGCGGCGTGCCGAGCTGGACCATGCGGTCGGCGAGCCACACGGCGGCGTTGAGCGGATTGCCCAGGCACGCGGCGCCGTTGCCGCGCGAGAGCACTTCGCCGTCACGCGAGAGTTCCATCGCGCACCCTGTCAAGTCGATCTGCGAGAGCAGCACCGGGCGGCTGCCCACCACGAAGCGCGCGCTCGAGGCGTTGTCGGCTACCGTATCGACGAAGC
The DNA here is from genome assembly GCF_003853425.1 of Burkholderia sp. Bp9140. NCBI lineage: Bacteria > Pseudomonadati > Pseudomonadota > Betaproteobacteria > Burkholderiales > Burkholderiaceae > Burkholderia > Burkholderia sp. Bp9140. Next base: position 125,401 of record NZ_QTPQ01000016.1, read on the forward strand.
GGATGTCCCAGTTCTGGATGCGGCTGTCCACCACCTCGATGGCTGCGAGCGCATAGGCGCTGGCGCGCAGGATATCGACGAAGGTGTGCTTTTCGAACGTGAGGTCGTGCTCCAGCACGAGCGCGATTTCCGCTTCCACCTTCGGCTGGATTAGCTGCGAGAGCGGAATCGCTTGCCCATCGCCGTATGCCATCGACGCGAACAGCGCGCCAAAGTCAGGCTGATCGACGCCCAGCTGCTTTTGCACCGCGAGCGACGTGAGACCGATCTTGCGGCCCACGATGCGCTCGCCGGTCGCCACGCGCAGATCGACGTTGGCCTGCTGAACGGCGTAAGCGGTGGCGATATCGTCCATCGCAATCTCGCCGCGCACCGGATCGATTACGTTGCGCGAGACTTCGGCTTCGTGCAGGCGCGCGGCCAGCGCCGCGACGAGTTTCGGATCTGACATGTTGATTCTCCCCAGTCCGTACTGGTCTATCAAGCCGCGTCGGGCGTGGCATGCATGGTGGCGAAACCCGCAATCCACTCGGGAATTTCGCGGTAGTAATCGAGCGAAGCGCGATACGAGCCGTAAGCGGCCAGCACGCCGAATGCCGCGACCCACGTGCGGATCTCGTGCGCCGACTTGCCGCCGTCGCGCGTGATGGCCGCGTTGGTCATGCCGTCCACGGAAGTCAACTCGCCCGATGCAACGCGCGCGAGGAACGCGCGGTCCCATTCGGGATTGAGCGGATGCAGATGGCTGTCGCCCGCCGTGAACGATTTCGCCGCGGCCACGGTGCGCGCCTGACGTGCCGCGCGCGAATCCGCCGAGGGATTGCGGCCCGCGATCAAACGTTCGGCCACTTCCGGCGTCGCGCCGAACAGCTCCGGCACCGGCGGCTCGTGCGAAATGCCGCCCGAGCCCACCACGAGCACGCGCGTGTCGCTTCGCGAGAAGAAGCGGCCAATCGCGTCGCCGAGCAGTCGTGCGCGGCGCAGCGTCGCCATGGGCGGCGCCACGGAGTTGATGAACACCGGAATCACCGGATAACGGTCGAGAGCGCCCGTGAGCACTTCCAGCGCCTGCGCGCAGCCGTGATCGACCTGCATGCGGTACGAGAGCGCCACGTCGATATCGGCGGCGAGCACGCTTTCGGCGAGCTTGTGCGCAAGCGCTTCGGGCACCGGCAGCGTACCGGCCATGCTCTTGAAGTCGCCGATCGCATCCGCGCGCGCGCCGATGCAGAACGGCGGCATCACGTCGTAGAAGAAACCGTTGAAGTGATCCGGCGCGAACGCAACGATCACGTCCGGGTTGAAGGCTTCCACGCGTTCGCGCGCGGCGCGGCCGACCCCTTCGACTTCCGCGACCACGTCAGGCAGCGGATCGAAATAGCCATGCAATGGCGTATGCGACAGACATTCGAGGTGTATCGGCATGATCATGCTCCTGCTGTGCGCGCAACGGCCACGCCGCGCACGGGACGGTTTTGCGGGGCAGCGGCGCTCACCCCATGCAAGGCGGCTTCGGTCATGCCGAGCTTGCCCGCGAGTTCGACGATCGCGTCCGAAACCTGTTGCGGCGTGCAGACGCCCGCGACGAAGCGGTCCGGGCGCAACAGCACAACAGATTCGGGCAGACGGCTGAACCACTCTTTCAGGCGGCCCTGCACGTCGCCGAGCGCGAGCACGCCCTCGGGCACGTCGTCGGCGTATTCGAGCTGCACGTCGGGCTTCGCGAAGATAAAGCGGGCGCCCAGGCGCTCCCACAATGCGCGGGCTTGCGGCGCGAGGCCGAAGGTCGGGTCCGCGCCCCAGGCCAGCACGGCGAAGCCGTTGCCGATCGCGTCGTCGAGGCGCACCACGCAGCCATCGGCAAGACGCACGCGCGGCTGGATGAACATGCGGCCCACGGGCGACGCCGCGAGCGGATCTCGGCCATACGCGAGGCGGCCGATCAGCGAGTCGCGCTTCTGACTCATCAGGCCGAGCAGGCGGCCCGGCGCCGAGTTGCCCGAGCGCTCCAGCAGGCTGGCGAACAAGCCGCCCGTGTTTTGCGGCGGCGGCAGCAGCACGATGCCCGCTTCGTAGCGCGGCATCGGCTTGAAGCGCATTTCCACGAAGTAGCGCTTAACCGAAGGGAACACGTTCATGTAGCGCACGAACGTGTCGCGAAAGCGTGCGCCAAAGCGCGTGGTGGGGGCGAAGATATCGCCCGCCACTTCGGAGAGGTGGATCATCGAGCGCGCGTGCGCGCGGCGCTCCACGGTATAGCTGTCGAGCAGGCGCCCATCGGCCTGGCCCTTCGCGACCATCGCGAGCTTCCAGCCCAGGTTGTTCGCGTCGCGAATGCCGCTGTTGTAGCCCTGGCCCTGCCACACCGGCATGATGTGCGCGGCGTCGCCAGCAAGCAGCACGCGGTCCACGCGGAACGTTTCGGCGAGACGCGCGTTGTGCGTGTACACACGCTTGCGGATGTAGTCGACCTTGTCGGGGTCGGCCACCACCTTGCGGATCAGCGCGGCCATGTTCTCGGGCTTCGAGAGTTCTTCTTCCGTCTCGCCCGGCATCACCATGAATTCGAAGCGGCGAATGCCGTGCGGCAGCGCAGCCGACACATACGGGCGCTGATGATCGCAATGCATATAGATATGCGGCGAGCCGATGGGGTCGTTGCGCACGTCCACCACGATCCATTGATTCGGCTTCGTGCGGCCTTCGAAGGGCACGTTCAGCGCACGGCGCACGAAGCTGTTGCCGCCGTCTGCGCCCACCAGGTACGCTGCGCGGATCGTGCGGCGCTCGCCGTTCGCGTCGCTCACGTCGATCGTTACACCCTGCGTGTCCTGCTCGAATGCGTTGACCGTGTGGCCGAACAACACATCCACGTGCTCGAAGCGCGCGAGCCCTTCATACAGCACGCGATCGGCGAGCGGCTGAATGAACGCGTTGCGGCGCGGCCAGCCGAATTCGTCGGTGCGCGGCTCGATCGAGGCGAAGCAATGGCCGTCTTTCGTGACGAAGCGCATCCAGTGGTCGGGCGTGGTGTGCGGCAGCAGCGCATCGGCAAGACCAATGGACTGGAACACGCGCAATGCTTCGTCATCCAGACCAATGGCGCGCGGGTAGTCGATGATCTGGTCGAGCTTCTCGACGAGCGTGACACGCACGCCTTGCAGGCCGAGAATATTGGCGATCATGAGGCCGACCGGACCCGCGCCGATGATGGCGACGTCGGTGGTGATCTGGCGAGGGCGGACAGTATCCGCCTCGTGGACGAGGGGGGTATTCATGTGTCTCCTTCTCGCGCGGCTTATCGAGCCGCTGCGGATGCTGACAGGTGGTGCCTGAAAACGGATCACTCGGCTTGACGTTTTGCCGCAATCCGGTGGAACCGAGTCTAGGTTGGACTCGATCCGCGCTCAACATTTTTAGAGAAATGTGCATAGATTGCACATTTCTGATTTTTAAGGCTTTTTCGATGACGAAGTATGCAAACGTTCGAGGGTTAGCGCGCGGCCTCCAAGTGCTCCAGGCGCTCAACGCCATGGAGAATGGACGCGCCACGAGCCAGCAGTTGAGCGAGGCAACGGGTCTACACCGCACGACGGTGAGGCGCCTGCTGGAAACCCTGGTAGAGGAGAAGTTCGTACGCCGCAGTACTTCCGACGACAGCTTTCGTCTGACGATGAACGTGCGCGGCCTGAGCGAAGGTTTCACAGATGACGAGCTGATCGCCACCGTCGCGCCGCCGATCATGGCGCAAATGCTCCAACGCACCGTATGGCCATCGGACCTCACGACGCCCGATGGCGACTCCATGGTGATACGCGAGACCACGCACCGCTTCAGCCCGCTTTCGTTTCATCGCGCGATGGTGGGCCGCCGCCTACCGATGCTGCTCACGGCAGCCGGGCGCGCGTACTTTGCGATGTGTCCAGAGGCTGAGCGCGAAGACATTCTAGAACTGTTGCGCGCAGGCGCGGGCGGCGAGCAACAGCAAAAACTCGCCAGCGACACGGTCTTTATCCGCAATCTCGTGCGCCAGACGCGCGCGGACGGTTTCGGCTCGAACCACGGCGACTGGTCGGATCAGCGCAAGATCGGCGCGATCGCAACGGCCATCGAGGCCCATGGGCGCGTGCTCGCGAGCCTGAATGTGATTTACTTGGAGCAGGCCATCAATCCGACCGAAGCAGTGCGCCGCTTTCTTCCCGAACTGCAACGGGCGGCGCAGGAGATGGTAGCCGCCTTGCAGCCTCGATGACACGCCGTAGATTGCGAAGCCGCATATCCAACATTCTCGCTCTTAACACTGCCGTCGAAGCTGCGCGTGCGATCAAGGCTGCCGCTGTACCGTCGTCGCTGGCGAAGTCCAGTCGCGAGCACAACGCTCCGCTGTCGCGGCCAGGGAGATCAAGATACTCATACAAACATCCCGTTTCCGCTTAAAAGTAGGCGCAAAACAGGTCCGTCGCGCCGGAGAGACCACAGGGTTGCATCGAAGCGGCAATAGAAGGGGTTATTACCATAATGCCTCGAGCATCTGCACGCTTCGATGCAGGGCCAATGCATAGAACAAGTGGGCTCCAGCCATGTAGTTGCTCGCATTCTTGCTCGATCCGCCATCGCAGAACCCGGCCGACTCGGCACCGCGGCCAAACCTTCGCTACACCGAACAGCGAACATGATTGGCACCGTCCAGAAAAGCTAGAAATGCAGTAAACAAGGAGTCAGTACGTGGTCATGCGACGCGCGTTCCATTGCGCACCGTCGACCGGTCGAAGCCTGCCTTTAGAATGATTTCAGTCGTAGTACGGAAATGCTCGCCAATCAATGTCCCCAATTTCTCGATATCTCGCTCCATCGCCGCATCAAGCAGCGCCTTGTGTTCGGCGAATGTGTCCCGCAGATCCGGCGTCTCACGCATTTCCAGTTCGGCGAGATTGCGGTACCGCTCCGCCTGGTCATAGAGCAAACGGCACAGACGGTGCAACCAAGGCGATGCACATCCGCCGATAAGCGCTTCGTGAAATTGCCGGTGCACTGTTGCCCAAGCGGCGTGGTTAGCGGGATCCGTCGGCACGGGCGTGCGCGACAGACGATGGTAGGCGCTCAACATGTTCGTCTCCCACTCGACATCACCGCGCAAAATTGCCCGCGAAAGCGCAAGGCGCTCAACCCCAATCCGCGTTTCTGTAAGGTCGAGGAGCGCTTCGCGAGACACTGGAGCTACGCAAAATCCACGCTGGTCCTCGACATCAACGAGCCCTTCCGTCACGAGCCGCGAGAGAGCTTCGCGAATGCCCGTCGCACCAATACCATACCTTTCGCTCAGAACTTGGACGCGCAGACGCTCGGAAGGCAAAAGCCTTCCCAGCAGAATATCCCCCCGGATTAGCTCGAACGCTGTTGTCGTCAGGCTCTTCCCCGCCACGCCAGTAGTGTCGAGATCCATATGAGTCGCTCCGTGCAAATGCCTTCGATGGCGCCGGCGCCCGTGGTCGAATAAGCGACCAACGAGCGCGGCCCGCTCAAATTGAAGTTTATGGACCGGATAATCGATTATCCGGCAACATATCAATTATACAGCGGGTATGACGGCAACGCTGCCCTGCTCAACGGCGCCTGCTACGCTCAAATCAGCGGCGTGATGTTCGGTTCGACCCCCAACAACGCTTTCCCATAAATCTCCATGTTCACAAGCGGCATTGCGATCGCGTGGCGCGCGCCAGTGTTCGAGTCGCGCCATATACGCTGCAAGGGATTCGACTGAGCAAAGGTACCCGCCCCATGGGCACTAATGAGGATCTGCAGCGCTTCCGTCACTTGCTGAACGGCGTATCCGGTATCAGCCCGGCAACGTGCCCGCGTAATAAGATCCAGGTCGGTCCCCGACCTGGCTGCAGCATCGATTGCGTCGGCGCACCGCCATGCCATGAGATGTGCAGCGTCAATTTTCGTTGCTGCTTCTGCAACCTGTAACTGAAACGCCGTTGAGTCTGTTTGCCTCGAGTAACTTGTATAAGCGATGGACCGCTTCCCAGCGGTCTCGATAACGTGGCGAAGCGCAGCACGCGCGAGACCGAGTTGAGGCCCAGCGAGAACAATCGTTGCCGCAGGGATGAAAGCAGCATGGTAGACATGCTCGCCCTCGAACGGCGACGGATAGTCGCCTCGGAGTGCGTTCGTAATCGACAGGATGCGATGATCGGGTACAAACACATCATCTGCGACGAAGCAGTTACTGCCGCTGCCGCGCATACCCACCGTAAACCATGTGTCCTCAAGGACCATCTCGTCGGCGGGGATAAGCGCCATATATTGACCAACAGGCCGGTCGTCACCGCCGACTTCCGTGAAGCCGACCAACCCCCAATTCGCATGGAGCGAGCCCGAGGCGAAATACCACTTGCCCGATATGCGAACGCCACCATCAATGCGGCGTCCGACGCCGGTGGGAGAAAGCACTCCAGCCGCCCGCGAATCCGGATTGGCCCCAAAAACGTCATCCTGCGCTCGCTGGGACATCAGCGAAATTGCCCAGGAGTTGATCGCGATAAGATTGAGAACCCAGGCGGTTGACCCACAACCTTCTGCTACCGTCGACGTCACCTCGAGATTGGTCCGGAAACTGGCCTCATACCCGCCATAGCGCTTCGGCATCATCATCCGGAAGAGTCCTGCGTCTTTTAATGCCTGAACATTGTCCTCGACAACGCGGCGATCCGTATCTGTACGCTCCGCGTTCTTTCGAAAGAGGGGCAATAACTCACGCGCCCGCGACACCAGATCCTGGCACAATGCTTGCTCGTCGTCGCCTGCCGGCTGGGAAAGTGCCTGGTATTGTTGCAGCATGTCGTCTCCAATATTTGCAGCATCTCAAAGGAACAGTGGATTCGAAAATCTCGATCCAGAATTTCTTACAGCAACCAATGCGCAGCGATCAACCTAACGCCGATCCTTTGACCGGAGAAATGGGGTGATGGCTCGTTCGGGTTAAAATTGATGCCTCAGGCTCTCCTGAATTCAGTCTCCCCAATATTTCTTCTGGATCGATTTCAACACCGATAGGATTGTCTGAAAACGCTGGACTGCGCATAAACTCGTTTGCCTCGTCTGCGTTCGCATAAACATCCACCTGGAATTCCATCTGATTGCCGTCTGGATCCGAGTAGTACAGTGACACGGTCGGACCATGATGAATACACCAGTAAGGCAGCACACCGCGTACTTTTAGGGCGGAATATTTCGCGAGAAGATCGCGCAACGAAACATAGCCATACGCGACATGATCCAGTCCTGGCTTACCACGCGGGGTGCGCTCGCTTGACGCACCTCTCCCAAAACCAAGATTGGCAATCGCAATCCGGTGATGCTCATCGTCCCAAGCGATAAACGTCACTACTGGAGTACTGTGCTGTAACTCCCCATCAAATACAAAGAGGTACCAGTTGATCATTTCTTCATACTGGTAAGTCCGATAGACGACATGCGCAAATCTAGTCGGCCGATCAGGTTCATGCATAACGCTTCCTTTCTATTCTGCGGCTCAATTTCGTGCGTTGCCGCAATCATGTAATCCCCGCAGCGACACCCTATGCCCACTTGGTGGACTCACTTACTGCCATTTCTTGAGGTCCATATTGGGCATTCCCTGATACACATCATCATTTTTCGTCCTCGGATAACACGCTTTACCTACGAGGCAACGATGGGCCATGCCCTCGATTCCGGGGACCTCACAATTGGCGCCCCACTGTTAATTTGGAGCACGTCGCCTCCAACAACCACGTATCGACGAATCCCTTCGGCCATTGGAAGTCACCTTACCCATGAGTTGAGGCGATCACCCCAAGTTGACCATTCCCAAGTCCGTACCTCCATTCCCCGCAAGGCATGCAGTTCCGACAACCTCGCCGGAGGCTGTCACACAAAACGAAGGTTAGGCCATTTTTTATCGATATTCAATAGGGAAATCCATTATCTACGCGAGATCAGGCTGCCTTCCGTTGACCCAGGTACATATGGGCGGCACGGCGCCGCATCCGTGCCTTCCTGCCTTGCATGGCGCAAGGTGAAGGCCCCGCAGTATCGATTTCCCTAATTTTTATCGATATTTGGATGACGTATCTTTTTTGGGCGCAACTTTGAGCGCCGAGCACTGGGAGCCGCATCCAACATTGAGGCCCTCAGGCGACTGGACGTCGGCGGCGCGCAGCTGGCTATGGAGAGAGTTGGGACGGTAGGCAAAGAGCCAACCATGGCCAATCGGTCAAGAGGATGAGTGTAAGACCGCCGCAAAGTGGAACTTTCAAAAGCAAACACCTAGGAGACAACGATGCGAAAAAGCGCTTTTCTTACTTTTTTAGTGCTACCGCTTTCAAATCACGTTAGCGCACAAAGCAGCGTCACGGTCTACGGTTTGCTCGATAGCGGAATCTCGTACATTTCCAACGAGGGCGGTCATGCAGCCGCAAAATTTTCCGATGGCATCTTTGCACCGAACCTCCTTGGTTTCAGTGGAGCAGAGGATCTAGGAGGCGGAACAAAAGCCATTTTCAAGCTCGAGAACCAATTTGTCATTGGCACCGGCAACATCCTGATGCCAGGAATTTTCGGACGAAACGCATACGTCGGGCTCGACAACAAGACGTTTGGCACACTGACCCTCGGGAACGTTTATGAATTTATGTTTAGTTCGCTGACGGCAGCAGGAAACAGTCCTGGCCTTACTACAGGTGGCCTCTACAATTTCCCGGCAGGCCCCTTCCAGAAACTGAACTTACCTGGAAATCCGACTGGTTGGTTCGACTGGAGCAGTACAACGGGAACTCCAGTTCCTAATTCGGTTCGATACCAATCCCCCAATCTCGCTGGGCTATCAGTCGGCGCCCTGTACTCATTCGGGGGCGTGGCTGGGTCTTTTGGGTCAAACTCGGCCGTAAGCCTTGGGGTGAATTACGATGCCGGGCCATTCGGAATCGGCGCAGCCTACACCAACCACAAGTATCCTGGAGCAGAGGGCGGCTCGCCGCAAATTCCCATTCGGAACTGGGGAGTCGGCGCCCACTACGCGTTTGGCCAGGTTGTGGCTACGGCGAACTTTGTGACTGTCCGCAACGAGTTCAATGGCGCCTACGCTTACGCTGGGCAGGTGGGTGGCACCTGGCAAATTTCTCCGTTCTGGTCACTCGGTGCAAATTACATCTACATGAAGGGCAATAGAGAGCTTGACAACAACCACGCAAACCAAGTGGGTGCCCTTCTGAACTACGCGTTGTCCAAGCGAACTATCGTCTATGCGGAGTGCGTGTATCAGCGCGCAAACTCAGGGGCTAACGCGTCGATCAACGGAATCACCGATACAAACGGATCTTCCAGTTCTCCGATCCAGGCAATCGCACGGGTTGGCCTGCACACCTTATTCTAAGGTCGGACACCGCTGCAAACTTCCGAGCGCCTACGGAGATAGCGCGCCGTCATCCCACGAAAACCTTCCGGCAAAAGTGCCAATGACACGATGCCGACACATCACGGACCCAAGCGATGACAACAGCACTCAACCTCGACGTGGCGCGCTTTCGCGCCGCAATGGGAAAATTCGCAACAGGCGTAACCATCATTACATTTCAACATCAGCAGGCCAATGCCGGCATGACAGCGAACGCATTCCTGTCGCTCTCAATTGACCCGCCCATGATCTTGGTGTCGGCCCGGAAACAGTCACGGTTCGCTCGATCTGTAGCCGTGGGCGAAGCCTTCGGAGTAAGCATACTCAGCGAACAGCAACAAGCGCTCAGCCGGCATTTCGGTGGACAACCTCAAGACGAACTGACTGATCCATATCAACTCGTCGGAGACGTAATCGTAATTCGGGACGCGTTAGTTCAAATTTCCGCGCGGGTGAATGCAATCCACGTTGGAGGCGACCATCTAATCTACATCGCCGACGTCGAGGCACTGAGCGAAGGAGATGGTCCACCTTTGCTATTCCATAGCGGGAAATACACGCGCATTTTTGCGCACGCCCCCTCGAACGCTGAAACGGCCGCGGCTAAATCGTAGCTCTCCCCCGCTTCGCGGTCTCATCGTTCGATGCACGACTTCGACGCGGCCATCCTGTTCTATTTGCTCAACTGCTCTGCGCAACCACTGGAAGCGTCAGTAAGGTGCTGCAGATCTTTGGCCCTGGCAACTGCAAAGTCAACTTTAATCCTTGAAGGCGCGAGAGAGAGAAATGAAAGGTACGGTGCGATCTTGTGCCCGGGCGACGATACACCTGGAAATTTTTCCACGAGCGTCGCGAGATAGGCCGACGTAAACCTATGTTGCCGTGATGGCGCGACTCGGATGGACAACGGGCCACCGGCCCGACCACCACCAACTGGGGATGCAAACTCCTCACGGGTTGCCGCGATAGACCGCCACGTCTCTGTTGCGGTTGCGTAGCCCGCCCGCGGACATGAATTCCAAAATCTTGATAACAGAGCTTTCACTATGACAAAGGACAGCAATACCGATTTCGAAACCGACGTGATAGTCATCGGCTCTGGGCCGATGGGGGCGACCACAGCACTCGCGCTCGCCTCGTACGGCATAAAGGTACACATGGTATCCAGATCAAACTGGCTTGCAGACAGCCCACGGGCGCATATCACGAATCAGCGTACGATGGAGGTCTATAGGGATCTGGGCATCGAACAGGAAGTCTTGCGCAACGCGACAGCTTGGGATCAGATGGGCGACAGCCTCTTCGCCACCAGCCTAGCCGGCGAAGAACTCGTTCGAATTCGTGCGTGGGGAACGGGCGACGATCGCCATGGCCAATACATCGCGGGCAGTCCGTGTCCAATGGCGGACATCGTGCAACCGATCGTGGAGCCCATTCTCGTCAACAATGCGGCCGCACGAGGCGCATCATTCGTCGCAAATACCGAATATCTATCACACGCCCAGGATGACTCTGGGGTAACGGTACGGCTTCGCGATCGTCTTTCGGGACGCGAGTACTGTGCCCGCTGCCTTTATCTCGTCGGCGCCGATGGAGCGCGGTCTACTATCGTCAAAGAGTTGGGACTCGAGATCGAAGGCGAGATGGGTCGCGCAGGAACTGTGTACACCCTGTTCAACGCCGACCTGAGTCGTTACGTGGAACACCGGCCGAGCATACTTCATTGGATTGTCAGTCCACACGCGAGCTTCGGAGAAATCGGTCTTGGCTTGCTGCGTGCCGTCAAACCGTGGACGCAATGGATCTCCGGATGGGGTTTCGACATCTCTCAAGGAGACCCCGACCTGAGTGATGAGACCGTGATCTCGAAGATACGCATCCTCGTCGGCGACCCTAAACTGGAAGTCAACGTTTTACGCAAATCGGTGTGGTACGTCAACCAGGCGTATGCCACTATGTACTCGAAGGGCCGAGTCCTATGCGGTGGCGACGCGACTCATCGTCACCCCCCCTCCAGCGGCCTCGGATCCAACACCTGTGTTCAGGACGCGTTCAACCTCGCATGGAAACTGACCTACGTCATCAAGGGGTATGCCTCTGATACGCTATTGCAAACCTATTCCGATGAACGCGCCTCTGTAGGAAAACAGATTGTGTTACGCGCGAATCAGTCTCGCCGAGACTATTCGCTTATTAGAAAAGTGTTTTCGGTCGATGGTGCAGACAATCCTATAGCAGCTGGAATCGCACGCTTCCGAGATTCTGGCCCGGAAGGAACGCGCGCGCGGCGATTAGCGGCAGAGGCAATAGAGCTTAAGAACCGCGAATTCAATGCCCAGGGCGTCGAGATGAACCAGCGCTATGTTTCATCAGCAGTGGTCCTCGATAGCAATCTACCTCCCGAAGAGTGGAAGCGCGACCCGGAGCTTTACCTTCAGCCCACCACCCGCCCGGGCGCAAAACTGCCGCATACCTGGCTCATCGACTCCCACGGGCGACGCATTTCGACACTCGATGTCGTAGGTAAAGGCAAATTTACCCTCATCACCGGCCTCTCAGGAACTGCATGGATTCGTGCGGCGGCTGAGCTCGACCTCGCATTTCTACGGGTCGTTGTGATCGGCGAGCGAGACTTTCAGGACGCCTATTGCACGTGGCAAGGACTTCGGGAAGTTGAAGAGGGAGGAGCCATTGTCGTTCGCCCTGATTGCTACGTCGCGTGGCGTGAACAGTCCTCTCCACCAGATGACGTAACTGCCGTCCGATTGCTAGGCGGCGCAATGAATTCGATGCTTGGAAGGCGGTAACCCGTTGCTAGCAGGGCGGAAACATGCTTAATGGCCGGCCAGCATAGTTTCCGCCCTCAGCTCACGCTCCGTCCGAGATCGTGTGAGGTCGGCCATAGAGGCATGGGCGCGGCGGCGTACGCACGGATGAACTTCAGATAACGTCGCTTCCGAGTGGTGGCGACTAATCAAGGCCTGCCTGCACGCGCTGCAGGTCACAGAAAACCGCTAGACATTTTCCTGATATCTCCGCCGGCCTCTCTGCGCAAAGACACGTCCACTTCATATGAGCAACAGCGAGCCGCGCGAGACGAGCCCCCAATCGGTGACGATGGAGGCTACCGCAGCCAGATAGCTAGGCTTACCCTTGCGGACAATCAAATATCAGTGCACCCGCCTGACCCAAGCTCTAGTGCACAAGTCGCCAACTCAAGACTCCGTTTGAGTTGACTGCCAGCTGACCATCTGCCACCGGCCGTGCTCATTCACCCAGACGTTGGTGTACTGATTTTTCAGTTCAATTTCCCGTCCCTCTGCGAGAACCCGCATCTGCACCTGACCGGTAATGACAACTGTGCCCTCTCCATGTGCGCGCACATCACTGATGCGCTCGATCGATAGATAAGTCACCTGGCCCGTTGCGATTCTTCTCACCAATTCCGCCTTCCCATCGCAGTGTCCCGATGAATGAACCCAGGAAAGCTGGTCACTCAACAGCCTATCAAGGCTATCGATATCTGCAGCCATCATTGCGGTCCATCTGCTCTCTTCGAGTTTTTTAACCTCGTCGGTCATAAAATTCATTACGCCATCTCCAATATTTCTGTGGAAAATCTCGCCGGCACTAATATCCCAGGCGATCGATAAATTGATAAAGTCCTCTCATAACGGCCTCCCAATTCCCGTCACCCGACGGTGCCTCCCAACACGTCTCCATTGGTTCTAGATTCGTATAAGACAACATATAAATCACTTGATTAAGCTCGCTGATTTCCGGCGCACAAACCTGCACCGCGCTCATAGCTCAAACCTGATTCAATAGAGGTTCACCGTCCCGAAGTCGACGACAGTTCTCGATGATCACCCAGATGCTGCGTTCAAGCGTCTGCGGCGTTAACCATCCGACGTGCGGCGTGGCGATTACATTGGGTAAATGCATCAGCGGATTGTCTGCCCTGGCCGGTTCTTGCGCAAAGACGTCAAGGCCTGCGGCCGCGATCTGGCCAGAGCACAATGCATGGAGAAGAGCCTCCTCATCGACGAGCTCGCCGCGCGCAGTGTTTACTAGCACAGAGCCGGATCGCATTGAAGCGATCGTCGTCGCGTTCAACATGCCACGCGTGTCCTGTGTCAACGGCAGATGGAGAGATACCACGTCCGCTTTCTGCAACAATGCCTCCAATGTTGGCATCCACGTTGCTATGTCATCGTCGACAGGATTCCTCGCGTGATAAATAACCTTTGCTCCGAGAGATGACAGAGCACCGCTAAGTCTGCACGGGATTGCCCCGTACCCCACGAAACCAACCGTACGCCCGCAGAGCTCGCCCGTGGTATCAAACGTCTCCGGTGACAAGTGCCATCCCATTCCGGACCTGCATTGTGCATCGAGATATGCGATCCGCCTCAGTGCCCCAAGCATTAATGCAAGCGTATGTTCAGCTACCGCCCGGCTATTGGAGCCCGGCATGTTCGACACCGCAACACCCCGCTTTTCTGCTGCCGCTATGTCCACGGTATTGATGCCGACACCAACTTTCTGCACCAGCCTCAGCTTTGGAGCGGCATCCAGGAGCTCGGCAGTCACCGGCGAAAGGACGTGCAGCAGGACGTCGGCGTTCGAGAGCTCACTATGCAACGCATCCCGGTCAGCTTCATCGACGCTCACAATCTCAAGCCAACCTGGTGTCTGCTCACATAGCCGGGAAAGAAAGGTCGTACTTGCGCGATAGTGCAATACCGCCTTCACGTGGCGCTCCGCAGCGGAAGGGCGGCCCGTCCCGCGAAGGTAGCGATATCACCCATCTGCTCTGCGATACGCAGGCATTCATTCCATTTCGCCATCCGCTCAGAGCGCGCAAACGAACCAACTTTTAGCTGGCCGGCATTCCAGCCAATGGCCAGATGGGCGATTGTCGTGTCTTCGGTTTCCCCGGATCGGGCAGATACAATCATGCCCCAGCCAGCCCGCCTGGCCGCAGATAGAGCCTGCTGCGTTTCCGTGATCGTACCGGCCTGATTGGGCTTAAGCAGCACTGCGTTGCACTGGCCACTCGACGCCGCCGCGCACACACGGTCTGCATTCGTAACCAGAAAGTCGTCGCCAACAACCTGCACAGTGTCACCCACGGCCTCTGTGAATATGCGCATACCTTCGGGATCATCCTCAGCGACGGGATCCTCAACCGATAGAATCGGATAACGCCGTACCCACTTGCAAATCATGTCGATCCATTCGCCGGTATCAAATTCGCGGCCTTCGGCTTCCAGCTTGTAACGACCGTTGCGGCCCAGCTCTGATGCCGCGATATCAAGCGAAATCGCAACCTGGTCATGGCGGTAGCCTGACCGCTCGATCGCACGCGTGAGCAGCTCGATCGGCTCCTCATTTGATCCGAAGTCTGGCCACCAGCCACCCTCATCCGCAACGCCCGAGCGACGACCAAGTGACGCCATCAGTTCGCCCGCAGCCCGATACACGTCAGAGACCATACAGAGCGCCTCATCGAAACTTGCCGCCCCAACTGGCATTACCAGGAAATCCTGCAGGTCGATACGCTGACTAGCGTGTGCACCGCCGCCGAAGATCTGGATCTCAGGCAACGGGAGACTCACTTGTACATCTTCAGTCAGGTAGCGCCACAGTGGTACGCCTTCGGATGCCGCAGCGGCCTGCAGCACCGCGATTGATGTAGCAATGGTGGCGTTCCCGCCGAGCCGAGCCTTGTTCGGCGTGCCGTCCAATGCAATAAGCAATCGGTCCACGCCCACTTGATCACGCGCGTCCATTCCCACCAGCGCCGGTCCGATTAAGTCATTGACTGCATGCAATGCACCCTCCACGCCGAATCCGGCGTGGACAAGGCCACCATCGCGTAGATCGATGGCCTCGTTACTGCCTCGCGATGCACCTGCTGGCGCCACACCACGGCCCCATGCACCACCCGAGAGGCGAACGTCCACTTCGACAGTCGGACGCCCCCTTGAGTCCCAAATGCGCCTTCCCTTAATGCTAATGATCGTTGTATTCATACGCGTTGCCTGCTCCAACTGTATCGAATAGTTTTAAGTGTTTTCGGCGATGAAACGACGAAAGTCTTGGCAAACCTGCGAACACGATCACGCTCGTCCGTTGTCCGCAGATATTCCACTGGCGACTTGCCATCGACTCTCGCCAACAGCAAAGCGGGTAACAAGCGTGCTGCTCGAGCCTCAAGCTCTTCCATGCTCTCCCACGTGACCCGTGACAAGTAGGCGTTACTCATTGCGTCAAAGCATGCGAGGAATTCATTTTCCCCTGCTGGACGCCATACGCACTTGAGCAACAGATGGGTGAGGCAAAACGCAATGTCAAATGCCGGGTCACCGTACCAGGCGCATTCCGCGTCGAGCAATACCGGGCCATGGGGGCCGGTCAGGATATTCTTGGGACTTAGATCGCCATGCACAAGCGCCCGCTTCGTTGCCGCTGTATCTGCGCTCAACGCACGCAACGGCGCGGCGCAGTCCGCATTCGCGGCTGCGGTCGCGAGAAAGTACGGCTCAAGACGCAACGCAAAAAAGCTTGCATCAGTTGCAAACGCCCGCTGGACCTCCGAATTCCCGGCGGTCCCGCGATGGATGTCTGCGAGCAACCAGCCGATTGAACGTGCCACTGACGCACTAGCGCGTCCCTCACGCAACTCGTCTTTCCAGACCCGATGGCAATGCGGAGTGAAATATTCCATCGCAAACGTCTGCGACTGAGTATCTACAGCAATGATCCGCGGAACTGCTCCAGGCACCAGGTCTGACACAATCTTCATCCAAGCGACTTCCGCGGAGTTACGCTCGACGGGCGCAAACCACTCGGTTGCCACTCGAAGCTTGGCCAGCGCTTGCTTGACGCACACCGTACCCGCTCTTGTCTCAGCGCGAACGATCAGAGACGAAACACCGCCTGTCAATCGGACAAGGCTTGGGTCTTCGTCAGTTCCGATTAGACCCATGCGGAGCAACGACGCCAGTAATGTCTCTCGCTCTCCAGATTCGATTCGGGACTCCATCCGCCTCCCAATAAGCACGCAACCTTTGCAAAATAAATGAACCGAATATTTGATCGCTCATCGACATCGTGACGCCATCATTTGAATATTCTAAAAGCCGACAATCAAATGAATTCAAGACGCAAACTCACAGTAGCAACTTCGGTCGGCACTACCCAGGAACGACTTTCTGTTGACGGTACCTGGCCCAGAATATTACGAGAAACTACGATTTACTTAATGGGCGATTCCAATCGGCGCAGGTTCAGGTGCACTTGAAACGTCAGGAATCCGCGAGACGAGGACCGTAGACACGGCAGAAAACAGGGCGACGCAGATGCCTATCGCCCCATACCCCATACCAAGCGCTAACGTGCCCGCGAGAAAAGGCGCAATAGCGGACCCGCTCATTACCATTGCTGGGGTAGACGCGACGGCACGTCCGCTTGGATCGATTCGAGCTATCAGACCGAACAGGAATGTATGTGCAAACAACGTGACGAATGGATAAATACTTCCAGCCAAGGCATACAGCAGGAAGCTCGTTGTATTCGTAACGGTCAGGGCGAGTGCCGCCTGTGCGCTCGGAGCGAAAAGCGCCACGGTCCGGGCGTTCATCCGTCTCTGGAGGAGGGCCGCAATCAGTGCGGGGAATAAGCCAACAATCCCGATAGCAAGCAGGACCAGATTCACTCTTTCCGTACCAAAATGCCTGTCGATGCCGACGCGTTCCAGGAAGCTAAAAATCATCGCCTGATTGAGCGTCAACAGCATAACCGCTGCTACCGCAAGCCATGTCGCGCGTGGAATGCGTACTTGAGACTCACGGCCGCTCGTTAGTGCAATACGCTTTCGATCTACCGACGGAAATCCCACCGTTGAGCATACTGCCGCTGCTGCCATGACGGAAGCGAAGACAACAAATAGTACAGAGCCGCCCATCACCAATAAAAGCCGGGGAACAATTCCCAGGAAGACCACAGCAAATAGCCCAAGTGCGGCTTGAGCAAAGGCAAAAACGCGATGTGGGTTCTGGCACCGCCCCATGGTTCCATGGGTGAATGACAGCCCCACTCCCACACCAAGGCCGGCCACGACATGTAGCGCCGCCAAGGAACGAAAGGCCTCTACGCCAGATGCACCGAGAAATGCGGCCGCGGAAAGTCCGTAGCCGACGACAGGTCCCCAACGACGCGGCAGGCGGTCAAAGCGGGGGGCGACTATGACGCTGGCCAGGACCACACCGACTAGGAATAGCGTAACGAGCCCCCCCGCCTGTTGGGTGTTAAACTCGTAGCGCTGCACCAAATTCCCGACCCAGACCGGCAGGGCTACCATATCGACCATCCCCGCGACGTGACACACGATCAACACAGTCCGAGCTGGCCATCTCTCTACGCTATTCATCGCCTCCTCCTTGATAATATTTCGAGCCTTCTCGCTATTTCATCGATTTCACCGCATCTACTAAAAAAAGCACATCTAAGATCCCAGCCGGACATCGGAAATTCACTGGCGATACTGATTCATATCGAAACGTACTTCTTATGCTATTACCGGATCTGCAAGATATAGAAGGAGGTAGTCCACGCTATCTCAGGTTCGAACTATTGCACACACCACTACAGCGGTTGCGACCAGCCGCCCCTCCTGCCAAAGTTCTCCCTTAACATGGCAGACAGTGCGTCCTCGGTGAATCATCTTTGCGCGACCATGTAGTTGCCCAGGGTTTGCAGGGCGAATGAACGAGGTGTTCAAACTTAGCGTCGCACAACGTTCGGATCTGTCAATTCCGACAGTAACCAACCATGCGGTGATATCATCCAGCATTGCGCTGAGTATACCGCCCTGAATATTCCCCGCAGGATTCCTGAATTCGTCAGTACCAAGGTAGTCACATTCGAGCTGAGTGCGGGCGTCATCGATATGTCGAATGACGCCACCTAGCGTCTCTGTTATAGGAGACGCCCTAGTCTCTTCATCAACCTGAAAGTTTTCTGTTCCCATGGTTTCGGTCCATTTTTCAATCGCAGCGAGCTAACCGTGAAGTGCGGCTTTGTCAGCCGAGCTTTCCGTTAATCCTGCTCCTGACAGTGTTGTACGAGCGACTTTCGACGAAAAGTCCCGCCGCCCAATCTCAAGCAGCCGAAGCGAAGCCCCCTATCGAGGATAGTTAGCCTGTCCCAGACCGAGAGCCTGCCGTGCCTCGGCTGGCGTAGCGATAGCGGGACCGATGCTCTCTACCAAATGGCGGGCCTTTTCGACCAATTCGGCGTTGCTTCTTGCGAAGGTGCCGCGGGAGATGTAAACGTTATCTTCCATTCCGACGCGAACATGGCCACCAAGCAAGCATGATTGCAACGCCATCGGAAACTGGTTTCGGCCGATTCCGAATCCTTGCCAGATTGCGCCAGGTGGCAACAATGACTTTATGTAAGCCATCGTTTCCGTCGAGGCCGGCATGGTGAAATTCAAGCCCATGACAAACGAGTAGATTCCAGGGCCCTCAAGCGCCCCTTTGCCAATCAGATGCTTGGCAAGCACCGCGTCGCCGCTGTCGAAAAGCTCGATTTCAGGGGTCACGCCAGCGGCACGGACCAGTTCAGCCATTCGCGTAAGTACTGGCTCCATGCTGATGACCACACCTTCAAACACTTGGGCGGTCACCAGATCCAGCGTGCAGATCTCCGGCTTGAGTTTCAAGATATGCTCAACGCGCTTTTCGGCGCTCCAGATATGCGTGCCCGGTCCAGCCGTTTCCGGCAGCATGCGATCCGCAGGGACGAAGCCGGATCCCAGGCCAGTGGTCAGATTGAGAATCACGTCCTTGTTCTGCGCGCGAATGCGCTCCACAACCTCCTCATAGAGCTCGAGGTTTCCTGAGAAAGAGCCCGTCTTAGGGTCACGAACATGTACGTGAAGAATCGCAGCACCCGACTCCGCGGCCTCAAGACCAGAATCCGCAATCTGTTTTGGGGAGACAGGCTGGTTGGGATTGGGCGACAATGGCCCTGCACCTGTCAGCGCGCACGTGATAATGATTTTTTCTTGCATGCCAATCTACTCCTTGATATCGAGAGGCAACCCTGCAGCCTCATGATTTTTTTATCTCTCGCACGGGAGAAAGGTTACGTTTGACCTACTCGAAGACAGCCCTATGGGTATATTTGATATGAGGTAGCGCTCGGTAGCCGTTCAACCGGGTCTATAGCCGGATAACGCATCGCCATCGCTGCATCTGCTTCCACTGGAATGATTCTTGATCCTATAACGACGCGACAGGAGGCCCGCGTAGTCGCACGCGAGAGAGGTGCATGATTCATCCTGCGAATAGCCGGCGGGTATTTTTCGACTGAAGCATGACGAGCCCCTGATCCCGAAGTCACGCGCGCCCAGAGCTCCCGGAAATCCTGCACTCCGTGTCGAATGCAGAGGGCAGGTTTCGCACGTTCAGGACGACAAAGGTCGGCCCTCCGTTTACTGTCCTGCAAAATGAGTACGCGCCATCTCACCATCACTATCCATTTCGTGTGACCGACCGATTTCCCAAAAGTCGGCGTTCGCGAGCGTACTCACAAGCTCCACAGGCGTGCCGCCTCCAAAGAGGTAAAAGTCCGGCCGAATCAAAACGGCTTCGCAACCAAGTGTCGAAAACCACTCGCGATAGCTTCCGTCCACGTCCTCAATCGCGCCACCCTGCTCGAATGAAATCGACTTGATACCCGCTTCCCGCATAAACGCTCGCTGAACTGAACCAAGCTTGCTCATTGGGTCACCTCTCAACGAAAGAAGCACGAAGCCTCCACCAACGATGTCATCAAAACGGCCAACTTTCTCGCCAGCACGCACGCGGGCCTGCAGTGAAAGTTGCCCCGCCAGTGGGTCGCCTGCCCGCAGGCAATCAGTCGGCAATAACGATGGATTCGGGAAGCGATCTTCATCGTCCGCGCCTTCATCCAGCAGCCACGCGTCGCGTTGAGCCGCAACCACCGGATCCAGCACGCAAATCACTTTACCGAGTTCAATCGCGAACTCAATGAACTTCCGGACGTGATGACTACGCTCAATAGAATAGGAATCCAAAATATCTGATCGGGCGATCCCATTCAATACCAAGTCAAGTCGCCATATCAGAGAAGCTACATCGCGGATTCCGGCACATAGCCCCTGTCCAGCAAACGGTGGAGTCAGATGGGCTGCGTCTCCTGCGATCATTATCCGGCCATTCCGCCACTGTGTGGCAACACAACCACGAAAGGTGTAGACCGTGTGTCGTTCGAGCGCCGCGTTCTTCTGATTCCACCCATGACGTTCAAGCAGGGCCCAGGCCGTGCTTTCGTTGTTCATGTCCTCCTTGCACTCCCCGTCGACAAGCATGAACTCAAAGCGGCGTCGACCCGGTCCTCCAGATACATTCGTTGTGGGTCGCGCAGGATCGCATATCTGTATAAGCTCACTAGTCCACTGACTAGGGTCACTGGGCAACACATCAACCACGAGCCAATCTGCGGAAAAGCCTAGGTCGTCGAAATCGCTCTTCATCGAGCGACGGACAAAGCTGCCTGCCCCGTCGCAACCGACAACGTACTTCACGAGAAAACGCTTCGATGGATTGGTTGAACGCTCCGTTTGAGAGGCCTCAAGCATCACGCCATCATCTAACTGTTCAAGCGTAGTAACTTCCCACCCCTGCACGATGGAGATTTGATCGCCAAATGAACGGACGCGCTCGTCCAGCGTCCGTTCGAGGTTCGGCTGGCTGAACCCTAACCTTTGGGGCCAACCTGAAATCGCAAGTTCATCGAGCCCGGTGAAAACCTTCAGAGGTTGTCCCTGCGCGTTCTGCCACTCGTAACGCGAACTCAGGGCCGTATGCGGCGCCAGCGCATCGGCCACCCCAAGCGCCTGGAAAATACGGGCGGCCTCGTGGTCGTACACGATCGCGCGTGGCAGGGCATATAGTGAGGGCCAGCGTTCGAGCACGAGCACTCGATGTCCCTTCGCTGCCAGGCCAATTGCCATTGCCTGGCCGACTGGACCATAGCCAACAATAGCCACATCGGCATCAAACCGCATTCCTGTCTCCTGATTTTTCTACTTTTAACCTGTAAAACTAAGCGACTGGCTCCTCAACGATCCGATTTTCGATGTGGCCGAGCTCGTCGATCTCGACGCGCACAATATCGTCCGGTTGTAGAAACTTGTTCTCCGCGATACCGACACCCGCGCAGGTTCCAGTCGCGATGAGGTCACCTGGTTCAAGGGTCATGACTTGCGAAAGGTGATGAATCTGTTGCCAGATGTTGTAAATCATGTTCCCCGTCATCTGCCGTTGGCGGAGTTCACCATTAACAAAAAGGCGCATTTCAAGCGCATGCGGATCGCGGACCTCGTCGTCCGTCGTAATCCATGGACCAATGGGACCATGCGTATCAAACGATTTCCCCAAGGTGAACGTCGGACTGGCCGCCTGCCAGTCGCGCGCCGTTACGTCATTGGCGACAAAGTATCCACCAACAACACTTCGTGCATTAGCCTCGCTGACGTAGCGGCATCGCTTGCCGATGACCACGCCAAGTTCCGCTTCATAGTCGAGCTTGTCGGACACGCGTGGTCGGTGAACATTCGCGTAGGGTCCCGTAATACATGTGACTTGCTTATTGAACCAAAGCTGCGTCTTAGGAATCGCGATGCCCGCAGCACGGGCCTCTTCCGCATGATCCTGATAGTTCATGCCAATAGCCAGGTACTTCTGCGCGTCCGGAACCGGCGCCTCGAGCTGAACCTCACCTATGCTGTATCCCCCAACCGCGGTCGCAAGCGACCTCTCGATCTCGGATCGCATGAGCGAACCTGCAGCTAGAATCTCGCGGATCGACGTCGGAGCATCGGCACCGATAAGCGTACCGATTTCGTGAACTTTATCGGCCTTGACTACGCCGACTGCGGTACAACCGTGAATAGTAAAACGAGCGAGTTTCATTGTGTCTTAATAGATTAGTGAACGGTTTTAGCTAGAGTTTTTCTTTACTCAAAGAACTCTGGCGTTAGCGGTGGAGCCCACTGCTTTAGTTCGTCATCAGAAATCGGCGTTCGACCAACAGGAGTTTCGTCATTGACCAGATCGCCGTCAGTCCAGTGCTCGATCTTGTTTCCAAATGGGTCACGCCAATAGTCGAAGATCTGACTGCCCTGCACGTGACGCCCGACGCCCCACGAATGACGGTGTCCGCGACTCCGAAGGAACTGACCGCCCTGCATCACGTCGTCCAAGTCGACGACCTCAAAAGCACTATGGTCAAACCGCGCTTCGCCACTGCTACTCGAGATGAGCGCAATGGTGTGGTGATCCGTCCACTCGCTGCCCAATCCGCAGTGCATAAATGCCGCAATCTCGTTTGTCTCCGAGCCTGCGTAGTACAAGTCCGAGGGCCTCATACCCAAGGCGTCACGATAGAAAGCACAACTGGCCTGGAAATCTGGAACCAGAATGGCAACGTGGCCCAAACGCAAGACTTCGGAGGGAGAAGGCTTTAATCGAATCGATTGACCAAGACGCCTTCGACTTGAGTCGAAATTCATTGCGATACCAGGCCGATGAGGTAATGGCTCAGCGCGTCGTTGGCCATAGAGCACGTCAATCACGAATCCAGACGGATCCTTCGTCCGAACGCGCCACCCACCACCCGGCTCAGGATTGTGTTCGACTGGCTCGCGGACGAACTCGGCGAACATTCGAAGCGCCTCTTCACTGTTCGCAAAGAAGCCGAAGCCGATTGGTCGGTTCGAATTGCCGGCCTCCGTGATATGCACATGATGGTTACATCCACGTGCCCGCATATAAAGCGCTTTGTCAGTCTTGGTGGCATGGACCAGCCCAAAGTCCAACAGAAAATGCTCCATGCCGACCAAACTGGTCGCCTCGTAGCGGACGTACGCAATGTCTCTGACCGACATCATTTGAGCGTCTCCTCATTAGATGCACCCACACTCACCGGGGATGAATCATAGAGTATCCACTTTTTTATCGATAATCAAGCATAAAACCGATTGCGTTGCTCCTATGGCGGTCGGGGCAGCACCACCTAGTCGCCTTAGGAGGCATCAGCAGCCGAGCAACGCCTTGAGGAACCGGTACCATGAATGGCTTGAACCGCACGTTCAATGTCAAAAATCGTACCTGTCGACCAGTCGTGTTTGACCAGAAATACGAAAGTACAATGAAAGAATATTGTGAATATCAGCTGCGTGCGTCAGTTGGATGGTGACCTTCAGTACGCTTCTCGGGACGGTCTTCAGTTGCTGTAGCGTGGCCTTGAACGCTGAACAACGGCTGCAAGGTTTGCACGCGCAGTCCCGATCGTTCGCGCGTAGTTGCGCAAGGGATAGGCGCGAGCCTGTCGACGCCATAGATAACTGGAAAATTTTCGGTTGCCACTAGTCCGAGCCGGAAGCCGGTATTGGTTGACCATGCGGATCGTCACCGCGCCGATGTGCACGATCCCGTCGGGGTCGCGAATCGAGACGCCAGCCGCATCTCGTCCCATCAGTACCTCGGTAGCAGCCTTGACGAGCGCGGGACGCGTTCCCATCCATCGGCTTCGTGTTCTTCTGATCCCGCCCCATTGTCCACGGGCCGACCAGCGCGGCGCAAATATCCGATAGGCCCGTTCCACTTAGCCTGCAATTGATTGGACTTGGGCGCATGTATGCCGACGAGGAAGACGTGCTACGAGACAGATGATCATCGTGGCACGCTTCCCTCGTAAATCGTCTACTCGGGCATACGTTGGGCATCTTTCCGGGATTGAGACCGGCGCCCCAGTGGCATCTGCACTGGTTAAAGAGCCACCTTCAGCAGACGGCCCATTTCCGACGGGTTGCGCGTGACGGTGATGCCGCACGCTTCCATGATTTCCAGCTTCGCTTCGGCCGTATCCGCACCGCCCGAGATCAGCGCGCCGGCGTGGCCCATGCGCTTGCCCGGAGGCGCCGTGACGCCAGCGATGAAGCCGACCACCGGCTTCTTCATGTTGTCCTTGATCCACTCTGCCGCATTGGCTTCGTCCGGACCACCGATTTCGCCGATCATCACGACTGCGTCCGTATCCGGATCGTCGTTGAACATCTTCATCACGTCGATGTGCTTCAGACCGTTGATCGGGTCGCCGCCGATACCGACTGCCGACGACTGGCCGAGGCCGAGTGCCGTCAGCTGCGCAACCGCTTCATACGTCAGCGTGCCCGAACGCGACACGACGCCGATGCGGCCCTTGCGGTGGATGTGACCCGGCATGATGCCGATCTTCAGTTCGTCCGGCGTGATCGTGCCCGGGCAGTTCGGCCCGAGCAGCAGCGTCTTGCAGCCTTCGCGACGCATGCGGTCCTTCACTTCGATCATGTCACGGACGGGGATGCCTTCCGTGATGCAGATCGCGAGATCCAGATCGGCTTCGACCGCTTCCCAGATCGCAGCGGCTGCGCCTGCCGGCGGAACGTAGATGACCGACACGGTCGCGCCGGTTTCTGCCTTCGCTTCCTTGACGCTCGCGTAGATCGGAATGCCTTCGAAGTCTTCGCCGGCCTTCTTCGGGTTCACGCCCGCGACGAATGCTTCGCGGCCGTTTGCGTACTCACGGCAGGCGCGCGTATGGAACTGACCGGTTTTGCCGGTAATGCCCTGCGTGATGACCTTCGTGTCCTTGTTGATCAGAATCGACATGTACTTTGACCTCTGTTCGATTGGCGTCGCGTATGAACCGCGCCGCCATGCGTGTTCATTAGCGCGCGCGTTACTTGCCTGCGGCTGCCGCGACGACCTTCTGCGCAGCTTCTTCCATGCTGTCCGCCGAGATGATCGGCAGGCCCGAATCGGCCAGCATCTTCTTGCCGAGGTCCTCGTTCGTGCCCTTCATGCGCACGACGAGCGGCACGTTCAGGTTCACGGCCTTCGAACCGGCGATCACGCCTTCCGCGATCACGTCGCAGCGCATGATGCCGCCGAAGATGTTCACGAGGATCGCCTTCAGATCCGGGTTCTTCAGCATCAGCTTGAACGCTTCCGTGACCTTCTCGGTCGTAGCGCCACCGCCGACGTCCAGGAAGTTCGCCGGCTCGCCGCCGAACAGCTTGATGGTGTCCATCGTCGCCATCGCCAGGCCTGCGCCGTTCACGAGACAGCCGATGTTGCCGTCGAGCGAGATGTACGCGAGGTCGAACTTCGACGCTTCGATTTCAGCCGGATCTTCTTCGTCCAGGTCGCGGTAAGCAACGATTTCCGGGTGGCGGAACAGCGCGTTCGAGTCGAAGTTGAACTTCGCGTCGAGTGCGATGACCTTGCCGTCGCC